>NZ_JBHZPG010000078.1:0-1657 GCF_042788005.1 Peribacillus sp. YIM B13472
AAATTAAAACATACTAAGATTAGTAGTGCGGACCAAGGCATTGGTCCACACTACTATTTTTTATATAGTAGAAATGAAGAATAGGTCGATCATGCCTTAGGATCTAGAATCCGTAATTAAAACGGACCTTCTTCATTTACCTTATTTGAATCAGGTTTTAGTATGTTGGATCCTAGAGATCGTGTATAAGAAATTAGAGTCGATAAGTGTAAGATGAAGGCTTCAATTTAAGAAAATTGTAGGAGGATAACATGAAACATGTAATTGCCTTTGACGTGAGTATGGGAAAGAGTTACATGGTCATTTATAATGGCTTGAAAAAATGTATTTATGAAGCTGAAATTAAACACACCAAACCTGAGTTTGAAAAGTTAAGAGCTCGGATTGATGAATTAACCGAAGGATATGAGGACCAACCTTATATTGTGTTCGAATCAACTGGTGTCTATTCTCGGCAATTGGAACGCTTTATGCGTGATAACTATTATTCCTACTGCCTTTTAAACCCTCTAGAGGCTAAAAAGCAATGTGATGCCTTAAGGATTCATAAAACTGATAAAAGTGATGCCCATCAATTGGCTTTAACTCACTTCTCTGTCTCCCGAAGGGAGACAAACGGGACAGACACCCTGTTTCAACAGTTGAAGTCACTTTCGAGATTTTACAGTGAGCTTGATGATGAATTATCGGTAACTCGTAGTCGCATGCATAAAGTCATTCAGTTGACCTTTCCTGAACTGGAAAAACTCTTCACCATTAAATCTGATTTATTTCTAAACATTGTCCAATTGTTTCCACATCCAGATTTTGTTCAGGGACTTTCAAAAACAATTATTAAAAATAAAATACGTGCCAATACAAATAAAAATATCTCGGGTGCGATGGCAGAAAAGAAAGCAATCGCACTAATTGAGGCGTCCCAGCAGTCCTATCCAGCTGTTTCTTCATCGGATGTTTTGTGCGAGCAACTACGGTCATACGCTAGACGTTATCAAGAACTTCTCCAACAGAAGGAACAATGTATTAATGATATGGTCCAATTAGCAGAAAAACGCAGCGAATACAAGGTGATCTT
Source organism: Peribacillus sp. YIM B13472 (assembly GCF_042788005.1). Classification (NCBI taxonomy): domain Bacteria; kingdom Bacillati; phylum Bacillota; class Bacilli; order Caryophanales; family Bacillaceae; genus Peribacillus; species Peribacillus sp. YIM B13472. Next base: position 1,076 of record NZ_JBHZPG010000078.1, read on the forward strand.
GAGTTTTCCAGGCATTGGCCCCAATACAGCAGTTCGCTTAATAGCAGAAATCGGAGACATCCACCGTTTTGAGAATAACAAACAATTAAATGCTTATGCGGGTATTGACATACGCCGATTCCAATCAGGAAAAACCTATTTTAAGGACAAAATTAATAAGCGTGGTAATAAACACTTACGAAAACTGCTGTTCCTAATAATTCAGAACATGATTAAACAGAGACGTTACGGACGGAATCATATCGTTGAGTATTACGACAAATTAAAAACGCAACCCTATAACAAATGTCATAAAGTTGCGTCCATCGCCTGTGTGAATAAGCTTTTGAAGAACATCTTCTTTCTTATTTCACACAATATGAACTATGATTACGGGTTGGCCTCCAAATCATAGTTTTATAAATAATAACATAATCAAATGACCTAGTAAAAAAATCCAAGTTGGCTAGGTCTATTTTGTATGCATTTATTTAACAATTCGTCACCCAATTATTATTAGTAACCCTGAACACTCTGTACATTCTAAATACTAATAAATTAATTCAAACAAAGACATTGACTAATCGTAAGAAAGGCATGAGC
>NZ_JBHZPG010000014.1:0-117523 GCF_042788005.1 Peribacillus sp. YIM B13472
TTTCGCTGCCATTAATTTAAAGAAGATGGCCAATTGGACATGGCGAGGTCCAAAAATGGCCTAACATAGTGGGCTCGCAGAGCCCCAATCTCTTAACTTTAGCCGAAAATTCAAAGGGAATTTCAAAAGGGTTTCAGAATTTTTTAATTCCGAACCCCTTTTGTCTACAAACTGAAGCGGATGTCCTATACCGACATCCGCTTTTTTCGTTCATATTCCATCCGAAATCCCATCTTAAGCTTTTCGGACCAGAGGGTCGGTCAAACGCATGAATTCTTCTACATCCTCCATACAGGCATTGACCGCTTCTTCCCAAAAATCCCGGGTCTTCAAATCGACGCCTAAATGTTTCTCCGCCAAATCCTCGACCTTCATGGAACCGGTATCCTTTAACAAAGCAATATATTTTTCTTCGAATCCTGCTGGTTCTTTCAGGGCATTCGCGTATATGCCTAATGAGAATAAGTATCCGAATGTATACGGAAAATTATAAAATGGTACACCTGTTATATAAAAATGGAGCTTTGAAGCCCAGAACGTTGGATTATAATCACTTAAAGCATCGCCATAAGCTTCTTTTTGTGCATCGATCATCAGTTCATTCAACCGTTCGGCACTGACATAACCTTGTTTCCTCTCATCATAAAACCTTGTTTCGAATAAGTAGCGGGCATGGATATTCATCAATAATGCCACGGAACGCTGAATTTTATCTTCTAAAAGCACCAGCTTTTCTTCCTCACTTGCCGCTTCCTTCACAGCTGCATCCGCTACGACCATTTCAGCAAAAGTAGAGGCCGTTTCCGCCACATTCATGGCATATGACCGATTCAATGGATGGATATCCCTCATCGCATATGAATGGAATGCATGTCCCAATTCATGGGCCAATGTCGATACATTGGATGGGGTGCCCGAATACGTCATGAAAATTCTTGACTGCTTATTTAATGGAAAGCCCGTGCAAAAACCGCCTGGTCTCTTACCTGGCCTGTCCTCCGCTTCAATCCAGCTGTCTTCAAAAGCTTTTTGGGTGAAGTTTGCTAATTGAGACCCGAACTTAGAGAATTGCTGTATGATGAAGTCTGCACCTTCTTGATAATCCATTACTTTGGACTCTGCTGTAACAGCGAGCGGCGCATCCAAATCCGCCCAACTTAATTTATCCAAATCCAGTAACTCCGCTTTCCTTTCCAAAAACCTCACAAGCGGTTCCTTATGATCGGCAATTACATTCCACATGCTTTCGAGGGTTTCTTTTTTCATCCTCCCTATTTCAAGAGGCTCTTTCAAAATATCATCCCAGCCCCTTTTTTCATTCACACTGAGACGGAATCCAGCCAAGTGGTTCAAAGTCCGGGCAAAAAGGTCACTTTTTTCCTCCCAAGCCTGTTCCCAGGCCGTAAATAATTCTTTCCGGTTCCTTTCATCAGGCTCAGAAAATTTATTCGCCGCTTGGCCTACAGAAAGCTTTTCACCCTTATAAGGGATAGTCATTGAACCGACGATCGTATCATACATTTGGCTCCAACCTTCGAAACCGTCCATGGCCAATTGGGTGATTAATGATTCTTCCTTCACGGAAAGCTTTTCCTTTGCCTTTTCCCGACGTTCATTCAATACGAATTTCAATTCATTCAATGGTTCTTTTTCGAGGATTCTTTTAAAAAAAGCATCATCAAGCTGTATCAACTTTTCATCCAGCTTGCTTAACACCATTTTTAGTGATGCGACTATCTTCATTTGTTTGATCCGCAGCTGACCAGCCTTTTTATCCTGCGCATTTTGAGCTTCCAGGCATCCAATGAATGCACGGGCCTGCGTGGATTTCATATTTGTATTTTTAAAAAGATCAAATGCCTGGATTAAACCGCTCTCATCATTTCCTTCTGGATTGATATTGCTTACAAGTCGATCTAATTCTTTTACCTCGTCGTTAATTTCATCTAAAAAAACCAGGAACTCCTTAGAAGAGCTTCCTCCTTTAAAAAAGATATCCAAATCCCACGTCAAAGAATATCCCATACTAAATTGCCCCCTTTTTATCACTAATCCCATTATAGTGGTAAATTCGATATTTTTCTAATTAAAATGAATTTTCAGTATTTTTCAGAACATTTTTCTATATCCCAGATTAAAAGCATGTTATGATGAATATATTCTAGGGAAAGGGGTGGTTGATTCATATGAAATTCTTTATTCACATGTCTGCCATCATCCTGCTCCTTTGGACACTGCCCATACAGTTCCATCATGATGCACAGCAGCTAACCATTGAAGAACATACCGATGTTCACCATTGGGATAAGGCCGACAAGAAACAGCCTTTCGTGCCTTCCTTTAGTTCCTGGCAGTCTCTTATCATTATTCTCTTTTTCGAATTTTCCATTTTAAGTTTTCTTTATTTTCACTCAGATCTTCGCCGACGATATCTCGGCCCGGTTTTTTTTCAGGCGAATTACGTAGCCTTACGCTCTGACATTTTATAAAAAAATAAAATGGAGGAGTGATTCATATGTGGTTCCGATTAATTATGGTAGGGGTCTTTTCTTTAACCGCTTCACGCCTGTTCCTTTTTCAGGGAATCGAGATTTATCACGCATTTGCAGATATGATCAGAAATAAATATTAAAAAAAAAGAGTGCGGGGAAATTTCCCCGCACTCTCTTTGCCTTTTACCATTCCTATCCTTTGGCCTTCTTTTCCTTCTCTTTTTCTGCTCTGTAAAATTCGTGGAACATCTTCATTAAAGCACGTTTTTCGATCCTTGATACATAACTGCGGGAAATGCCAAGCTCTTTAGCGATTTCCCTCTGGGTTTTTTCCTTTTTCAAATCCAGTCCGAACCTGCCTACAATGACTTCCTTTTCGCGTTCATCCAAAATATCAATATACTTTTTCACTTTTTCAATTTCCATATTGAGCTGAATCGTATCGATGACATCTTCCGATTCCGATTTCAGAACATCGATTAAACTGATCTCATTTCCTTCTTTATCTTGACCGATCGGATCATGCAGGGAAATATCTTTCTTCGTTTTCTTTGTCGCCCTTAAATGCATCAAGATCTCATTCTCAATACATCGCGCCGCATATGTGGCCAGCTTCGTACCCTTCCCATCCGAATAACTCTCAATGGCCTTTATCAAACCAATTGTCCCAATCGAAATCAAATCCTCTGTATCTTCGCCCGTATTCTCGAATTTCTTGACGATATGGGCAACAAGCCTGAGATTATGCTCGATCAGGATGTTACGGGCATCACCGTCTCCCTCACTCATAAGCTTCAGATATTTCTTTTCATCCTGAGATGACAAGGGCTGGGGAAAAGCATTGTTTTTCACATAGGAAACGAATAAGTAAAATTCTTTGATAATATAACCGACAACTGTAAGTATTCCGGGCATTGGTTTCATCCCCCGTTTCTTTGGCTTCCCTATTCATACCTATGCAACAGTGGGCTTGTTCGTGCCTGTCCCACTAAAAGAAATCATGAAAGTGTTAAATGTTCAAATCAGTCTGGATGAATTCCCAAACGAACGAAGGCAAATATTCATATAATGATAGGGAATTTTTTAGGGAAAGGGGGTTTTTACGATGGGATATAACTATGGACCATACGGATGCAGCTATGGTTATCCGGCTCCTGCGCCTTGTTATGCAGGGTCCGGTTACGGCTTTGGTTATGGCCTGTTTATTGTCCTCTTGATACTATTGCTCATTTTCGGGTTTTGCTGGTTGCCGGGATGTGGATTTGGTTATGGAGGATCAGGTCCGTGCTGCTGATTCAGGCAAAGAAAAAAACTCGGCCCGAGTGCCGAGTTTTCCCATTTTACATATTCATTTCAAACGTTGCAGTTCCGAGTTAAGCAGCGTCATAACCATTAATCACCATATCTTCACTTTATCATGTTTCCAATGGCCTGTTGCGCTGTACATATATACAAACCATGACAATGCTCGAGATACACCGGCAGATCCGTTAGCCGGTATCCTTCTCCTGCCAATAGCAACGCTTCTCTCCTTTTACGTATAACAAGTTCAACATATTAACCTCCACCTTTCTTATTTTTTTATGAACGGGATACCAACCTCGTATATTTTTTAGAAAAAAGGACGATGCTTCAACGCTTTATCTAGATGTTCTTCTCGTATCTTGTGGATTCTCTCCTGTTGCAAACATTCCTCGGCAGTCATTTTTTTCATTTTAATCGTGATTGTGAAAAAAAGCATATTCAGTGTCATAATATCACCTCCTTTAAGGGAGCGGCCCAACAAAAAGGCATAAAAAGGCCGCAGAAAGTTACGTCCTCCTGCGGGATTTTTTAGAAAATATAAAAAGGCCGCAGGATAAAACACTTCTCCCTGCGGCCGCTATGTCTGAATGATTAATAAAGCCAAATTGCTTTAGAAATATTCCGCTTGGCACAGGTCGAATGTTATGTGATTGTCAATTGAAACGGACCGGCTAATAGTGACGACTCCATATAGATACAATGTCATTTTCCTCGACCTCCTTTGGAATATTTTTTATTACTTGGTAAGTATATCCATAAACCGGATATTTGTAAACGGTTTTTGCCTATTTTTTTGAAATTTCCATCTTTTCCCCCATTTTCAAGGGCTATTATTACCTAAAGAGGCAAGTAGTATGATTAATCTGCCCCTATTGGGCAACAACGTTAAAAAAACAAAAAAACCTGATTCCATTAAAGAATCAGGTTTGCTTCTATTGGTGTAAAGAGTCCTGGTCATCCATTTCGGCCAAGATCTTTTTGTATTTTTTGGATAATGAGAAAAATACGATCGACATGCCCAGGAACATTATTGTCGCTCCCATATAGACAAATGTGTCAATCATCGCTTTGTCGCCAGAGGGAAGGATGGTTCCTAAATAGAAGAACGAACCCACACATAACAAAGTGATCGCAAATTGTTTAAAATCGACCATTTTCGAACGCAGCAATGCAACCGTTTGTTTTTTGCGGTTTTTCATGCCATTCCACCTTCTTTCAAGCTAATAAGATATCGATATCTCATTCTACCATATTTATTCCAAATGACAGGGTGTAAATAATGGCAGTCAGCTATGAAGCGGTCCCTCTCCGATTATCCTTGCAGCGCTTGTTCCAAGTCTTCCAATAAGTCTTCAACATCTTCCAGACCTACTGAAATACGAATTAACCCATCCGTTATTCCAAGCTCTGCACGGCGCTCAGCCGGAATCGAAGCATGTGTCATCAATGCCGGAATGGAAATTAAGCTCTCCACTGCCCCCAGACTTTCCGCAAGTGTAAAGAATTTCACTTTATTCAAAACGGATTCTGCTTTTTCGGCACTGCCGACATCAAATGAAACCATACCACCGAATCCACGCGATTGTTTTTTGGCAATATCATGATTTGGGTGGTTTTCAAGACCTGGGTAATAGATTTTCGAAACGTCTTTATGCCCGGATAGGAAACGGACGATTTCAGATGTATTTTTTTCATGCTCTTCCATCCTGATTCCCAGCGTTTTAATGCCTCGCATAAGCAGCCATGAATCCTGGGGCCCTAGCACGCCTCCTGTAGAGTTTTGGATGAAATGAAGGTCATTGCCAAGATTTTCATCATTCACCACGGCAAGACCCGCTACAACATCGCTGTGTCCCCCCAGGTACTTCGTAGCGCTATGAAGCACGATATCGGCTCCAAGTGAAAGCGGATTTTGCCAGTATGGCGTACTGAAGGTATTATCCACAATGGTGAGGATGCCGTTTTCTTTAGCTATTTTCGATACTTCTTCCAAATCGGTGATTTTCAATAATGGATTCGTCGGGGTTTCAATGAACAATGCCTTCGTATTGTCCTTTATCTCTTTTTCGATCGAGTGTATGTCACTCGTATTGATGAACGTAGCTTCCACCCCGAAGCGGTTAAGCACTTTAGTGATGACCCGGAAAGACCCTCCATAAACGTCATCGGTCATCAATACATGATCACCTTGACTGAACAGCATCATAACCGCGGTCATCGCTGCCATTCCTGATCCGAAGGCGAAACCTCTTTTTCCTTCTTCGAGATCTTTGATCAATTCTTCGAGAGCATGTCGGGTTGGGTTGCCCGTACGGGAATATTCATATCCCCGATGGTTCCCCGGACCATCCTGTTTATAGGTGCTCACTTGATAAATCGGCACCGAAACCGCTCCTGTTTTTTCATCACCAAAAATGCCGCCATGGATCAATTGTGTTTTTTTTCTCATTTTATATACCTCCCTGATAAATTTTTTTACTTAAGTATCGTTCACTGGAATCCGGAAATATGACGACGATATTCGACCCACGGGGAGCCTTTGCTACTTCTTTCATGGCCGCTGCAAATGCCGCACCGGAAGAACTGCCGACAAGGAGGCCTTCTTTAATCGCCAATTCCTTTACCATATGGAAAGCGTCAAGATCGCTTACCGTATGGATTTGGTCAAAATACGTTTCATCCATATAGGCAGGTAAAAATTCCATCCCGATCCCCTCTGTTTTATGGGATCCTGCTTTGCCGCCGTTTAAAATCGATCCTTCTGGCTCGACAATGACCGTTTTGACAGCAGCGTCCTTTTCTTTTAAATATCGCGATGTTCCCATGAATGTCCCGCCCGTCCCGGCACCGGCTACAAACACATCCACATCGCCTTCCATCTGTTCCCATATTTCAGGTCCCAGCGTTTTATAATATGCATCAGGATTGGATGGGTTGGCGAACTGCTGGGGACAATATGATCCCGGAATTTCAGCCAGCAGCGCCTTAGCCTTGGCGATTGCTCCTGTCATTCCTTCCTCTGTCGGGGTCTGGATCACATTCGCTCCAAGGGCACGCATCAATTCCTGTTTCTCGGCACTGAATTTCTCCGGAACACAAAATATCACGTCCACTCCACTGTTTATCGCAGCCAACGCCAAGCCAATCCCAGTATTTCCGGCAGTCGGTTCGATGATCGTCCCGCCCTTTTTCACCTTCCCAGTCTGTAACGCTTGGGCTAACAGTTCTTGACCAAGCCGATCCTTCACACTGCCTCCCGGATTAAAGTATTCCAGTTTGGCAAAGATACGGACCTCATCCGGAAGCGGGAAATGGGTGATTTCCATCATCGGCGTTTTCCCTATCAACTCATGAATGTTTTGAAAGACTTTCATATTCGGACACCCTTTCATAGTTATCCTACCAATTTAATAAGAATTATGCAATAAAGAATGATCAGCAGAAAGGCTTCCGCTGATCAATTACCATTCATTTCATTTTTTCAACCATTTTCAAAATCAGTGCCGCTGAATGAAGAGCCGCAGTTTCCAGGAATTTATCAAAGGAAATATTGGACTCCTTACCTGCGATATCCGAAAGGGAACGAATGATGACAAACGGTGTCTTGAATTGGAAGGCTACCTGTGCAATGGCAGCCGCTTCCATTTCCACCGCGTATAAATCAGAGAATTTCCCTCTGACGAATTCAACCCTGTCAGGATCATTCATGAAAGAATCCCCCGTCACGATCAACCCTTTTGCCACTTGTATATCCTCGATTTCTTTTGCTGCTTCTTCCGCTATTGCGAAAAGCTTCTCATCCGGGATGAAAGCTGCAGGCAGCTGAGGGACCTGACCGTATTCATATCCGAATATCGTCACATCGACATCATGGTGGCGCACTTCCGAGGATATGACCACATCCCCTACATTAAGTGCTGGATGATAACCGCCGGCAGAGCCAGTATTGATGACCGCATCCGGTTTGAATTTTTCTAACAGGATCGCAGTGGACATTGCCGCATTCACTTTACCGATGCCCGATTTAAGCAAAATGACCTCGACACCATTCAGTGTGCCTGTATTGAACTCGGAACCGGCAATGGTCACCTGCTCCAAACCTTCCAATTTATCACGTAAAATCGTAACTTCTTCTTCCATTGCTCCGATTATGGCTACCTTCATTAGTAAAAACCTCTTCCTATAATTTTTCCGCCTCCATAATCCAGACAAATTTATTGCAGCGCTCGAAGTTCACTTTATATCCATTTGCTTCAAGCACTTTTTCCAAAAAAGGAATCGTAGTATAATATTCCGTTTGCAAATCGTTCGCCAAATTATGAAAGCCTGCCTGCCTTGCATCAGAAATCGCTCGTTCATGCGCTTCCCTTGATTGATACATCGTATCCGCAAACACTATTTTACCACCAGTATTCAGTAACTTTCCATAGTTGGCTATAGCTTTTTCTTTTTCTTCATCTGTTAAATGATGAAACGCGTACGTACTCACGATCGAATCTACCTGTTCCGGCTTCGGAAAATCGATAAAATCGCCATCCACAATTTCTGTTTTTCCGCCCAGCTTGCTTACCGCTATTTCCCTCATCGCAGGTGAAGGTTCTATTCCCGATACCTTCAGGCCTTTTTTCAAAAGCCTTTCCGTCAAATTCCCGGTACCTACTCCGAACTCCAGCACATGACCATGAGCTCGATCCGTGACGCTGTCCAATATGCCATCATAATGTTTAAAAACCTCTTGATACTCAATATCGTGTCCACCAACCGTATCATCATACGATTTCGACCACTCTTCAAATAAATCTATAAATTCTCTGCCCATTTTTAATCACCTTTTATGATAAGATAATAAAACCTATAAGCATAATATGAAATGAAAACAGAAACAGTTCTTGTTTTTAGGCAAATCATTGATTCGGTTCAGATTCGGCTAAAATGGTGTTAAACTAACAGTATCTAAATGTTGGAGGGGAACAATCATGAGTTTTCAACTCGACTTAAACTTATTCGAAGATAAAATAGAATTTTTCGAGGCAGAAAGCATTAAGAATCTAGAAGAAAAAATCCAATCACAAATTGAAATCAATAAAGCGATCATGCTTCAGGTGGAATCCGTGTCACACCAAATGTATGTAAGTGAAGAAGGCAGACGTTTTTATAGTGCAGTCGTCCACTTTAAAGCAAAAAAGTGATCACCATGAAAAACCCCCGAAAAGTGAAATTCCTTTCGGGGGTTTTTCGTTTATAAATTTTTGACCATTACCTTTTATCATTTGTCTTCAGCTCTTCGACTTTTACAGGTTTCCAACCTGATCCGTCCACCCATTCAATATAAACGCGGAAGGTTTTAGGATTATCGCCTTCAGAAACGGTACCGATTGCCGTGCTGGGCGAACCGCCGTTTTGCAGCCACCATAGCTTCATGCTGCCTTCATCGATTCCAGCTCCGCTTGCTAAGGCTTTACTCATTTCATTCCAATCGACCGAGCCCTTTTCAAAGCTTGTAGTGTGATCCCCGGATTGCTCAGTTCCTACTGGTTTCCAGCCCTCACTTGTATATGTAGCCGCAACATTGCCATCGCCGCTGCCTTCCACTTCCACAAGTTCAGCATCTCCTGCTTTTTCTGGATCTGCACCATCTTCAGCCTTCTCTACTGCATCTTCCTCTGTTGCTTTACTATCTACTTTTTCTGCATCTTCTTCCGTTGCTTCACTATCTCCTACTGCGTCTTCCTTCTCTGAATCCGTTTCTTCCTCTTTGCCAGCAGGTTTGTCCACTTCTTTCCCCTTATCTGTCTCGGCGATTTGCTTTGGTTCAGTGGTGGCTTTTTTTGTTTCGGTGCCACCATCACTTAAGAAAATCGTGACTGCGACAATGACGATTAAAATGGAAACGATGGTGATTGCAATATTATATATTTTATTTACTTTTCTTTTTTGATCTCTCTGATTAAAACGTGAGCCCAAGGTCCATTCCTCCCTTACCATTTCTTACTGACTCATTTTAACATGATTTAGCCAGAGATAGAAGGGAAGGGTTTCCTACACTTTTCGTCAATTCTCGATTTTGTCCTGGTCCTTGGAGTACAGGACTTTTACAATATCTGAAAAAAGAGGCGTCATGCTGGTACTGTTTTCCTTCGTTTCAAAACTTACGGTAACAAGAGCATATTTGGGATCTTTATATGGAAAGTAGCCCGCAAACCATTTATTCAGCTGCCCTTTTTCGATATTGGTCTGAGCCGTTCCAGACTTGCCCGCGACTTCCACAGGCAAATCTCTCAAGGAAGCGCCCGTCCCTTTCTCTTCCGTCACGACCTTCCTAAGAAGATGCTGCATCTTCATCGTTGTATATGGAGACAGTGTCTCGCCGCCAATACTCTGATTGGGAAAATCGACTACGGTCGTACTATTGTTAAATTCGACCTTGGAAACGGCTTTGACCTGTTCCTTCTTGCCGCCGCGGGCAATCGTTGCCATCATATTCGCTATCGCGAGCGGTGTCGTTTGGACATCCTGCTGGCCAATTGCTGTTTTGGCTATCATTTTAGGATCTTTTTTTAAATCGTCATCATGCCAGACCTTCCCGGTTTGTTCATGATGCAATTGAGTGACTTCAGTGTGATAGACGTCCCCTTGCCAGCCCGTTTCACCAACAAGCCCTAACATTTTTGCATATTTGTCCAAAAACTCCGGATCCTTCTCTGCTATTTCCTGTGACAATTCGGCAAACGTCCTGTTGCAGCTCTGGGCAAAGCTATTTTCAAAATTAAGCATGCCCAGTTCCCTCTGTTTATCCGTTTTGCCGTCTATAGTCAAATTACAATTAAATGTCCGGGTGGGACTAGCCGCTTCATAATCGATGGCCGCTGCTGCCGTGACCGTTTTAAAGACGGAACCCGGCGTTTTTTGAGTCAGCATCATATTGACGGCCCCCTCGCCATTCGGATCTTTTATATTAAGCGCCGGACGTGATACCATTGCGACGATTTCACTTTTTTCGATATCGATCAGTACGAGACCGCCTTTTTTTATCCCGCGTTCATCGACGAGCTTCTCCGCTTTCTCCTGAATTTCTTTATCGATCGTCGTCACGACCTTCACCGGGTAAAGCGGATTTGCAGGTTCAACATATTTAACATCGACACCGAACATTGGGCCTCCACTGGCGTCCACGTGAAAAACGAGCTTCGATTCCCCACCGGAAAGCAAGAACTCATCGAAGGTCCTTTGCAGTCCCGTATTGCCTATTTTCGTTTCAGGAGATAAATTCATGTCCGGATAACGTTTTTTCTTTTCTGCATCTGATATATTCGTCGTTCCGATCAATTGCGCTGCAGGGGTTTGATCAGGATATAATTTCTCATTCACGGCAAAGACCCCTGGAATCTTCAATTCATTGATTGCCTTCGATTGGCTGGACGTCAACTCTATCGGTTCATCTCCGCCAAATGCGAATGGTTCATCCGCTTGTTCTATCGCCCGTTTTAACTCCGCTTCCGATTTGCCTATTATCGAAGCCACTTCATCTATAGGCCATGTCATTTTTTTTAAAAATGGAAATAGGACGAGCGTCGGGATTTCTTCATGTGCAAGCGGTTCTCCATTTCTGTCATAAAACTTTCCGCGTCCATCATCAATCTTTAATATCTGTGAACGCTGATTCACGCTTGCTTCTAACAGGTTCACATCATGCTTTGAAAAAGATTCTGTCGATACAAGTTGGATATAGGCAAGCCTGCCTATGAGCATCAGCATGAAAGTGGTCAAAAAAAGAGCCAGCAACCTCATTCGTTTCTTTTTCATAAAATACACCTCGTAACCATTGTTGACGAGGTGCGAATTTTTAAACAATTATGAACAAATTTAACGCGGCACTTTTCCGATAAAAAAGAGGATGCCCCATGGACATCCTCTTTTGCTTTTATTTAGTCGATGGATACAATCTTCACGCTCATTTCGCCGCCAGGTGTCATGATCGATACCTTGTCGCCGACCCTTTTCCCTATCAGGCTTTTCGCGATTGGCGAATCATTGGAGATTTTCCCTTCGAATGGATCCGCTTCAACGCTTCCTACGATGGAATATGTTTCTTCGTCACCATTTGGAAGTTCCACGAATGTTACCGACTTTCCAAGTGAAACTGTATCTGTATTCGTATCATTGCCTTCAATGATTTTTGCATTACGGATCATGTTTTCGATTGTTGTAATGCGTCCTTCAACGAAAGCCTGCTCTTCTTTTGCGGAATCGTATTCTGAGTTCTCGGAAAGGTCCCCAAAACTGCGGGCGATTTTGATTCTTTCCACCACTTCTTTACGTTTAACCGTTTTTAACTGTTCCAGTTCCTGTTCAAGCTTTAACTTACCTTCTTTAGTCATTGGATATTCTTTTTCAATTGCCAAAACCCTTCACTCCTTCTAATTCTTTACAGCAAGCTTTCGCTGTGACAAGTTTATGTACTATATAGTGCTTAACCCTGAAATCGAGTCAAAATATATAATTGCGCGACTTAAAAAGTACGCGCTTCGATACTAAGAAACAATCCGTTCCTTAGTATATAAACCGACTGCGGTGAGCAGCCGGTTCGTTCTGTATCAAGAATAGAGTATTGCGTTTTCCAACATTTGTCCAGTCTTTCCCAATAAATAAATGGGATTATTTAAATTAACGGAGGAAAATGGCACCTATCATTATTTATGCTATGTTATTACAAAAAAGACTTTTGTTCAAGGATTGTTTGAATTTTTGTCACCATAAGGTCAATCGCCACATGGTTCTGACCGCCTTCTGGAATGATGATGTCGGCATAACGCTTCGTCGGTTCTATGAACTGATTATGCATCGGACGGACGACACTGATGTATTGTTCGATGACGGAATCTATGGAACGGCCGCGTTCTTTAATATCACGGGTCATCCGACGAAGGATCCGCAAGTCTGCGTCCGTATCAACATAAAGCTTCATATCCATCAGGTCCCGGAGGCGCTCATCTTCCAGCACAAGAATCCCTTCAAGGATGATGACATCCTGGGGCTCAACTGTGATGACTTCTTCTGAACGCGTATGGATCGAATAATCATAAACGGGTTTTTCTATCGTTTCATAGCGCAGCAATGCGTTAATGTGATCGATTAGCAAATCATTATCAAATGCAAGAGGATGATCATAGTTCGTTTTCAAGCGCTCTTCAAAAGGCAGATGACTTTGATCTTTATAGTAATAATCTTGTTCGATCATCAAGATGGAATGTCCTTGAAAGAATTCAAAAATGGAACGGGTAACACTTGTTTTACCTGATCCCGACCCTCCGGTAACTCCGATGACCACTGGTTTCTTTCTTGTCATATCAATTCTCCTTCCGCATCATATTGTTCACATGGACTCTATTATCTACTTGAATGCGGACAATTTGAAGCGGATGGCGGGCTGCCTCCAGCTCTTTACCTGACTCATCCCAGATCGTACCGATTTTTTGGGTGAAGTTTTCGATTTCCGGTCCAAAAAACTCCACTTCATCACCAGGCTTGAAGAAATTACGTTGCTGCATGGTAACGATTTTAGTTTCCTCGTTGTAATCAAGCACCAATCCTGCGAAGTCGAAGCGAGTCTTTACGGTATGATTCCCGAACATTTGCTGTTTATACCCAGGAATTTCCCCTTCCATGAACGATGATGCCGTCTCACGATTCGCACACTTATCAAGCTCTTCCAGCCATTCTTGTTTAATCTTGAAATTGTCAGGATCGGCACAATACGCATCAATCACTTTTCGATAGACGCTGACAACTGTTGCAATATAATGAATCGATTTCATTCTTCCTTCGACTTTTAAGCTGTCTATGCCAATTTCAATCATGCCTGGCAGTGATTCAATCAGCTTCAAGTCTTTTGGACTCATTGCGAATGGAGCATCTTCTTTATCGAATAAAGCCTTTTCCCCGCCTTGATCCAACTCATATAAATCATAATCCCAACGGCAAGACTGACAGCAGCCGCCGCGGTTCGAATCACGTGCCGTCATATGGTTCGAAAGGGTGCAGCGTCCAGAATAGGCAATGCACATGGCCCCATGAACGAAAGCCTCGATTTCGATATCGACCTTCTCCTTCATTTCACGGATTTCATCAGCACTCGTCTCACGTGCCAAAACAACACGCTCCAAGCCCTCTTCTTTCCAATACTGAACAGCCTTCCAGTTCGATAGCGATTGCTGCGTGCTTAAATGGATCTCGACGTTCGGAGCGACCCTTTTACAGGTTTCGATGATTAATGGATCGGCGACGATGATACCATGAACCCCAGCCTCCTGAAGACCTTCCAGGTATTCATCCAGACCATCGATATTTTCATTATGTGCGAAGATATTTGTGGTTACATATACTTTAGCACCATACTTATCAGCGAATTCGACGCCTTCCTTCATTTCCTCAAACGTGAAGTTGCCTGCATTTGAACGAAGACCATATTCCTGGCCGCCAATGAACACGGCATCCGCGCCGTAATGGACGGCAATTTTTAATTTTTCAAGATTACCGGCCGGAGCCAGCAATTCCGGTTTTTTTACAATGACTCTCTTTCCATCAACGATCTTGGAAATTTTATCAGCAATAGCATTCAAGGCTATTCCTCCTCTTTCTCTTACCCTTTTCTTTAATAAACCGATTCTTTAAAGAAGAATCCGGTATCCAACTCACGGTTATCCGGCTGAATCGCTTTGACTTTTTCAAAAAGTTCCGATTTCATATCATCATAGCGGTCAGGGTCTTCAGCACATACGTCAATCGCTTCCCGATATAACTTTGTCATTTCAATGATATATTCCGGTGTTTGTAATAATCCTTCGATTTTCAGTGAATCAATTTCCGCTTCAATCAATTCCTGAAGTTCATCAATCATGCACATATCATTCGGACTCATGATATGTGTACCATTTTCATCTTCATAAATCGGATATTTATTTTCACGTTCCTTATCATGCAAGAACATATTTCTATGTTCCTTCCGATTTTCCACTTCCAATGCCTTACCTTGGTATTCAAAGTAATTACCAAGGAGCGTACGCTTCGATTGGAACATGCATGTCATGCCATGCACTTGGACTTCAATCTCCACTTCGGCATTTTCCTTCATTTCCACTATCTCGTCCAGACTTATCTCACGGGCAGCAACGGCACGGACAGCACCGCGTTTCCCCCAATAATTACATGTGTACCAGTTCGTTACCGTCATCTCTGTATTCCAGTGCAGGGGCATATCAGGTGCCACGGCACGGACAGCCATCAAGACTGCGGGATCACCGAATATGATCCGGTCGGCACCGGCCTCTTTAAGGAATGTGACATACCCTTCAAGCTCGTCCACTTTTTCATTATGGAATATGGCGTTCATGGATACGTACACTTTCTTGCCCGCGGCATGTGCAAGCTCAATCGCCTTCTCTACATCTTCACGTTTGAACTCCCCTGCCAGCCTTAGCGCATAACGTTGTTCGCCAATGACGAAGGCGTCAGCGCCAGCATCGATGAGTTCTGTTATATGGTCGACACTTGTCGGAGTCACAAGTAATTCAGGCTTTTTCATTTTTGTCACCTCTATGTTTACTAATGGCCACACCATCACCAATCGGCAAAATTACGGTATCGAAGTTGGGATGGTCATGTAACCAGATGTTAAAGTCTCTGATTTTTTTAATAAGAGCTCGCTTTCTTCTCGTCATTTCCATTTCTTCAATGTTTTCGGCAACCAAGCCTTTGAATAAAACATTATCAGTAATGATAATCCCAGCACCAGCAAGGAATGGTTCAAACAGTTCAAAGAATCGCTTGTACTGCCCTTTAGCTGCATCAACGAAGATGATATCAAACGGACCGTGTTCCATCACTTTCGGTCCCGCTTCAAGGGCATCCCCTTCAATGAGGGTGATCCTTTCCGACAGTCCCGCCTTCTTGAAGTTAGCCCTCGCCTGCTCAATACGGGCTTCATTCCGTTCAAGTGTGACGATTCGAGCTTCCGGAAGGGTCTCAGCCATCCTAATGGCCGAATAGCCAATTGCCGAACCTACTTCCAATATCGCCTTTGGCTGATGAAGCCTTAAAATCTGAAGCAGCACCTCAATGCCTTCGGGCTCCATGATCGGCACATTATTTTCCATCGCAAAATCTTCCAACTCCTTAAGCAAACCCGTACGCTCCGGAATTAAGGAATGAAGATATTGTTCTATTTTTCCGTTCAAAACGTTTCCTCCATTTATAAGGAAAACAAAAGCGCTTGGTCAGTAACATGAAAAAATTGATTGGACAATTTCCTCACAAGGAGCTGAAACAAGTATGCTTGACGATCTATATTTCCTTATCTTTCAAAATAAAACTCGGCATTCGCCGAGTTACGTCACCGATAAGAATCGGATCAAAAATTCACTTGTACTATTCTATCATAAAAACAAGGGGAAAGTAATATCTCTCCCCCCACAGTCTCATTGCTATTTTTCATTTATTTATTGGAAATATGCTCTGCCTTTTTGTTATTGTGGTCATCCAAGGTCTTGGAGTAAAGGACTTCCCCTTCAGGTGTGGCCAAAAAGTACAGATAATCCGTTTTCTTAGGCTTCAGTACCGCATCGATCGATGTCCTTCCGGCATTGGCAATCGGTCCTGGCGGCAGCCCCTTGTTCTTATACGTATTATAAGGGGATTTCACCTCAAGGTCTTTATAATACACCCTGCTTTTATGTGAACCCTTCGCATACAAAACGGTCGGATCCGTTTGAAGCGGCATACCTTCCTCAATACGATTGTAAAAGACGGAAGCTATTTTTCCGCGATCGACTTGCGCAGTCGCTTCTTCTTCGACAAGCGAAGCGAAGGTCAGCATCTGGTGTACGGAATAATCGTTCTTGTCCATTTGGCTCTCGTAAGCCTGCAAAGTTTCATCGGTTTTCTTCAGCATCTCCGTGACGATCGCTTCCAGGCTCGGCTTTTCCTCATAAAAGTCATAAGTAGCCGGGAAAAGGTACCCTTCAAGCGGATATAAAACCTTTTCATTTTCAATTTCCGAGGTCAAGAGCTGCGGGAATTTCTCTTGCATGGAATTTACGAACTTCTTATCATTCAATTTCTTAAAGACCTTTTTCGGATCCTCACCCGTCTTCACTGCAATGATATCGGCAATTTGGATAAGCTGCTTTCCTTCAGGAATCGTTATCTTCATTGCAGCTTCCTTCATGAGTTTTCCGGTTTTGATGCTTGTGACGATATCTTCAATTGACATGGAAGGTGATAATTTATACTCCCCTGCCTGAAATCCGGATTCATTGCGGAATTTAATATAATATTTGAATACGCGTGCGTCCTTGATTATTCCCTGCTCTTCAAGCAGCGTTGAAATTCCGTTAACGGAAGAACCGATTGGGATTTTCACTTTCTTGATGGTATCATCATCCGGATCGACTGGTTTCATGGCTGAGTTGATATATAAAAAGCCCACAAGACCAACTATCCCAATTAGTAAAATAAGCGAAGCTATCGTAATCATGATGATTTTACGAACCAACTTGGCTTCTCCTTGCTGTTCTAACAATTTCATTCGGATATGTTCCTTTTTAGATAAATTTTTATCTTTTTCATCCATTTTCAGTTCCCCCTGCAAACTCACACCAACTACAGAATGGTTTCTAGATGATGCTTTCTCTAATTAATCTTCGCTTCGAACATTATACTAAAATCAACAAATAATTACATGTTTTTTGCAAAACTACATTCATCCATACTCTATTTATGGCAAAAACGCACTAGTTTTGTCAATATACAGGTGTAATTTAATAGGAAAATAGTGATATCTTATTTCTTCAGGCTTTAAAAGTTCACTCTACTTTGCTTCCTGCATTTGTTAGGCATTTCAGGAAACTTCAGGAATATTCACGTAAGAATGGTATTATTAATTTAAGATGAAGAAAGGTGTGAAGGAGTTGGATAATTCTTATTTTGTAGGTTGGGGGACATTGGCACTCATAAACGCCGGACTTGCTCAAGGTAAAAATAGAACGGCGTTGAATTGGTTCTTGCTATCATTATTTTTAGGTCCGCTCGCTACTTTTATGCTTTTATTCGCAGAGAAAAGATAAGGCGTTACTGGTACATAAATGAAAAAATCGTCCTTAATGTCTACAGTTTTTTAAGGGTTTGTACAATTTTAAGGGTTTGTACAATTTGAACGTGGATTTCCTTTCCTGGCACTCGCTTTCCGCGGGCGGTCCGGGAGCCTCCTCGGCGCCTTTGCGCCTGAGGGTCTCCCCTTGACACGCTTTTCTAAGCAGGAGTCTCCCACACCCGCTCCAATCAACTTTGTTTTAAAATTTAGATTGAGCCCCTTTTCAAAAAAAGAACCGACCTTTAGGGGCCGGTTTTTTTCTAATCTTATTCTTCTTCTGCTTCTTCTTGGTCAAGGAATGTATTTAACATTTCTTCGACAAGATCCCATTCTTCTTCTGTTTCGATCGGTGTAAGTTCACCATCTTTATTATCTTCGCTTGGTACGAATGATGAAGCGTGGATTTCAATTTCTTCCTCATCATCTTCTGCAGACATCGGATAGTAAAGTACATAAGATTTGTTGAATTTATCTGAATCGAATGTGAAAAGGATTTCGCAAAGCTGCTCGTTTCCGTTTTCATCTACTACTGTAATGTTATTTTCGCCGTGTTCCATTAGTATTCACCTCATATTGAATTTGTTTGTCTGTCCAAGAATCCTTGCAGAATCATGACAGCTGCCATTTTATCAATGACTTTCTTGCGTTTGCTTCGGCTCACGTCCGCCTCAAGAAGGACACGTTCAGCCGCCATAGTTGTCAACCGTTCATCCCAGAGAAACACCGGCAGCTTGAATTTGTTTTCTAATCGTTTAGCGAAATCTTGGCTGATCTCGCCTCGCGGTCCAACAGTCCCATTCATGTTTTTAGGTAAACCGAGGACAATTTTAGAAACATCATGTTCTTTTATAATTTCATTGAGGCGTTTAAAGCCGAAGTCATTTCCAGCTTCGTTAATTTTGATCGTTTCCAATCCTTGTGCAGTCCAACCCATCGCGTCACTCAGGGCAACGCCGATGGTTTTTGAACCTAAATCAAGTCCCATTGTGCGCATTAGTATTCCTCTCGATGGTTCTTAAGATATGACTTAACCAATTCTTCGATGATTTCATCGCGTTCAAGCTTACGAATAATGTTCCGAGCATCCATATGGCGCGGGATGTAGGCCGGGTCACCAGATAATAGATAACCGACAATCTGGTTTATCGGGTTATAACCTTTTTCCTGAAGTGCAACATATACTTGAGACAATACTTCTTGTACATCTCTTTCGAATGGTTCTTCGGGAAAATTAAATTTCATCGTTTTATCAAAGGAACTCATTAACATGCACCTCTCCTCAGCGTCCAGAATCCACTATTACCTTCATTGTACAACACTTTCCATTGATTATGAAATCGATAAGACCCATTCTTCAACAAAATTAAGTGCTGCATCCAATTTTTCAGGGTCTTTTCCGCCGGCTTGGGCCATATCTGGACGTCCGCCACCGCCACCGCCGCAACGAGAAGCAACTTCTTTGACCAATTTACCAGCATGGAAACCGCGATCGATGTAATCCTTGGTCACCCCGGCAATCAAATTGACTTTATCACCTTGGGCCGAACCTAATACGATAATGACAGAATCGAGCTTTTGTTTCAAATCATCCGCCATGGCACGCAGATTATTCATGTCGGTAGCTTGAACCTTTGCCACCAATACTTGAACCCCATTTATGTCTTTTACGTTAGAAACAAGGCTGGTTGCTTCGATATTACTTAATTTTGCAGTAAGGCTTTCATTCTCACGATGAAGATCCTTCACTTCAGCCAGTACCGTTTCAATTCTTGAAGGTACGTCTTTCAAGTTTGTTTTCAATTTAGCAGCCGCGTCTTTCAAGACACCGATTTGCTCAGTCATCAATTTGTATGCCCCGGCACCCGTTACCGCTTCTATACGGCGGGTTCCTGCACCGATGCCGCTTTCGGAAACGATTTTGAACAAGCCGATTACCGCGGTATTCGGGACATGGACACCGCCGCAAAGTTCTAGACTGTAATCGCCTATTTGAACGACACGGACAATCTTGCCGTATTTTTCGCCGAACAAGGCCATTGCACCCATAGCTTTGGCTTCTTCGATGTTTTTATAGTCCGTATTCACTTGTAAGCTTTGCCAAATCTTTTCATTTACAATCGTTTCGATTTGTTCAATCTCTTCCGCCGTTATCTGACCAAAATGAGAGAAGTCGAAGCGAAGGCGCTCAGCCTGTACAAGTGAACCAGCTTGGTTGACATGTGTACCGAGCACATCTTTCAAAGCCTGATGCAGAAGGTGCGTCGCTGTATGGTTTTTCGTGATATGGATCCGGTTTTCTTGATTTACCGCAGCAACGATATTGGAATCTGCTGTTAAAGTGCCGGCAGTAACTGTTACACGGTGCAGGTTTTGGCCATTAGGAGCTTTTTGGACATCATGGACATCAACCTTCACGGATTCACTGGCCATCGTTCCCATATCGGCTATTTGTCCGCCGCTTTCCGCGTAGAAAGGAGTCTTGTTCAGTATCACTTGAACTTCTTCTCCTTCTTGTGCCTCCGTTACAAGCTCCCCATTTTTTATGATGGCAGCAACTTTGGCTTCTACAGCTACTTGATCATAGCCGACAAATTCACTTTCAACTTTTATATCGCCCAATACCCCGCCTTGGATTTGCATCGAATCCACATCTTGACGCGCTGAACGGGCACGTTCACGCTGTGCATCCATCTCTTTTTCAAATCCGGCTTGATCGACCGTCATGCCTTCTTCTTCTGCATATTCTTCCGTTAACTCAATCGGGAAACCATATGTGTCATATAAACGGAATGCATCACCGCCCGGAATGGTCGTACCGCCTTTTTCCTTTTCCTTTTTAATGACTTCAGATAGGATTGACAGTCCATCATGTAAAGTTTCATGGAAGCGTTCCTCTTCATTTTTGATTACTTTTGCAATGAACTCTTTATTCTTGAGGACTTCAGGGTAGAAGTCTTTCATGATTTCGCCTACGACCGTCACAAGCTCGAACATGAATGGTCGATTGATGTTGATTTGCTTAGCATATCGAACCGCTCTGCGGAGTAAACGGCGCAATACATAACCGCGTCCTTCGTTGGATGGAAGAGCCCCGTCACCTACTGCAAAGGCTACCGTACGAATATGGTCGGCAATGACCTTGAATGAAACATCTTTTTCTGTATCAATACCATACTTCACATCGGAAATCTCTTCGACTGCCCGGATGATTGGCATGAATAAATCTGTATCATAGTTCGTCGCAACATCTTGAACGACGGAAGCCATACGTTCAAGGCCCATGCCTGTATCGATATTCTTCTTTGGAAGCGGTGTGTAAGAACCATCAGGATTATGGTTGAATTGAGAAAACACAAGGTTCCAGACTTCCAGATGACGTTCATTTTCCCCGCCTGGATATAGTTCCGGATCATTCGGATCATCTCCATATGCCGGTCCGCGGTCATAGAAAATCTCTGTATTCGGGCCGCTTGGACCTTCACCGATATCCCAGAAGTTTTCTTCCAGGCGAATGATCCTTTCAGCAGGAACACCGATTTTCTTATTCCAGAGTTCGAATGCTTCATCATCTTCAGGATGGATCGTCACAGCCAATTTCTCTTTGTCGAAGCCAATCCATTTTTCATCCGTCAAAAACTCCCAAGCCCATGTGATGGCTTCTTCTTTGAAGTATTCACCAATGGAGAAGTTTCCGAGCATTTCGAAAAACGTATGATGACGTGCCGTTTTCCCCACGTTTTCAATATCGTTCGTACGGATGGCCTTTTGGGCATTTGTAATCCTTGGATTTTCAGGAATCACCCGTCCATCAAAATATTTCTTTAACGTCGCCACCCCGGAATTGATCCAAAGCAATGATGGATCTTCATGAGGAACCAATGACGCACTTGGTTCGATGTTATGGCCTTTTTCACTAAAAAAATCTAAATACATTTGGCGGATTTGAGCACCAGTTAAATACTTCATATATATATCCTCCTTTTAAAATTATGTAATTTTGAGCACACAAAAAACCCTCATCCCAAAAACAGGGACGAGAGTTGACTCGCGGTACCACCCTGATTATGGACGCAGGAATTCACCCAGGCCCATCACCTTCATAAAAGCCTTAACGCGGCATGACGGCAGGTATTAGCTGCTCTCAGGACTAGCTTTCTGCTGCTCTTCACCTGGCAGTCCCTTTCAGCCTAGAGGACCCCTCTCTTTTAGATGGACTTCAGCATACTTCATCCTTCAACGAATTATCTTATGTAATGGATTATATTCACAAGACTTTTATTTGTCAATAAGGGGCGGCTTCTTTCTAAAGTGAACGCGGGCATGAAGTACAAAAACTTTCAACACAGCCAAGATGGGAATCGAAAGGACCATGCCCACGATACCGCCTATTTCGCCTCCGGCCAATAATGCAAGCATGATGAACAGCGGATGCATATGGAGGCTTTTACCGACTATTAACGGCGATAGGATATTTCCCTCAAGAAATTGAAGTACGAGCACGATGACCGCGATGATCAACACCATTTTAACTGACATGGTCGCGGCGATGACCACAGCAGGAATGGCCCCGATAATCGGCCCGAAATAGGGAATGACATTCGTTATTCCGATTATCGCCCCCAATAGAAGCGGATATTTCATTCCGACTATCCAGAAGAGCAGCGAGGAAATCAAACCGATCACGACACAAACGATGATTTGTCCGCGGATATAGCCGCCAAGCGACGCATCCACATCACGAACGAAAGCCCGTCCCTGCTTGCGCCATTTTTTCGGGGTCATATACCAGGCCATCTTTTTTAACACAGTGAAATCTTTCAGGATATAAAAAGCAATGAATGGAATCAACGCAATCAGGAAGATGAAATCAATCATCTTCATTGCATACTCCATCGCCTTTTCAGGTATACGCTTCAGCCAGCCTTCGAAAAGGGTGACACCTTCTTCGAATCTTTCATGAATTCCGAACGGCCAGGCCGCCGTTTGATGATTGAGTTTATCAATCCTGCCCCGGTATTGTTCAACAAGTTCCGGCACGCTTTCCGACAGCTCGCGAACCTGGCTGACGATCACTGGAATACCTTTATAAACAGCAAAGCCGATCCCTCCGAAAAACAACAAATAGATGATCGTAATCGAAAGCCAGCGACGCATCCCTTTCTCATTTAAATATTCCACTACAGGGTGCAGCAAGTAACTGATGAAAGCACCAATCAAAAAAGGCAGCAGCACCGTCACGCATACAGCAACGGCAGGTCCCCACATGGGCTTAAGTTTCATAAAAATATAGATAACGAAAAATAAGAGCAATAAAAAACCCAGGCGATAAAACCATTTTAAACGAATACTCACAATAAACACCTCCCGCTCATTTATTCTTCGAAAGGCGGAAGGTTTTCATACATAAAAAAGAGTGCCCTATTAATTCAGGACACCCATTCCTGCTATAATAACGACTTTAATCTTTTGCGTATTTTCTTCATGTTCCGTTTGATCATCTTCGAGTTCATCAAGTCCGAACCCATATTCATTAGAGTATTGCGTGAACGTCTAGCCATTGCAAACACCTCTTCCGTTAATTACATGCTGAAGCGGCGGTCATTTTCCTCAAACAAATCGTCCAATGAGCTTAAACTTCCATCTTCCTCGACCTGATGCGTATTAATGAGCCCTTCGGATAGAGTCATTTCAATAAAGCAATTCCAACAATAATATTGATTTACGCCAATCTTCCCGACATCTTTACTGCGGCAATTCGGACATTTTATTTCCAAAATGGACACCTCACTGTTCATAAACTGAAACAATGATGGTATCCTTCCCTAATGCAGGCGGCTGTTTTGATTCTATCACTGTCGACTCAGAGAAAAATCCATCGGTTGTTTCATACGCTATAATCGTGCCCATTTTCTCCTTGAAATATACATCCTGCAGTAAACCAAGTTCTTCGCCCATTTCTGAAAAAAGCATGCGTCCCAATAACTCGTCCTTCGAAAGGCAAATGGAATCCGCAGGCACTTTACTTAAGGCTGAATCTTGTTGCCTGATGACGATCCCATCTGGACCGAATGAAGAAATACCGTCAAGTCTCAAATGAAAAGCTCTTTTGAATAATGCTTGTTGATGAATGACCAACCCTGTTACCTGTCCAGTTTCAGAAATTGATAAATCGTGGACCGTGCCAATTCTTTCTCCTTTAATTGTAAAAACCGGCATTCCTTTCAATAAAGAAAACGTCCGCAAGGTCATCCCGCCTTTCCGAACATTTTTATTATCTCTTTACTACTGAAAATAGATGTGCTGAAAGGTTTTCCATTGTTGGTCCAACTTCCTTAAAATACAGGGACCATGCATAAAAAAAAGACCGGTTTCCCGGTCAGACCCACTGCTTTACCATCCTCTGCTGGCACCTCCGCCACCGGAACTTCCTCCGCCGCCGCCCCGTGGACCGCCGCTTCCGCCTCCACGGCCGCCGCCGCCGCGACTGATGAATATCAAAAGGATATTGATTAGCGTTTGAAGGAAAAATCCTTTAAAGAACTTGGCATCCAGGATGAATACGATGATGACAACGATGATGATCAGGAAAATCTGTAGACCTGATGGCTGAAAGGTTTCTGACTCGGGCTGAACGGAGAGATCTTGATAAAACTCGTCACCTAGGTTGTATTCTTTCGTGACATCGTTATATACGGCCTTATAGGTTTCCGTCAGGGCAAGATCATATTTACCCTCTTTCAGCGCAGGGATAGCCACATCATCCAAAATCTGTCCAGATTTTATATCGGTAATGGCCCCTTCCAAACCGTACCCCACTTCAATACGGATTTTCTGTTCTTCCATGGCCAGCACAATGAGGACTCCATTGTTCAGCTCGGCATCCCCAAGCTTGAATGATCTCAATGCCTCGACCGAGTAATCCTCGATTTCGGATCCTTCCATCGAATCAACCGTCAAAACGGAAATTTGTGCCTTTGTGGCATCATCCAATCGTTTCCCAAGTTCGATGAGTTCGGATTTTTCCTGTTCACTCAGGACTCCGGCAAAGTCCTGAACATATATATCCCCAACTGGTTCAGGAATGTTAGGTTGTGCTGCGGCCACGTTTGCTAAACTGAACGTGAGAATGAAGAATAGCGCAAACACAGCGAGTTTTTTCATTATTTATCGCTCCCGAAATCAACCTTTGGCGTTTCTTTTTCTTGATCGGTCACTTCAAAATATGGTTTGGCATCAAACCCGAACGCTCCTGCCATCATATTCTTCGGAAAGCGTTTAATCATCTTATTATAGTTGGTAACTTCATCATTATAGTCTTTTCGTGCTACCGTGAGCCGATTTTCCGTTCCTTCCAAACTATCCATGAGACCCTTGAAGTTCTCATTGGCCTTTAAATCCGGATAGTTCTCGACAACCACCAAAAGCCGGCTCAACGCCCCGCTCAATTGTTGATCGGCTGCAATCGCATCTTCAGTCGAATTGGCACCCGCCAGCTTCGAACGTGCATCGCTCACTGCTTTAATGGCTTCCGTTTCATGGGAAGCATAACCCTTAACCGTTTCGACAAGATTCGGAATCAAATCCGCTCTCCGTTTTAATTGGTTATCCACCTGTGACCATTTATTGTCGACGTCTTCACTGGCACTTACAAGGCCGTTGTACGAAGATGCACCAAAAATGACAAGTAAAACGACTACGACTATCCCTATTATCCAACCTTTTTTCATCTAATTCCCCCTACTCTTTCACATATAAGTTATATTCTATAGTTCCACCAAAACTATGGATTTTAAACAACATTCATCAAATAGAACCAGCTACATAAAATCATATGGCGTGACATTCTCCATCCCGATCATCGGATCAGCATGCATGAGAATATCAAGATAACTTGATTGTTGTTGTACCTCTTCCTTTACCACCGGTATTTCTTCTTCACTCAAAACCTCTTGCAGCTTTTCACGCAAAGTCGTTTTCCGGCGCATCTCATCATTTCGCTCGATCCCTAAACGGAATGCATCTTCTTCACCGCAAAGGATCAAGAAATTTTTACTGCGGGTAATCGCCGTATACAATAAATTACGGCGGAGCATCCGATAATAGCTTTTCACTACAGGTAAAATGACAATGGGGAATTCGCTTCCCTGCGACTTATGGATGGAGCAGCAATAGGCATGTGTAATCTGGTTCAAGTCCTGTTTCGTGTAAGTCACTTCGATGCCTTCGAACGAAATGATTACTTTATCGACATGATCGGTATTTTCTTTAGCGAACAATATGGACACGATTTCACCCATATCGCCATTAAAGACACCCTCCTCTGGCTGGTTCACCAATTGAAGCACCTTATCTCCCGTTCTGTATATCACGTCTCCGAATTTAATTTCCCGCCGCTTTTCATCCGCATTGCTATTGAACACTTCCTGAAGCATTTTATTCAGTGAATCAATCCCGGCAGGCCCTCTATACATGGGAGCCAGCACCTGTATATCCTTGGCCGTGAAACCCTTCGTCCTGGCATTGGCAACCACTTTCTCGATCACTTGGGGGATTTGCCCGGTCTGGCAGCGAATGAACGATCGATCTTCTTGCTGCTTCGTCACATCATCCGGAAGCCTTCCTTTTTTGATATCATGGGCTAATTCAATGATTGATGAGCCATCAGCTTGACGATAAATATGTTCCAGACTGACAGTAGGCACACAATTCGACGCAAGCAAATCCTTTAAAACCTGCCCAGGTCCGACAGATGGCAGCTGATCTTCATCACCAACCAATATCACTTGGACACTTTCCGGCAAGGCCTTAAACAATTGATTGGCCAGCCATGTATCCACCATGGAAACCTCATCGATGATCACGATCCGGCCATCCAACTGATTATCCTCATCATGGGAAAAGCCTTCACTCCCGTTCCACCCAAGCAAACGGTGGATCGTAACAGCGGGGAGTCCAGTCGATTCGGCCATGCGTTTCGCTGCACGGCCAGTAGGAGCCGCAAGAACGAATGGAAATGGATCGCTTCCCTCTTTTTTATAATCATTAATGTCCATGGATACACCATGCAGCTCTGCATATAGCTCAACGATGCCTTTGATGACAGTCGTCTTCCCAGTACCAGGCCCCCCCGTCAAGATCAACATGGGCGACTGCAGGGCTGTTTGTATCGCCTCTTTTTGAGCTGAGGCATAAGAAACATTTAGACGCTCTTCCAGCTTCCCAAGGGCCAGTAAAAATTCCGATTCCGGGAACTGGTCTTCATACTCGGTTTGTGTGAGCAGCCGCTTGATGCTCGTAACAATTCCCTTTTCAGAATAGTAAAGTGAAGGCGGATAAATTCGTTGATCCTCGACAACGATTTTCCCCTCTTCCGTCAATTCGATTATTTCCGAGGAAATGTTCGTGAACTCAATGCGATCCCGTTTATTTTCCTCCAGCAGACGTTTGACCGCTTCCAAAAGCTGCTCGGCTTCTATGTAGATATTTCCGTCCTGAAGGCATTGTGATTCAAGAGTATACAAGCACGCAGCCTTAATTCGATCGGGATGGCTGCCGGAAATGCCCAGCTGATGCCCAAGCTCATCCGCCCGTCCAAAACCAATCCCTTCAATATCCTCAACGAGCTTATACGGATTTCCCTGAACCATCGTAATCGTATCCTGCTTATACATTTGATATATTTTCATCGACAGCTGCGGACCGAAGCCATATTGATTCAGGGCGATCATTACCTGCTCCAGACCTTGATGCTCGACTAATGT
Organism: Peribacillus sp. YIM B13472; assembly: GCF_042788005.1. Lineage (NCBI taxonomy): Bacteria > Bacillati > Bacillota > Bacilli > Caryophanales > Bacillaceae > Peribacillus > Peribacillus sp. YIM B13472. The sequence continues at coordinate 27,705 of NZ_JBHZPG010000014.1, forward strand.
ATCATAGAAGCCCTTTGCCTTTTCCCCGGATAGCTTCGGGATATCATCAAGTAACGAAGGCTGAGCCAGAATTTTGGAAATTGCCTTTTCACCCAGTGTCTCAACAATGCTCTCGGCTGTTTTTTTTCCAATGCCCTTGAAAAGGTCACCCGATAAATAACTGACGATTCCTTCCTTGGATTGGGGCAGATCCTTGCGAAAATGCTCTACATGGTATTGAAGGCCAAAACGCGGATGTTCCTTCATGGCCCCATAAAAAATATAGATCTCATCCTCATGCATCCTTGGAAAATAACCTGTTACGACCGCTTCCTTCTCTTCATAATTCAGATTCGTTTCATGTACGCGAATTCTTACAACCGAGTACATGTTTTCTTCATTATGAAAGATCGTCACTAAATGACTTCCTTTCATGAACATTTTCTCTTCTGAAAACAAATCCAACGAATCTTGCTGGCTCAACGCTTCTCCCCACCTTTCCATGCATATGCCGTTTATTTACTCAGCATTCATTTCTTCCAACAGTTTCTTTCCGTGCGCAGCAAGCATATGGTCTGGCTGTGCTTCCAAAGCCTTATCAAAATAAACCATCGCTGCTTGCGCATCCTCACGGTAGCCTGCAAACGCAACGCCTAAATTATAATAAGCATCCGCATGGCCCGGATCCTGTTCCACAACTAAATTCAGTTGATTGATCAATTCATCATACAATTCCGCATTGGCAAGACAAAGCGCATATTGGAATCTCGCATCAACGTCCTCAGGGCTCAGCTCCACCGTTCTCTGTAAATAAGGCATCGCCAATTTCGGTTGATCTAACGCCATCAAGGTCAATCCAAGCATGAAATAAGCATCGCTGTTATCCAGTCCCAAACGGATTGCCTTTTCAAACATATCCTTCGCTTCGACTAGTTTAGAATCGGATTCATAATATAAGTTTCCTAATGAATAGTAAGCCGCTGCTGCATTTTCATCCAGCTCAATCGCCTTTTTGTAAAACTTGACCGCTTTATCCGTTTCACCCACGGCAGTCAATACATTCCCAAAGTTTATGTAGGCAACAGGCTCATTCGGATTTTCCTCGATCGCCTCATTAAAAACTTTCGCCGCTTCTTCGTATTTCCCTTGCTGCATAAATTCAATTCCTTGTTGATTCTTATCCATATCCATTCACACTCCATTTTTATATTAAAAAGTATAGCATAAGCCAGTGGTCGAATTCAGGCGGTCACCCGCAATCCAAAAGAAGTCCCCAACCGCAAACACAGCTGGGGACATGCTTATTTTACCCTACGTAAGTCAGTTTTTCACCTTTTTTAAATACTTCATCAATCGTACCGCCGCCAAGGCACACTTCACCATCATAGAATACGACTGCTTGTCCAGGCGTGATCGCGCGGACTGGCTCGTCAAAGATGACTTCGACATCACCATTTTCCAATACCTTCACCTGAACACCGCTATCCTCTTGACGGTATCTGAACTTTGCCGTACATGTAAATTCACCAGCCGGTATATGTTCCGCTACCCAGCTGACATTCACTGCACGAAGGGAATTGGAATACAGCACATCATTATCGAAGCCTTGACACACATATAAAACATTGCGCTTCAAGTCTTTTCCCGCAACAAACCAAGGATCGCCGCTGCCGCCAATCCCTAGACCGTGACGCTGACCGATGGTGTAATACATCAATCCGTCATGCTTGCCCATGACCTTGCCATCCATCGTGACCATATCTCCGGGCTGAGCTGGGAGGTAATTGCTTAAAAACTCTTTGAAATTGCGTTCACCGATAAAACAGATCCCTGTAGAATCTTTTTTCATTGCCGTGGCAAGGCCCGCTTCTTTCGCAATTTCACGGACTTCCTTCTTATCAATGTGTCCAAGCGGAAACATGACTTTTTCCAACTGTTCTTGAGTAAGCTGGTTCAAGAAGTACGTTTGATCTTTATTATTATCGACACCGCGAAGCATTTTGTATTCGCCATCCCGGTATTCAACCTGTGCGTAATGACCTGTAGCCACATAATCGGCACCAAGGCTTACGGCATGTTCAAGGAAGGCCTTGAACTTGATTTCCTTATTGCACATTACATCCGGATTCGGGGTACGGCCCGCTTTATACTCATCCAAGAAATAAGTGAAAACTTTATCCCAATACTGCTTTTCGAAATTGACCGCATAATAAGGGATGCCGATTTGATTACAAACGGCAATTACATCATTGTAATCTTCCGTTGCCGTACAAACTCCGTTTTCATCTGTATCATCCCAGTTCTTCATGAAAATCCCGACCACATCATAGCCTTGATTCTTCAATAGCAGGGCTGACACAGAAGAATCCACGCCTCCTGACATACCCACGACGACGCGGGTGTCCTGTGGTGCTTTTCTCATTCTGTCACCTCATTTATTTAAAGTGAGAATTATCTTCCCACTAATCTATTAACGATTTTCACGGTGGTTTCAGCTGCCTGCCTTACTTCCTCTTCCGTGTTGTTCAGACCGAAGCTGAAACGAATCGAATTCTTCGTCCGCTCCGAATCTTTCCCGAACATCGCCACAAGCACATGCGAAGGATCGATTGACCCAGCAGTACAAGCGGATCCGCTCGATACAGCAACACCTGCCAAGTCCATATTGACGAGCATCGATTCCACATTCGTACCCGGAAAACTGACATTCAGCAAATGCGGCAGCGACTGTTCCATAGATCCGTTAATTTCATATTGTACATCCGCCTCATCAAAGACGGCAAGCAATACGTCTTTAAATCGCTTGTATTGCTCCTTTTTCTTTTCCATCGTGCTTTGGGCAATTGAAACAGCTTCTGAAAAACCGGCAATGGCCGGCACACTCTCCGTACCAGCACGGCGCTTGCGTTCTTGTTCCCCGCCATATAATTGCGGATTCAGCTTCAAGCCTTCACGCATATAAAGAAAGCCGATTCCTTTGGGACCGTTGATTTTATGCGCGGATACACTCAGCAAATCCACACCCAACTCACGAACGTCGATAGAGATCAAACCATATGCCTGAACCGCATCCGTATGGAAAATGGCCTGATGCCCCTTAAGCAGCTGTCCAATTTCAGCAATCGGCTGGATCGTTCCAACCTCATTATTGCCGAACATGATCGAAACCAAAATCGTGTCGTCCCGCAATGCCGCCTTTAAATCGGCAATTGAAATAAGCCCCGCTTCATTCACAGGTAAATATGTGACCTCAAAGCCAGACTTCTCAAGGTATTGGCATGTATGCAAAACCGCATGATGCTCAATCTCCGTCGTAATGATGTGCTTTCCTTTTTCTTTATAAGCATTCGCAACACCAATGATCGCCGTATTATCAGCCTCGGTTCCACCGCTCGTGAAAATGATTTCATTCCGCCCCGCACCGATGCTCGCCGCAATACTCGAACGCGCCTCATCCAAAACATGGCGCGCCTCCCGCCCGAAAGCATGAATGCTCGACGGATTTCCGAAGTCATGGCTCATGACTGTCATCATCCTATCGATCACCTTCGGATGCATCGGGGAAGTCGCAGCATGATCTAAATATATTCTGTCCACTTTTTTGTCGCCTCCATTAAAAAACGCAAGCGCCTACATAATAGGCGCATTGCTAATCACTTAAATATAGTACATATAAGAATCGATTTCACCCGTATCCTTGTAGCTCGCCAAATCCATAAGCGTCGTATTATCCAATACATCCTTCACGGCATCGCGAATCCGAATCCAAAGCTGGCGCTTCACCGGCTCCTCATCCTCAATTCCTTCAACAGGGGTAATCGGCCCTTCCAATACACGAATGACATCTCCCGAAGTAATCTCCTGAGGATCTTTAGACAGGACATACCCGCCATACGCACCGCGGACACTCTTCACCAACCCCGCATTACGAAGCGGTGCAATCAACTGCTCCAAATAATGCTCCGACAGATTATGCGTTTGGGCAATCGATTTCAAACTCTTTGGGCCTTCTCCATAATGTTTAGCAAGCTCGATCATGATCGTCAAACCATAACGGCCTTTAGTAGATATCTTCATACATATACACCTCAAATTATTTATCCGTTTCTAAATTCTTTTGAAATTATAGCATATTCCCGCCGGAAATGCATTCACCCGCCCTCCATTTGTCAAATTATCCTAATTGGAGAGGTAGGAAAAATGAAAGAAAAGATTGGAATGCTTTTTAATTTGAGAATTTAAATAACAAATATAGCAAAACGGTCCTTTCTACTAGAGCCATGAAACGATAATCGAATTTATTTCCCGATGGTCACATTCCTTATATCCCCAAACCGCTAGAGAATGATAGAATTCCGATTACCGCCCTCCAAACCGGAGTATTCCGCCACAAGTGTCATGCATTTTCCCTGGAGCGGTAAACAAAAAAATGGATATGCCGTACCTATTTGAATATTTCCCTTGATGCTCACATTTAGGCACTTCATGATTTCTATACCTTCTTAAACCTACCATTACAAACCAGCCCACTTCGGCCAGACTAAAGGCAGAGTTTTATCTATTAAATTCTCTCATAGAAGGGGAGGTCGATTCATCAACCTTACAGCACAATATAAATCCCCAAAGGAACTGCCATAATACGAATTCGCCTTCTTTTACAGCATAATCAGCGCATTTCCCCCATCAGTTGTGATACCTTATATAAAAAGGAGAGGTGCGCAATGAATATAAAACCGCTTGCTTTCCGGATGCGGCCTCGGTCGATTGATGAGATCATCGGGCAGGAGCATCTGGTCGGTGAAGGAAAAATTATCGCAAGGATGGTGAAAGCCAAACAGCTTTCTTCCATGATCCTGTATGGTCCGCCGGGAATTGGCAAGACATCGATTGCAAGTGCGATTGCCGGGAGCACGAAGTTTGCTTTCCGGACGCTGAACGCGGTGACCAATAATAAAAAGGATATGGAAATCGTGGCAGCCGAGGCTAAGATGTCCGGGAAAGTGATTCTGCTGCTTGATGAGGTTCATCGACTCGATAAGGCGAAGCAGGATTTCCTATTGCCTTATCTTGAAAACGGGATGATCACCTTGATCGGTGCAACGACCAGCAACCCCTATCATGCCATCAACCCGGCCATCCGAAGCAGATGCCAGATTTTCGAGCTCAAATCATTGGAAACCAATGATATAACCAAAGCCCTGGAACGGGCACTTCATGATGAAGAACGGGGGCTTGGTGCGTATAAAACCGATGTCAGCCTTGATGCCCTTACCCATTTCGCGACCGCTTCGAACGGAGATGTCCGCAGTGCCCTTAACGCTCTTGAGCTCGCCGTCATTTCCACCGAACCCGATGAATCCGGAACCATTCATATAGATCTGCAAATTGCCGAGGAATGCATGCAGAAAAAAAGCTTCTCACATGACAAGGATGGAGACGCCCATTATGATGTTCTGTCGGCTTTCCAAAAATCAATTCGCGGCAGTGATGTGAATGCAGCCCTCCATTATTTGGGGCGCTTGGTCGAAGCCGGTGATCTTGTCAGCATTGCCCGCCGCTTGGTAGTCATCGCTTACGAAGACATAGCTCTTGCCAATCCGCAGGCTGGTCCCAGGGCCCTCGCTGCAGTCGAAGCCGCTGAACGACTCGGTTTTCCCGAAGCACGGATTCCACTTGCCAACTCAGTGATCGAGTTATGCCTATCACCCAAATCAAACACGGCCATTGTCGCAATTGATGCAGCGCTTTCCGACATTCGCAGCGGCCATAGCGGAGATGTACCGGATCATCTTAAGGATGCCCATTACAAAGGGGCCACAGATCTCGGACGAGGCATCGGCTACCTTTATCCGCATGACTACGAGAATGGCTGGGTGAAGCAACAATACTTACCGGACAAACTGCGCAGCAAAAAATATTACAAACCGAAAAAGAGCGGGAAATTTGAACAAGCCCTTGCCTCGGTCTATGAAAATATCGAGAAAAAAAAATAACTTCGGATCACTTCAGATCCGGAGTTTTTTTTTGGAAAATGAAAACTTTTAACATCCCTCATGTTGACAAAAACCGCTTCCCCTTGAGCATTCACTTTTTTAAAGATGCCTCACCGTATCATTTCGGCACATTAAAGATTTCTCCTTTTCGAACATAATTTCGAAACTTTCTTCTATTAAAATCCCAACTAGATGAATATTTCCAGAGAGTTCTAGTTATATTGACCAATAAATTTAGCTATCATTTGGTGACCGTAAAAAACAACCTATATCCCAACAGTAAGCCATTGTGTCCAAATCATCCACAAGCAGTATGTACAACTGTCAGCCAAACACTCCGGCTAGGTCTTTCTTAGAAACCGGAACTCTTAGGCTAAATTCCCTTTGAATCGCCTTGCTTGGCCAATCTTTCCCGGAAATTAGTCCGCAATCTGATTCTTTAAATTGTTGGCCCTGGCGCCTTTTATCACAATTTTATCCATTGCCATGTTTCGTCACCCTTCCGCTTTCAACTCTAGTAATAAATCACGCAGCTCGGCCTGTTAAGGTTTCATCAAGGGCAGAAACAACATTTCAAAATATGATTCTTGCCCGATAATTTTACAGCATTTAAATTCAGATTATACCAGACTGCAATCCGTTTACTTTTAGCAGAAAAATTAGACTCCTGTATCCAGTAAGAGGATATGTCAATTACGACTGCTGGCTGCATGTCCCTTTTCATAAGAAGGCACAACAACTTTTTAGTTGCTGTACCTGTGTGGTCAATCTTCTTCTTTATAGATACCCTTCGAAGCTTTAATCATATTTTCCAGCCACATTTTCTTAAATACATTCACACGGCGAGGACTGCCATTCTCTTCAGCCTCAGTTGAATTTTCAGTTTCTTCTGCGGCCTCGGAAAGGATTTCATTTGAACTCCCTTCATCTGATGAGCTTTCCGTTGAACTGCTTTCATCTGATGAGCTTTCCATTGATTCACTTTCGTACGATGAGCTTTCCGTTGATTCACTCTCGTTCGATGAACTTTCCGTTGATTCACTCTCATTCGATGAGCTTTCCGTTGATTCACTTTCGTACGCTGAACTTTCAGTTATATATTCCATTTATTCTTTAACCTCCAATATTTATTTATCCTTTAGGGATATCCGTACTGCATTTCTAATAGGGACTTTCCTTATCAACCATTTTTAAGAAATCTTCGTTCTAATTTAAATATTTGTTAAATCTGATTAGCTTTCCGTTGAATCACTCTCGTACTCTGAACTTTCCGTTGATTCACTTTCGTACGTTGAGCTCTCCCCTGAATCACTTTCGTACGTTGAGCTCTCCGTTGATTCACATTCGTACGATGAGCTTTCCGCTGAATCACTTTCGTACGTTGAGCTCTCCGTTGATTCATATTCGTACGTTGAGCTTTCCGCTGATTCACATTCGTACGTTGAGCTCTCCGCTGATTCACATTCATACGTTGAGCTCTCCGTTGATTCACATTCGTACGATGAACTTTCCTCTGAATCACTTTCGTACGATGAGCTTTCCGTTGAATATTCCATTTATTCTTTAGCCCCCGATATTCATTTATTCTTTAGCCTCCGATATTCATTTATTCTTTAGGGATATCCGTACTGCATATATATGCGCCTTCTTTCTAATAGGAACTTTCCTTATCACCCATTTTAAAGTAACACTCCATCCATTTTGAAAAATTCGGCAAATCCATTTTGACTGGTCAAATTCATTAGATTCAAAAACTTTTCTCCTTGCAAACAAAAAAATAACCTCGGAATCTTTTCCGAAGCTACTTTATTATTTTCCCTTCATATTAGCTATGATGTCCCTTAAGCCAACCGTCCACCGATTTCCCGCTACTTTCGCGAAGGACCTCGACATTTTCCTTTGCGATGATCTCGCCATCCTTAATCAGAATGACTTCATCCTTATAAACTGAAGTGACCCAAACAGTCGTTGAATCCTTTCGAGTTGAAACACTCCCCATAAAAACACATAAACATGGTAATGACAAAACTTACCGACGTCACAATATTTTACTTCCAAGCAACATCGCTGCAGACTGGGGATTGTACATCCACAATTGCATCTCCCTTCATAATTCAAACGTTTAAAAATCACCTAAAAAGACTTGCAATCTCTAAATATCCGGATGTAAACAAAAAAACAAACACTAGGCCAAATTACACAACCATCAACGAAAAAAATGTAGATTTCCCAATCAGTCATTATATTAAACTTTTAATGAATCTAACTTCCTACCCCCTCAGATTTGTTCTAGTTACTAGTAATCAGCACACCAAAATATGTCAAAGGTATTATAAAATAGTAAAATATACTATTCTTTTATTATGAAATTAAATATAATAGATGAAGTGGTTACAAAATGAGGAAGGAAGTAAAATATGAGACATGAAAAAAAGAAGAAAAAGAAACGGACGTGGCTGAAGGTAGTCGGGATAATTGTCCTACTTTTCATATTAGCCGGGGGCGCTTTTGCCTACTCCGTATGGAATTCACTGACAAAAACCGTTGACACGATGCATACACCAATAGACCGTACCACGGATAAACGAACGAAAGACCTTGCACTATCAGATCAGGAGCCATTCTCGATGCTCATGCTTGGTGTCGATGAACGTGATGGCGACAAAGGCCGTTCAGATACAATGATCGTCTTGACAGTCAATCCACAAAAGAAATCGGTCAAAATGCTAAGCATTCCGCGTGATACACGGACCGAGATCGTCGGTCATGGTACACAGGATAAAATCAACCATGCATTTGCCTTCGGCGGCGCGAAAATGTCCATGGATACCGTTGAAAACTTCCTTGATATCCCAATCGACTATTATATGAAGATCAATATGGAAGGCTTTAAGGATATCGTTGACGCAGTCGGCGGCGTAACCGTTCAAAACGATCTGGACTTCACTTATGAAGGCGTCCATTTCGCAAAGGGAAGCATTAATCTAAATGGAGAAGATGCGCTTAAATATTCGCGAATGAGATATGATGATCCGAATGGTGATTATGGCCGTCAATCGAGACAACGTTCCATCATCGAGGCTGTCATCAAAGAAGGTGCTAGCCTTTCCTCCCTGACAAAATACGATGATGTATTCGATGCATTAAGTAAAAATATCCAGACGAATTTGACGTTTGATGACATGATGGACATCCAAAAGAACTACAGGGACGCAAGCAAAAGCATAACCCAAGCGACCATTCCAGGAAATGGAACTAAAATCGACGGAGTCTACTTTAATATTGTGTCGGATGAAGAAAAAGAAAAGGTTCAATCCGAATTAAAAGAACATTTATCCATCAAATAAGAAAAAATGAAAGAGCTGTCCGGACCCGCATCCTGACAGCTTTTTCATTTTCCCCGTCCAATATTCTGACAAAAAACGAACACCAATTGTAGAGATTTGTTGGAATTTTTGTTGTTTACTAGGCATCAAAAGACGGTATAATCTAATATGAGCTGACAATTCCATCTTCCCCTTGCCCCTTTCATCACTAGACACCATTATTCTTTGGACCCGGAATTCCATCAACCACCATTCATCAACTATAATAAATAATCCTAAACAAAAGGAGTGGATTTAAATGAAAATCAAAGCAGGCAGCTGGGCTATGCTAAGCAAACAGGACAAAATGTTTATTCTGAAAGCCATCAGTGATCGTTCAAGAATGAAATATGTTTCATGAGAAGTAAATCTATTCGGCATTACATGAGAGCATCGCCTCTCCCTTTTCAATAAAACGAACCTGAGCCTGAAAAAGGAGAGGAATCTATTCAAACTGATAATCCCATAACAAACAGCATTCGCCTTTTTATTTTACGACATAGCAATTATGTTCCAAAGTAAACACCCCATAGCGAGAATTGAAGACCTGTGTAACTCTGGTATTTCATAGGCTGATTTATGCTGCCTTCCACCCTTATCCAGACCCCAGTTCTTCACTTTCTTAAGAACCGGCCTACATCATACTGAAAGGTCTCCACATCCATATGCTGTAAAAATACAAGCTTCTACACCAGGAGAATACTTGCCAAAAAACGCCTAAAAGAATCTTACTTTTTCTCCTCCATCTCATAGAATATCTTTCATTTATATATATGGGAAAACCATAAAAAAGAAGCATGTTGTAGACATGCTCCTAAATTATATGTATCGAATTGAGTTCTTCAGATTCAATGACGCCTCTCCATCGATAAAAGAAAAGAAAACAGAAGATTCCCAGCAAACCTCCAAACGTGTCCAGCATGACATCCTGTCACAAGGGAGTTCTGCCACCGGTTAGTTTTTGATGCATTTCGTCTGCACTCGCATAAAAAAGGACACATATCAGAGCCCCTGAAAACGAAAGAATAAAATTCTTTACAAAACTGCGCTAAACACCCAACGTCAATAAGCCCAGGACGAAGTAACTACGGATCATATACTATCAGGTTCTTTAATGATCCCGCTTAATTTCTCCTTAATCTCCTCCACAAGTTCATTTACAGTAACATCTTGACCAGACTCACCCTTGGCAAAAGTGTCTTTTAAAATATCAAAAAAATCCATTCGAAATTTCCACTCCAATATATAATTGAGCCACCATTTCATACTGTTGTCCTAATCCTTTTTTAAAAAATAAGGAATATAGCTCATTTATTTGATAATCACATATATTGTAGGAATTGGCAAGCGGAAACTAGTTTAATAACCAAAAATTTACCCAATTTTAACATTTCTGAAATATCCCTTAGGAATGAATACTAGAAAGTTTTGGGTAAATACGTGTGGATATAAGAAAACAAAAAAGGAGCGATTCCTCAGCCCCTTTGATAATACATATTATGCTTGCCCCATAAAATAAGTCATTAATGAAATTAATACTAAAGTAATAGCGATATAAGTCCCAATAAAAATTTTCTTGTTTCTTTGTTTCTTTTCATAAACTTCCTCGAACGTAATGAATTTGTTTTTTGTCATCAAATAATCTCCTTCTATTTTGATGGCAGCTATCTGACATCGCTTTTTGCGAAGTCCCTTTGCTTTAGCTCTATATGTAGTATCGGCACATTACCAAAAATATTTAAGTATAAATAACTATTTTTTTATAGGCTATATTTCTTACATATGTAGTAGGTTGCGACTAACGCATTATGTACATTAACTAAATTCTATGATTATCATGTTAAATCCTGCCTAGGTAAAATTTTAATTAAGCGCTTACTTTATAAAATTCATGATTATTTTTATCCAACCGAAAAATGACAACCATAACGGTACACTGAATAAAGTTCCCCATATTAACCCCTTCATAAAAGCATTAAGTACATCCATAATAAAAATCCCTCTCAATTAGGTTGTATTTTTATTATTGTCCCCATGTTCTTTATTCTAGATACCTATACGGTAATTTCGTGTAATGAAAATAAAAAAAGAAGACTGTATATCAGCCTTCCCTAAGATAATTTTTCATTTTCCTTTTATGAACTCCCGCACTTCTTCAATAGATAATCCTAAACTTTTAGCCTCTGAAATTAGATAAACCCATTCTTCCCGTTCATTGTTAGCTTCCATGATAAATCCCACCCTACTTGTGGTAACACAGCCGTCTTAGCATTTAGCCTTAGACCTGTAATTTTGCGTCCCTACTTTTCAATAGGTTTGCCTTTCTCAAGAATATTTCACATTAATTATTCTCCAAGATTAATAAATCCCTTGAAAAAGTCTTTCGATTCCCTAGTTCCATGGTGCTAAGTAAACCATCATGCCCTCAAAAAATTCACCCATAATTAAAACTATATTAATGTTAATTATACTTAAAAACGTAATAATAGCTCATAATACTATTCGTTTTTTTATGTCATTTTTCAACATCATTCATCAAAAAGTGACATTGTAATGGAAAAACACTGATATAGTACGCTTTCTTTACAACTCTTTTATTAAAAGTAGATTTATAATAACATAAATAAGTTCGAATTTGCTATTTCACAAAAATATTTTTTTGAACTATTAATTCAGTTTTTAAATATTTCTCCTAAGAAAAAAAGCCAGTATTACAAACCATACTATGGCTGTAACCTGACTGTTCGTGAACTTCCTTCTTAACACAAAAAAGGACTGATTTCTCAACCCTGTTTGATAAACTCCCGTTATAATTTACCAAGAAAAAAAGTCAATAATGAAATCAAGATTAAAATAATAGTAATATAAGACCCAATAAACATTTTCTTACTTCTTTCTTTCTTTTCATAAGCTTCCTCGAACGTAATAAATTTGTTTTTTGTCATCAAATATTCTCCTTACATTTTGATGGCAGCTATCTGATAGCGCTTTCTGCGAAGTCCCTTTGCTTGATCTTCATATTAAAGTATCGTCAAATCGGCAAAAATATTAATTGTATTATTCACTATTTTTATAATGGGCTAGTTCTTATAAATTAATATCTGTTCTTTACTATATAGTTTACTATAAATCATACAAATTACTTACATTCAAAATATTCCATTATACCCAAATGTCTTTTATAGCAAGGTTTTATTCATTGATGCTAAGCAATTATCCCTATCTGTTCCATAGAACTGTTTATGGCTGCAATTTGCTTAATCCATATCCATTAACCGATTAATAAATAAAAAGGATAGAAATTCACCTTTTGCCAAAAATAACAAAAAGGATATCAATGAGAGGAAGAGAAAAATGGATTCAGAAATGCAAGAGAAATGCGGGGTATTTGGAGTATTTAATCACCCCAAAGCAGCCGAATTAACTTATTACGGACTTCATGCACTTCAACACCGTGGTCAGGAGAGTGCAGGAATTGTGGCTAGTGATGGGAAATCATTCAGGAATCACAGGGGGATGGGATTAGTTACCCAAGTATTTTCCCGGGACATCCTTGATGGATTAAGCGGAAATATGGCCATTGGTCATGTACGATATTCGACTTCTGGTGAAAGTTTACTGCAAAACGCACAACCCCTCGTTTTTAAATATATCGAGGGGGACTTGGCTGTTGCTCATAATGGCAACCTCGTAAATGCAAGGATAGAACGGGATGTGTTACAACAGCAGGGAAGCATATTTCAAACAACTACCGATACTGAAATTATTGCTCACTTAATAGCTCGTTCAAGTAAAAAGCATTTCGCAGAAAGCGCACCTGATATGCTCAAACGTATCGACGGTTCATTTGCCTTGATTATAATGACTGAAAAACAAATGCTAATTGCCCTGGATCGTCATGGGTTACGTCCGCTCAGCCTTGGAAAAATTGGCGAATCAATCATCGCCTCCTCAGAAACATGCGCTTTAAATGCGGTTGATGCTAAGTTCTGGCGGGAAGTTGAACCGGGTGAATGGCTTCTTATAGATGAAAATGGAATTCAAACTGGAAGATTTGCGGAAAAAGGCAAGGTTTCCCTTTGTTCCTTTGAATTTGTCTATTTTGCCCGTCCGGATAGCGTTATTCAAGGAAGAAGTGTCTTAACAATCCGGAAGGAATTAGGTAAAATTCTGTCAAAAGAACATCCGACACAAGCAGATGTTGTCGTTGCCGTTCCCGAATCAAGCGTCCCTGCCGCCATTGGTTTTTCCCAACAATCAGGAATTCCATATGAAATGGGGATTATTAAAAACCCTTATGCTGGTCGTTCATTTATTGAGCCCACACAAGAATTGCGCGACTTAGCTGTTCGACTGAAATTAAGCGCTGTGCAAGAAATTTTGGAAGGAAAAAGGGTGGTATTAGTCGATGATTCGATTGTTAGGGGAACAACAAGCAAGCGCATTGTCGAATTGATTCGGCAAGCAGGTGCCAAGGAAGTCCATGTAAGAATTAGTTCACCTATGGTTAGAAACCCTTGTTTTTATGGAGTGGATATGCCGACTAAGGAAGAACTATTTGCCAACAAACACGAACACGAACGAGCTATGGGACAGGTTATCGGGGCAGATTCCTTAGCCTTTTTAAGCACCGATGGGTTATTAGAGGCAGTAGATGTGGATCTTGGAGACACTAGCAGTCGCTGTATAGCCTGTTTTAGTGGTGCATACCCAACTAATATTTGAAGTTACAGCTTAAGTAGGATAAAAATGGCAGGCACCACACAAAAACAACTGTCTTTGTGTGATGCCTGCCATTTTCTACTATTAAACCTTGGATTTATGCTTCTTAAGCCTAATCCAAACCAATACTGATCCGCATTACGAATCGTCTATAACCGATGAGCAATGACAATAATGGTCATGGTTCCTTAGAGTTCCTCGGGCACTTGTTGTTTCATCTAGAACAAGGATCGATGGTTTATGTAAAATCCCTTGGGCTAGTACACGAGCTGGCTTTCTACCAATGAGTGTATCTTTTTACCGAGTCTTTAATTTCTTAACTTATAAAATTCATTATAATTTTGATCCAACCGAAAAATGACAACCACAATGGTAAACTGAATAATGTTCTCCACAATAGTCCCCTCACAAAATTGCTGGGTTTATTTATTATAAAATATCACTCATTTTATGATTTTTTATTATTGTGACCTTGTTCCTGTTTTAACACGCCAATTAATTCGATTTAAACAAAGGGAATAGAAACAAGTTTGTGGTTGATTAGAAAACAGTTCATAAAAAAAGGCTGAATAACAGCCTTCCCCATGTACACTTATTCTTATATTTCCATTGATATCAAAACATATTACTTTAACCTTCTTCGATGTTGGTTAAAAACCTTGATAAAAATACTATTATCATCGGATTTAAAAAACTTAACTCCAACTAATTTTAAGGGTGTCCATATTTCTCTCATTTGGTATAAAGGCATTTAAAAAAAATTCACCCTTTCTTAATTAACCCAGTCAATAGAGCAACCGCTCTCTAGATAGGATTCATAGCTTTTAATAGTTTCTCTTTCTTTAATTATATTTAATAATACCCAATATTTGATTGATTAATCGACATATTAGAGATTCATTTTTTTATTTCTATTCTTTTCTAACTATGCATTGTAATGTCATATAATCCTGATATTAGAACTATTCATAAGAAATAAGCTTGTTACTTCATAACATTCAACGAACCTTTCGTTCTTTATTACAATTCCGGATATACCATTTATTCATTATAATATTAATTAATCCGATTTTTATATAGTATCTACTCAATGTTAAAAGAAAGGTCAGCAAATCGGCTTTAATTAGAGAATCACACACTTGATTCTATTTGAATTCCTAATAAATTGCTAAATATTCCTCTTTTTTCATTAGCTAATTGGTTATATTCACCGACCTGTATGATTTCTCCCTGATCCATGACCAACACTTGATCGGCATTGCGAATCGTCGATAACCGATGAGCAATAACAATAATGGTCATGGTTCCTTTTAATCTTTCGATAGCGGCTTGGATCTTCGCTTCGTTCTCCGTATCCAATGCACTTGTCGCTTCATCCAAAACCAGGATGGCCGGTTTACGTAAAATCGCTCTGGCTAACACTAGACGCTGCCTCTCTCCTCCCGATAGTCGGACACCCCGATCGCCGATGAGTGTATCCAAACCTTGAGAAAGCTTACTGACAAAATCAGCAGCTGCCGCGAACTCCAAAGACTCCCATATGGATTCATCACTTGCATCAGGGTCTATGATCAGCAAATTTTCCCTTATAGTTGCATTAAAGAGAAATGGATCTTGCGGGATATAACTTATGGACCGCCGCAGTGATAATAGTCGGTCATTAGTAAGGGCAATATCATCTATTCGCACTTCGCCACGATCAGGTTGATTCAACCCCATTAATATATCTATTAAAGTACTTTTTCCGGCCCCCGATCGTCCTACAATGGCCGTCATACGGTTAGATGGTATGTGTACATTTATATTTTTAAGGGCATAGGTGCTCTCATTTTGATCATAACTAAAATAAACATTACGGCAATCCAACCCTTGTTCAATTTCAATAGGCTTGATATTTTTATAATCGGATTCATATAACTCTCTTTCAGCTCTACATTCGTTTTGTAAATCCGACAATGCTTTAAAAGATGGTAGCGTAGATCCTATTTGCTCTAAATTAGATTGAATGCTAGTAAACCTTGGCCATAACCTCGAAAAAATAACCGTGATCAGCATTAATTGTGCTGGCTGGGCCATGAACATCTTTATCGAAAAAAATACAAAAATGGCAATTAAAACTGAAGATACAATTTTGAAGATCATTTGGGAAGTAGTATTTAAAGTCGTTAACTTGATTCTGTTTTTTTCCATTCTCTCACTTAAAGACAGAAACCAATTCAAATGAGATTCCTCTAGGGAATTACTTTTGATATCTTTCATTCCGTTAAGGTGATCAGTCATGCCCGCTAAATAGGTTTGTGTTAGCTGAAAGGTTTCCTTCCCAATAGACTGAGACTTTTTCACAAATTTCCGTGACGAAAAAATGAGAATGAACCCAAAGGCTATTATAAAACTCGTCATTGGAACAGATAAATAAAAAGCTATACCGATTTGAATGAAAGTAAAAATAAGGGAGGATATAAACTGTAAAAATAAATTTATCCCTGCACTTACATTGAAGGTTTCATTAGTCATGATGTTGATAATATCGGATTTCCTCTTTTTTAAGTAGAACCCCCAATTGACTTGCAGCAGACTTCCATACGCCTCATCCCTTAACTTTCTAACAAAACCTTGTTGGATTTTCACTCCCAAAATTGTTTGATTCCGCTTAAATACACTTTGTCCCACCATTAATATCACATACACTCCAAGTATTAATAAAAGGCTTAGCGTTTCCGGAATTCCCAAGAATAATTCATTAACCCAGCTTATGAAAGGCACTTCATCCGTTTTTATATCCATTACACCGGTCAATCCAATCAATGGGATCAATAAGAAAATTCCCACACTTTCTAAAAAACCTATCAAAATCATACAAACAAGATTGATATATAATGTTTTTCCCGAATAGTCATGTATTCGTTTTGTAAAAAGTAACAGATGCTTCATAACCATATCCTCCATTCGGAGCCCATATTTAATCGTTTTCCTCCATGTTACCGGTGATGCCATATTGTTATGTGGTAAAAGCGCGAAAATGGAAGGAAAGGTATCGGGTATCCACTTTTCTAAGATTATTTTTCACAATGAAGATAGTAGGGTGGGGTGGTGACGCGTGGACTCCTGGATAAACCTTGGAGGGTTTATTTGGTTCAAATAGACTGTTTTCAGATTAACTAGATTCTTGTTCTTTCAGACCCCTAACCACGTTCTCTTTAGAGAACTTAGAAACAACAGTGAACCTATCCATCACTTCAGCTCCGGTTATATAAAAAGGTCCACTGCGCAGCCAAGCATGTGCAATGAGCCCTCCATTCTCATCTTTGGCTGTACCTAAATAAAGAGTGCTATCAATCTTTCGTTTTTCCAGCATCTTCATAGCCGCCATTGCCTTCACAAGACACTGGCTTTCCCATATGGTGTAGCGGCTCATAATATTTATAGCTCGCGATACATTTGCTAAAATCTCTTTATCAGCGGCAATCAATTCATATGATGACTCTTTCATCTGTTCACCAAGTGTTGGGGCAACTTTTGAAAAGGAAATGCTTTTAAGATAACGGGCCCTGCCTAAATGTAAAAAGGCCTCGATATACAGCAGCTTTGTCTTGAAATTTAATCGAAGAAAAGTCTGAGCTTTCTTTGCGATATTCATTGTTTAGCCTCCTAGACTAAGATTCATGATACTAGGAATGGATGCTAACTAAGCCTTGTTCTAACAATTGACTTAAAAAGTCAGTGACATGTGACTGACAATCGATTTGGTCGACATTGTATTGTGACTGTAATGTTGTAACTAACTCTTGAATCGTGATAGGCTCCTTCATTAACTCCCATATTTCCCCGCCCAGTTCACCTAAATTATAATATTTACCGTTAGCAACGCTTAACATGACCTTTTCCCCATCCATATCACTTACTATGTTTCCTGGACTTTGGCTATATTTCGTATCAAGTTGATTAGTAATCATGAACTCTTTCCCCCATTTTTTAATACATGTAAAATAATTTCCGATAAGTCTGGCGCCGTGAAGCGATTCGTTGGTCTACGTAATTGGAAAAACCCGATTTTCTTAATCATTTTGGATGAAGTATTAAAATGCCAATCCATCAATCCAGATTTTTGGATAAAAAAATTACGGTATGTATGATGATACAATTTATAAAATCTTTGAAGAGATGGTATAGGCTTAATATCTATCTCGTCATTTTCTCCCTTGATCAATTCAAATACACCTGCAAGCGGGAGTTGTTCGGTAGTAAACTGATCTTGAACCGGAACAGCGAATTTATCTTCTCTAACAATGAGTGGCTGATAGTTATTTGAATCCATTTCAAAATGATTTAAACTTTCCAGCCATAATTTTTGTTGTGGATACGAAGGTGTTACAATGGGTATATTTTCATCATTTAGTGTTACTGGTATGACATCATCACTCATGAGCTTATAGCCCCTTTTTAAAAAAGCTGAAGCAAGAGTGGATTTCCCAGCGCCAGAATCACCAACGATTGCATATGCCTTTCCATCTATAGCTACCGCACTTCCGTGTATAGGAAGGATTTTTCTTTGCATCAAAATGGCTCCCATGCATGTTCCGAGGATATAAAGACGAATCTCATCCTCTTGTGCCGCATCAATTGGACAAAATTCTATTCTATTTCCGCTTTGGATCAAGAATATGGCCGTCTTTGAAACATGGAACATGATCCAGTCTTTCTTAATGACAAAATCATCATCAGGAACTGAATGCTCAGACCATAAAGCATGGAGATCAGCTCTTTCAATGACAATATCAGCTTTATCATTCTCTATATTAATAGGAAGCAATTCAGGTAAAGCTATATCACTTGTAACGGTTAAACCATAAGCTTCATAAACAGTCCTTGTTTTGATACCGATCATATAAATACCCCCGCACATAAATAACGTCTCTTAATTAGACTAGTTCTAATGTATAAGTCATACCCCTATTATCTGGATAAATAGGGGCTTAGGGGAATCCTAACAGACTTGGTAGCGTATAAAAAGCTTAACTAAAAGTTATATCACCTTTAGGTGTGCCTGCTGGAAAAGCAGCATCTGTGTAATCACCATCTGTTCCAAGCATTGTTTGATTAACATCAAGAACTTCCAATTCAGGTTTTTTCCATTCCTTTTTCATAGTATTCACCTCCTTTTAATTGAATCGTCTTAAAAATCGATACACGATTAAACTCCGCATTAGGAATTTATGGTCAGGATTTGTAGCAAGTTCAGGACTAGTTCCTTTTCTAATTGTTCCTAAAGCATTCTTGATTGCTTGACCATCCAGGAATTCCAGAGCTTTTTCATCTGTGCTCAGCTGCTCAATCTCCTCTATGAATTCACCCCATTTAGGAAGCATACGGTGTACCCAATCCGCTCCTTGGACACCTCTGTACCGTTGGTTTAGCCGTACCTTATCGGGTAAGACATTCACTGTTGCATTTCTAATCAGGGCACGATCCATCCCATTCTGTACATATTGATCTTCCGGGAGGGATAAACAAAAGCGAATGACACGGATATCATTGGTCGGATCTCGCTTCCACATCTTGTATCGTAAGGAGAGCTTTGTGGAAAGCGTATTCCCTGCATTCCACTGAAAGATATCTTCAAAGTGCTTTTTTCTTTCATTAAAAATATCAGAATTTGAATACCAGCCTGTTTCATCCATGCCGAATTCTTTAAATTTGTCATATACGCCTATTTCTTCTGCAAATCTTGGATTAATTAAGGAAGGGATTTTATATGGAGCACCTTCCGGAAAGAGCCGATCAATCATTGGAAAGCCGATTCTTGCAATAGTTTTCGCCCTTCGCAATCTAGATCCGCCAACATTCCTCCTATATTGTTCCAACTCTTGATAAAGGCGAACCCACTTTAATCTTTTTAATAGGAGGGAGTAATACTCTAAGGGGAATCCCCAGGAAATTGAAAAGTTCCCTCTATCTCCATTCAGCAAAACACCTATGTCATCCTCATGAGCTTTTTCAAACATTCCTTTCAACCAGAAAGAATTTTCAAAAAACTTATATGGCATCTCCATGATGTCAAGGAAGTCTTCCATTTCAGAATAGGAGTCTTTTCCCTTAAAGTCACAATAATGATCAATAATGCCGCCAACATGTCCCACCGTCGATTTGATGAAAGGGCGTTCGTCAGCCAATAAGTATTTAGGAGTAAAATCTTTAAAATCTTCGGGAGGAATATAACTATATGTATGTAATGCAGTGCTTTCCCGCTGCAATTTATTCACAGCAAAGCCAACAACAGCTCCGGAATCCAACCCACCACTCAACTGGGCGCCAACCTTCCGATGTGTCCTTAATCTAGATGTAACGGCTTCCTGGAAGACACCTTGAAATGCTTCTATATAATCTTCATTAGATTTAAGTTTTAACTTATCCCCTTGAGTTAAATAGGAATATCGTTTTAAAGTCACCCTATTATTCTCTATTGTTAAGCTATGGGATGGTGGTATCTGATTTATGGTTGTATACGGCGTCAATGAAGAATCTACTGCATCAATCATTCCCGATACCGCCAAATACTCAGCAAGCCACTGCTCATTCAACTTTTTTTCAATAAAAGGTAATGATAAAAGTGGATCTATTGTAGTACAAAAGGCAAATTTCTGATAGTTTTGGTAGTAATATAGGGTTCTGCTTCCCGAAAAATCCCTTGCCCCAAACAATTTCTGTTTCTTTTCATCCCAAATGGCAAAAGCAAAATCTCCTATTAAGAACTTGGGGGCCTCTTCACCCCACTTATAGTAGGATAGTAGAATCAGTTCACTATCCGTCATGCCCTTTTGATTGGATGGCTTAACTTGTAACCTCTGGAATAACTCTTCACGATTATCAATAATAGCATCAGCAGTAATCGTACAGCGCCTTTCAAAATCATAAAACGGTAGCTGCTCACCAACAGATTCAGGCGTGATCCATTGGGCATGACAACCAAGAAAAATCTTTTCTGAATGCCACATTTGGATAGAATCAGCAGGGTACTTTTGTAAAGCCGTCATCAAATTATGGCATTGTTGAAGATTTATAGGCTCTTCATTAAAATGATAAATACCGGCTATAGCACTCATGTTTTCCTCCTGCGTGTTTTGTATAAAATTATATTATCTTCCTTCGGTGTTGATTAAAAACTTTGATGAAAATACTTCTATCATCTGATTTATAAAATTTCACCCCAACTAGTTTTAAGGGTGTCCATATTTCTTTCATATGTAAAAGTGGCATTTATTTTCATCCTTTCTTCTTTAATTTTTATTTAAAGTTGAAATCCTTTAACAAATTATTAATATCAGCTGAAAAAGTTGAGGAATATTACGATTAATGGTATTAACAGCCATATAGGTAAAAATAATAAGTGGTTAAAAATTCACAAAAATATTAATATACTTATCGATAATTAATCTAAAGATTACAAGGTTCGTTATAAAGAACTACATGAATTGAATTTACCAGCTATTTTTACATGTGTCAATGAGTTTAATTGTACTTTGGTAATTTTTTATTAATTAAATTTGGATTACCTTGAGACATTGAAATTAAAGAACTCATTTATTTTATTAAGTTGAATTTAGTTATTATTAATTATTTATATCATAAAATAAGCATTCTGTTCTGGAACATTATATGGTAAGGATTTAGTTCAAAAGTATGTAGAGGTCTGATATAATATAATTACTAATATTTAAAAAACCAAATTTTTCTTTAATTCTTATTTAGTACATTTAATGTTAATCATGCTTTTCAAAGCCGATATTTATTGATTATACGTAAATAGTTTTGTAATATGTAAAAGGAAAAAATTATGATTAATTGTATGTAATTAACTAAACTTTGGGATTAAACGACTAGTTGTTCGTTATAAAGAATTGGTAAATTAAGTTACTTCCTTGCTCTGACACACCAAGAAAGCACTACATTATTATTATTATTATTATTATTATTATTATTACCACTTACGATTTTTCCCTTTCACTACCTTGTTTACATTAATAAAGATAATTGCATTTATGAGTTACTAAATTCCTAGAATGTTATACATAATCCTTTAGATAAGACAATAGTTATCTTACTAGTTTGAAAATTTGTTAAGCATAATTATTGTTGATATTAGAAAAAACATGCAATAAAAAGCAGGAAGGAAAAGACTATGGAAAATAAATTTGGGCTTGATAAACATCTACCTAAGGAATTAAGATTGTTACTAGAAATTCTTAAGGTTGAAAACGAGAGTCAATTTTGGAAAATAAGAGAAGAGTTGTTTATTAATATTGATTGGGAATTATTCCTGCAAATAGTTAGACATCATCGTGTCCATCCTTTAATTTATTCAAAGATAAATAAGATAGGTGAAAAATTGATTCCAGCTTATGTTATTGAAACCTTGAGCCAAGAGTACAAAAAAAATACATTTCAGATGCTTCAATTAAGCGGAGAAATGGAACAATTGAGTAAATTGTTTACTGAAAATCAAATTCGTATCCTTTTTTTGAAAGGCCCAGTTATTGCTGCAGACTTGTACGGTGATATTTCTCTACGTACTTCGAAAGATTTAGATATTTTAATTCCAATACGTGATTTACAAAGTGCTGAAAAACTTCTTTTAAATTATGGATACGAGAAAGAGGAATTTCCATGGGATGAGTGGAAGTGGATGAATCACCACGTTACATTTTTCCATCCTCAAAAAAGAATTCAAATTGAAATTCATTGGAGACTTCATTCTCCTCCTTCGGAAGAACCCAACTTTAATAATCTATGGGAACGAAAAAGGTCTAGTTTACTAACAACATATCCAGTTTTCCTATTGGGAGAAGAGGATCTATTTTTATTTCTTGTCGCTCATGGCGCTCGGCACGGTTGGTTTCGACTTCGTTGGTTGATTGATATTGATCAAATGATTAAAAAAGGTCTACAGACAGAAAGAGTTCACTTTTTCTTATTGGATTACCAGTATCATCATATGGTAGGACAAGCGCTTATTTTAGCAAATCATTTATTAAATACTACAATCGACGAAGGCTTTAATAAGTTAACAACAGAAAAGTATTCACAAAAATTAGCACAAAGATCGTTACCCTTTATTAAAGAAATGAGTAATTTTAATTACCAAAAAGACTATTTATTTTTATTAAAGTCAAAAAAGCAAAAATTCCTTTATATAATGAGGATTTTATTTTTCCCTAGTTCTCAGGATACTAAGACATTAAGGTTACCTAAATCAATTCATGTTTTATATTTTCCATTACGCCCATTTTTATGGGCTTGGAGAAAGACAAATAGGTCCACTTAACAGCTATTGCTGGAAAGAAAGGGTTTAATCGTAAAATAGTTAGGCCAAAGGAAAGATTATGTGCCTTGTCTTAATTAACTTGGATTTTTAAATTTTTCTTTAAAAATTACCCTAATTAAACCGAATTGGAAAAGAATTTTTATTCCGATGAAAACTGGAAAGAAAAATTAATAAAAGGAAAGATGAATAAGGCATTCTTCTGTAATTTATTATGGATGCCTTTTATTATCAAAAATCACTTTGATACCAGTCTAGGTACTTTCAATAGATGTTAGTTTATTAGGATAGAATACTAACCCCCATTGCACAAAAGCCAAACAAGATTTCACTCTAGTTGCGTTTTTTAGTATCACTTTACGTGTAATAATATAGTAATCCCTTGTTGTATTGTTTGTGGCTAACCCTTCGCTGCCTGAACAGGACCCTTTTCTTCGAGTGATTGCTCTTCCTTCGATTATACTCAGTATGTCAGGTAATTCCGTTCCACTTGATAATCAGGAACAAAAAATTGTGATGAACAACATGAATTCAGAGAGTTTCAAAAGTGACGCTTTTTACCACTGATTACTGTTTCTTTTTCTACATTAATGGGCGCAGGTGAATCAGGGACAGTTGTTACCTGATGTACTTTTTCAAGATAAAGTTTGCGTTTTTTTCCTATAGCGTCTACTCTGTCATATCGTAAACACAAAACTTATATCAGATGATAGTTGTTTTTCTAAAATCACATTGCCTAACTATTGTATGAATTATCCTAACTTCCACAAAAATGGCTACGCTTGTCGGGTTGTTTTTGAACGAGATTGTCCTATTTTCCATTTCTTCTTTTGTTGTGTCCAAAAATGATATTTGCATTTGCTTCTAGGTAAATACAAACTAGGATTCTTTTTTTCGTATGAATCCCCTTCTAGCCCAAATGCTTGTTGTCATTTGGGTGAACTTGATCAGATAACTCATCGTTAGCACTTAGTATTACAATAAGCAGATAACTTACTCCATTTCGTAGTTTCGAAATAGACTGTCTCGATAATCATGCCTTAGATATTACATTTGTTTACTGGTAAATCTCCTTCCTTCTATGACAATTTCTCCGTGGAGATGAGGATATTCCCAATTCCCCGATTGGTCCTTCAGAGATTTGATAATAAAAGTCTGTTCCGATCTCTCAAAATTCTTTCTTGAGAAAGTGGTCAACGCTTTAAAATCGTCATGGTTTATGCATCCCTTAGGGGTGTAATGAGAAAAAAGGAAGCGGATGATTTCCTGCTCCTTTATTTACGGGCTGATTATGCTTCTATTGTTGCTAGTTAATCATAAATTTCATCAACATTTGCTTAATCCTTTTCAAACATCTGCAAGAAGGTAAAGGACGAGTAAGTGTTCTTTTCCTGAGCTTCTCTGTCACATAAATCATGAATATAAGCTTAACTTAGGAGCGCCATCTTACTCAATTTTATTTCCCCACCCAATAGGACATAGAAAAACCCCGAATAAGGGACTTTTTTTATGTGTCCATTATTCGGGGTATAGTTCAGAGTTTTCTACAGAGCGTTTCTTTTTCTTTAGATGAATTGTAAGGAGTAAAGTAACAGAAAAAATTATATTTCCAATGATTTTTTTTCAGTTTCTGTAATTCCATCTGTCGCTTTTCTACCTATAGATTCATAAATCACTCCGGTACTTTTCATATTTACAACACTATAGCAATTTCTACCATCAATAATTAAAGGATTTTTCATTAATCTGGCGTATTTTTCAATATCAAACTCCTTAATTTCAGACCATTCCGTAAAAATAAAGCATAAATCAGCATTAGTTATAGCTTCTTCTATTGAAGAGCTGTAGGATACATCATTAGAGAAGATTTTTTTAAAATTCTCCATTCCCACAGGATCCCAAACATTAACCTTTGCCCCATCTTCAAGTAAGATAGGGATATTTGTAAGAGAAGGCGCCTCTCTTAAATCATCCGTTCCTGGTTTAAACGTAAGTCCAAGAATTGCTATCGTTAGCCCATTAAAACTATTAAAATACTTTCTAGCTTTCTTAATCAATTTAATTTTCTGGTTTTCATTCACATCAATTGTTGCTTTGATTGTTTTGATTTCATAATCATTATAATTGGCAAGCCAATGTAAGGCTTTAGTATCTTTAGGGAAACAAGAACCACCATATCCAATTCCTGCATTTAAGAACTTGTCACCTATTCTAGGATCCATCCCCATTCCTTTAGATACATCTTCTATGTTAGCACCAACTATCTCACATAAATTCGCAATTTCATTTATATAAGAGAGCTTTAAAGCTAAAAAATCGTTAGCGGCATACTTTATCATTTCAGCACTTTTTCGATCAGTAATGACATAAGGAATATTGAAATTTTTATAAACTTCTCTCATTACTTTCTCAGCGTTTTCTGACTCTACACCAAGGACAATTCTTGTAGCCTCAAGAGTATCTTTTACGGCTGATCCTTGTGCAAGAAATTCGGGATTTGAAACTACATCTATATTAACGTCATATTTAAGGTTATCTTTTATTAATTTTTCAATTTTATCATTAGTACCAATTGGGACTGTTGATTTAATAACCACAACACTATCTCTTATAGTTGTATTTGCAATATCTTTAGCAACTTCTTTGATAAATTGAAGGTTAGCTGAGCCATCTTTTCTTTCTGGTGTCCCAACAGCAATAATAATTACATCAGCATCGCTATAAGCTTCTTGATAATCACTTACATACTTAATCTTATCCCTATTTTTCCACATTAATTCTTCTAGTTGTGGTTCATAAATTGGAGATATTCCACTATTTAATAGTTTTACTTTTTCTTCATTTATATCAACACAGGTTATGGTGTTACCATTTTCAGCAAGACAAACCGCAGTAACCAGACCCACATAACCAGTACCCGCAACAGTAATTCTCATTTTTCTACCACCTTTATATTTTAAACAAAAAAAAGGGAACTAAGGTTTACCTTAAAGAACTAATAACAAATTAGTTCTGAAAAATACTAATAATACTTCTTAAACAATGTTCACTTTGTATATATTTAATAGTGCGCAAAATATCGACTGTAACCTAATTTAAGGAACCCCAACCCTACAATCTACCAAATTTTACCCGGCGTCCAGTTACGGCTCACACGTGTTAAGCTCTTAAAAAGAATACATATCTTAAATTCACTTGCTTTTGAAAAATCCTCCAACATATACTCAAACATCCACTGAGAATAATCATATGGATTAATAGGATTTTTCTCGGATTATTCCATTAAAAACTATCTTCTGGAATCCGTATGTTGCACCGCTTGAAGAGAAAATTTTTACATCTTGAAAAGACTAACAATTTAATCTTTTAATTGGGAACAATCTTTATCACTTTTGTTCTTATTATCAAAGTTCTTACTTTTATGAAGGGTTATTAAAATTAAGCATATATTAAGTATAGCTCCTGTCACACCAAAAAAGGAGATAGCGGCCAAATCATTTGAAAACAAATAATAGCCAATTGCTAAAGCAGCAACACTTGAAAGCAACATCAAAAAAGTGAATTTTAATTGAAAAGCCTGTGCCGATAAAACAGGCAAAGAAGTAACACTAGGTCTATTCAAAAATCCAAAAAACGACAATAGTGCTATCCACCTTGCATATTCCCCCGCAGTCACCCATTCAGATCCAAATACAAAGCTGAAAAGCCATGGGCCAAAAGCCACTATGATTCCGTAAGGTAAAATCCCGATTATCCCCAAAGATATAGTAGCCTTTTTAATCAAAGGTGTAAGGTTTTCCCCATTGTTTGCTGCCTCCGAAATTCTAGGATAAAATACATCCCCTACAGATTTACCTAAAAGCATAGACGGCATAGCAAGAACAGTTCTGCAAATTGAATAAAATCCTGCTGAAGCAGGTCCAAAAAAACTTGTCAACAATAAAACAGGTAAACTCTGAGAAATCCCATATAAGAAAACTTCAGGAGCCCTAAATAAAGGGAAGTCCTTATATTTCCCAGAAAGTTCTCTAATTGATATCGGTACCTCATCTATCGCAATTGAAGATTTATAGACCGATCTCCTTGCATAGATAATCATCATAATAGCCTTCAGTCCCTCACTAAGAGCTGATAGAATAATTAGTACTACAGCCACTGGATGAAAAAAACCAAGACTTACTTTACTCCCTTGCAATATTAAGGCATGAAGGAAAGACACTTTTGCAGTAATTCCAAATTGCTTGGTACGTATTAACCATTGCTCAACAACTTGCAAAAAACCTGAAAACAAAATAATGATTGGAATAAAATATAGGTATGGCGCAACATCTTCTATTCGAAACCATCTAGCAATAAGTTGATTAAAAATCAGAAAAATTAGAGCAACAAAAATCGATATCCCAGTGGTAATATACAAGGAAAGCCTTATTATCCCTTTAGCATCTCTATCATTTTTTGGAAGAACAATAGCCAAAGGATATGTTAGTGCTGCAATAGGAGTAAAAACGCCTACAATAGCTATGAATACACCCACCAATCCAAAAGCTTCTGGACCATATAGTCTTGTAATAACAGGTGATAAAGCCATGGTTACTGCTTGAGCTGCCGCAGTTCCACTGATCATTATTAATACATTCCGAACAAAATTATTTTTACTTAATTTCACAATTTTACTTTTCATTCATACTCCTTATAAACCTTGGTTTTCAAAAGGTAGGAATTAAATGGCAATTAAATTCACCCCACCTATTAAAAAAACAAAATCAAATATTCAATTTAACAAGTTTATTGAAACTAATAAAATCATCATACCTATTAATAAAAATGTATAAGAAGGTACTTGAAAAATCTTATTCGAATTTAAAAAACTAAATTTTGATTGATTATAATTACTACCTTTTTCTAGATTTTATTATTTTAATTATTTATCGACAAAATTTTTCAAACTAAATAACCTATTGTAAACTATTGGTGAAAATAAAAATAATCTTATCTTTATTTTCATTTTCACATTATTTCCTTTATAATTTTTCATTATTGATAGTACTTCATTACTTAATTTTGGATAATACTTATCTATCTCCCTATAAATTATGTTGATTTTAGCTTTCATACTTTTACCTGTTTCTATAAAATTTAAACAAGAGTTAAAATTAAACAAAAAAGAGCCTATGATAAATTCGTTTTTTATTGAATTAGCTATATCTATCAACTTCTTATTATTACCTTTGGCTTCCATATAATAAATTGTTCTATTCATTGCATTTATTACATCAAATCGTTTTATATCGTAACTATTAGATATCGATCCAATTCTTTGTACATAGTATGATAATACCTCATTAACAAATAATACATGATTTACCTTAGATAAAAACTTATAAGTAAACTCTTGATCTTCTCCATTACTACAACCTTCTGTATACTTTATATTATATTTTAATAACGTTGACTTTCTATAAGCGGCACTTCCTACAGAAATGAACATAGCTCTCTCTTTAATTATATATTTTAGGGTGTCTATACCTGACATAGTTTTTAAATTTGAACGATACTTATCAAAATAATTAGTGATATCCATTTGGTGTGTGTCTACTTTATTAAATCCCCAGCATACAACATCATTTTCATCGTCAAGAAATTTATCAATCCTTTCTACTAACTTATGACTGACATAATCGTCCCCATCTAAAAACATCACATACTTGCCCATAGATTGATACAAACCTATATTTCTTGCTGTACTTACTCCACCATTCTCCTTTTCAATTATTTTATATTTAAAAGTAGCAGATTTACCCAAAATCTCCTTTACAATATTTAATGTATCGTCCGTAGATCCATCGTCCACAATAACTACTTCGAAATCAACTTTACTTTGGGAAACTAACGAGATTAAAGTAGTTTCTATATAGGAGCCCACATTATAAGTTGGTATAACAATACTTAATTTCATTCAAAAAATCTCCTCTTGTTAAATTAACCTATTGAGTTTTATAAATTATTCCAAAAGAACAAATCATCTTAGCATTATACTTGATTGACAATCAAGAAAACCACCTTATAAGCTGGTTTTAGTATTTAGAGAACTAAGAGCAGAAATATAAAAACAAAAAGGTACAATAAATTGTATTGTGGAAAGAGTATTGTCAACAAAAGAGTATATTAAAAAACTCAATATGAAACTAAAGTAATAAATGTGGATTTTTTTTTGTAACCGAATTCCAGTATTAATTAGTACAAACAGAAGAGAACCGAAAATTAATATTAAACCTATTATTCCATTATCGAAAAAGAATCTTATATATTCATTATGAGGAACAGTAAATCCTTTATAGAGACTCCCATCATTTGCAACCAATACTGCTCCTAAGCCTTGCCCAAATATTTCCGCACCTTTTGCCTGAGAAATAAAATATCGCCATGCAATATCTCTACCTGAAAGGTTAATTCCAATATCAGTAGTATTTGAATTAAATGATCTTAGGATAATATTCTGCCACTGAGTGATTAAGAACGTAGTTATAGTAATTAAGAATAAACTTAAAGGCACAATAACAAATATTCTACCCTTCACAATTTCTTTTATATTATCTGCTAGATATACTATTATAAGAACAACACAGCAAATTAAAGGTCCTCTAGTACCCGTACTTAATAAAATTAAAAAGTTACTTGCACTTAATATAAATAGTAATAATTTTTTATTAGCCCGTCTCTTTATCTCTATCAAACTAACACAAAACCCCAAAAACGCCAACATCGCTAAATGTGGACCTATGTTAGCACCCTGTAATCTTTTTCCTCCTGAATATTCTTCAGTAATTAATGGGTGAACTCCAAGAATGTCTAATCCCGCACCTACAAATACACTAATTAATGGTAAAAAGGGTATAGTAATTATTATTCTGTTCGACATTTTTTCATCCCATTTAACTATCAAAATTAAAAAGGATGATACTAATCCTACAAAAGATATAAAGGGATCCAATGTATTTAACCTTGGATGTAAATCAGACAAAGTGTAACTTAACATCAATAACAAGAACAGAGCTAATACAGGCAGACCATTTTTTATATTAGCACCGTAATATTTTAAAAATATTAACACAATGAATATTACCAGTAATTTATATAATGTTAGAGTATCAAACCCTAACAAATTAAAACTAAATATAATATTAATAGATATAGAAGATGATATTAATAAGACAATTGGAATCCTATTGTTTTTTTTCAACATCCATATTAAAAATATAATCACATTAAAAAATATTAAAGTAAATACTGGAGATAAACTTACTAGGAAACCAAGTATTATACTTAGAAAAATAATGATTATATAAAATAAGTATTTATGTTGTTGAAAATTTTGCTTCTGTATACCAGCCATATCAAGACACCTTTTCTAACATTTATTATCCACGAAATCTATAAGGAATATTTGTTTGTTTACAACCAAAAAAAGAACTCATTTTGTAATGACAAATATTGAGCACATTTACTGTGCATTTTTTTGTAATTTATATAAGGGAATAGTCCGAAAATCCAAATTTTCCCTAGTCATTCCCTTTATTTTTTCTTTTAAAAAACATTCATTAATAGTGAATTACTTGAACTTGTTCAATCGTATTCCACACAGTAAATTAAAATTCATAGTCGTTCTTTAAATTTAAGATATCTTTTCCCTTGAAATAGCAAAAAAAGCCTGGCACCAATATTCATCTCTTTTATTGGAGATCTTTCCTTACCAATTTCTAGCTTCTTAAGAGGTTTTTATATAAATCAACGATTTTATCGACTGAAACATAAATATTATATTCTATCCTTATTTTTTCGCTATTATTTCTTTCAAACTTCTCAATACTAAATTGGTCATTTAATAGATTAATTAAGCAATTGGTTAAGCTATCTACATCACCAGGTTTAATGACAAACCCATTCTCTTCTTTAACAACAGAAGATATTGAACCAACATCTGTAGAAACTACCGGTAAACCATAACTCATTGCTTCCAAAATCGACATGGGCATTCCTTCATTATAAGAAGGTAAAACATAAATGACACTCTTCCTATAGATTTCATCAATCACCTTTTGATCAGAAATCCAACCGGGTATTACAAACATATCTTCTACGTTTAATTCTTTTATTCTCTTTTTAACTTTATCAATTTCACCATCACCGGCAATTAAAAATTTATATTTGGAATTAATTTTTCCTTTTATTTGCGAAGCTGTCTCAATAAGGTCGTACGTTCCCTTTCTTTGAGAGAGAACGCCCATTGTTGTTATATAGATTTTTTCTTCAGAGCTTTTTAAAATTTCTTTAGGAAATACAGCATTATCTAAAGAAACAACCTTGGTTTTACTAATTGATTGATAGTATTCCTTCCATTGCTCTCCCAGTGCAAGGATAAGAGAAACTTTATTGAGTGTATCCTTAATCTGTTTTTGCTGACCATTTGAACTTTCATTATAAAAGTCCTTAAATTGAGAACCATGCATATGTAGTACAATCGGTATGTTTTTGCGATTTAATAGATGAATAATATACCTTTTACGAACATAGCTTCCTCGATAGGACATATGAATATGTGCCACATCGTATTGTTTTTTCAATAGATTTAAGTTAATGAAAAGTTTGAAATACTGAATAACAAAATAAAGTATATTAATAAAATGATTACTTCCATAATAAGTAGGGAAATATTCGAGATTTACCTTCTTTGGCATTCCAGATTCCAAGTAATTTTTCACCACTCTGGTAATTCCACCGTTCACACGCAGATGAGAGCCTATCATTATTACTTTCATTGATTCACCTTTTTCTTCTTCTTTGTAATCGATAAACTGGTATTAATATTATTTTAAAGTTATTAAGAAGTTCTCTAATATTTTAATAACATTGTTTGTATTAGATTGGTATACTCTAAAGTCCATATTTTTTACTTTTTCTATTGCAACCTCTATTTCTTTAGTATCCGTAACCGCATAGATTATATTTGAATTAGCAAACTGTTCTATTATTTCAATCTGATGGTTATCAACATGCTCTCCAAACTCTTTCATTCTTGGAACGCCAATTACCTTCTTTTCCATTTTGACACCGTTAATTATTGAACCAGTTCCTCCATGTGTAATAATGATAGCGCTCTTCTCCATCACTTCTAAAAATTCCTCTTTATTTAAAAACTGCTTAAAAGAATATAGTTTGGGCTCATATGTTGAGTAACCAATTTGAGCATAAATTTCATCAGATTTAAGAAAATTTTTCGCTACTAAATGGTCTATTTCTTCTAATAATCTATTAAACTGAAATTTTTGAGAACCCACTGTAACAAATATCAATATATTCCGCCTCCGTAGATTGCATTAGGATAAAACTTTTTTAATTCTTCCCATTGAATTAAAAATAAATCTGCAATCCTATACATTATCCTTCCAGTAATCGTTGGAGAACTAATTTTTGAGAAGGATTCAATAAAAATTAGTTTTTTTCTAAACAACTTTGCTAATAAACAGATAGGTACTGTAGCTAATGCACCAGTAGAAATTACAACATCGGGTTTTTCTTTAAAGAAAATAACAAATGATTCAATTATTAATATAAATAACTTAATAATAAACGTTTTTTCTCTTCTATTTATTTGAGTGACATCATAAGCTTTTAAATTTTTTGAATTAAAGTTATATTGAGTTCTTTCTGTCAATATAAAACTGTCGTGTTTGTTCATTAATGGAAAAAGCATCATAAGTTGTTCTAAATGTCCACCCGAAGATGCTGCAAAACAGATTTTCAAAATTTATCCCTCTCTCACTTCTTCACTTAAACTAAAGTAATAAAATTATACAAACACAAACTACTATTAAAAGGCAGCTTTAGATCCAAATAAAACAACAACTGTTTTTAGGACAATTTTTATATCAAAATAAATTGTTCTATTTCGAATATACTGAATGTCTAATTCGACCATTTCTTTAAATCCCACATTGTTTCTTGCAGTAACCTGCCATAAACCAGTACATCCAGGAGTAACTAGTAAGCGTTGTTTATCGTATGATGAATATTCTTCCACTTCTCTTTTTAGAGGAGGCCGTGGGCCAACTAAGCTCATATCACCCTTTAATACGTTCCATAGTTGTGGTAACTCATCAATACTTGTTTTACGAATAAATTTTCCGATTTTGGTAATCCGAGGATCATTTTTCATTTTAAACATAGCCCCTGAGACTTCGTTTAGAGTTAGCAAATCTTTTAATCTCTCTTCTGCATCGGTGACCATTGATCTGAATTTATACATTTGAAATTCATTTTCGTTTTTCCCGACTCGAACCTGTTTGAAAAAAACAGGTCCTTTTGGGTCTTCAATTTTTATTAAAATAGCTACAATCAAAAAAATGGGTAATAAAAGAATAAGTCCTAAAAGTGATCCTATAATATCTATTAATCTTTTCATTCTTAAATAACCCAAATTAGCATTTAATTGATCTGCCGTTAATAAGTGGTCAGATGATGCCACTCTCTGCTCAACTGCTACAGCTTTCAAATTGGCTCCTCCCTTACTCTTATTATTCTTTTATCTTTTGTTTTTCTAGTAGGTTCTCTATAAACTCTAAAACATCATCTTTTAGAGTTATATCATTCAAAGCAAACTCCAATGTCGTTTGGATAAACCCTAGCTTCTCCCCTACATCAAATCGTTTTCCCTCAAAATCATAGGCAAATACTCGTTGAATTTCATTTAATTTTTGAATCGCATCAGTCAGTTGAATTTCTCCGCCTGCTCCTAGTTCTTGTTTTTCCAAGAACATAAATATTTCAGGTGTAAAAATGTATCTGCCCATGATTGCCAAGTTGGATGGGGCTGTTCCATTTGCTGGCTTTTCGACAAAGTTAGTTACTTCATAGCGACGCCCATTTTGGTTACTAGGATCGACAATTCCATAACGATGAGTTTCTTCTTCAGGAACTGTTTGTACACCGATGACAGAAGATAAGGTTTTATCATATTCATTCATTAACTGTTTTAAGCAAGGTGTTTCAGCTTGGACGATATCATCACCCAACAATACGGCAAATGGCTCATTACCAATAAATTTTCTTGCACACCAAACCGCATGGCCTAATCCCTTTGGTTCCTTTTGTCTGATATAATGAATATCTACTTTGGAAGGTGCTTGGACTTTCTCCAACAATTCAAATTTATTTTTCTCCATTAAATTGTTTTCCAGCTCAAACGCGTTATCGAAGTGATCTTCAATTGCTCTTTTTCCTTTTCCGGTAACAATAATAATATCCTCGATTCCAGATGCTACAGCCTCTTCAATAATATATTGAATCGTCGGTTTATCTACTATAGGAAGCATTTCCTTTGGCATGGCTTTAGTAGCCGGTAAGAATCTTGTTCCTAACCCTGCTGCTGGTATTATCGCTTTACGTACTTTTTTCATTAGATATCAGCCCTTTCTAGCTCTTTTATTCAAAAAAAAAACGATATATAGTTTTACATAGGTGAAAGTTATATTATAATGATGAAAGCGTTTCCTAATTATCTATCATTCTAAAAGATTCCTAAAATTTTCTTTTTGAATGGCATGGGTTTTTCAACAGCAGGACTTTGGTCCTTTAATAACTGTTCAGCGTTTTCTTTGAAATAAAATGTACGTTGTATTCCGTATGTTTTAGTGATTGTTTCATAGGCTTGTTGTAACGTGAATCCTCTAGAACCTATATTATGAGCATCTGTTGCAACAAAATGAGCGAGATTATGTTCGATTATTTTTTTTGAAAATGATTTAACATTTTTCCCAAAGAGACCGATAATACTACCAGAGGTAAGTTGAGTTAACGCTCCCTCCTGAACCAATTCAAATAATAGGTTATGATTCGCTATCAATTCCTTATTTCTTTCCGGATGTACGATAATTGGTGTTATTCCTTTAAGCAGCAGCTCATATATCACTTCTTGTGTGTATGTAGGAACCCTTCCCGACGGGAGCTCCAGCAGCATATATGTACCGTTATCGTCTAACGTTAGAATTTCTTCCTTTTCAAGTGAGGTGAATATGTCCCGGTGTATTCTTACTTCTTGTCCGGGATGAAGGGTAAGAGGAATATTTTCTTGTTGATAACTCTCATTTAACCTCACAACTCGATCCATGATGTCACTCTTAACATTTACATATTTCTCATTTAAGTGATGTGGCGTGGCAAATAAATGGGTGATTCCTGCTTCTACCGCTTTTTTTGCCATGTTGAAGCTTTCTTCCATGTCCGCGGATCCATCATCAACTCCTGGGAGGATGTGACAATGTATGTCGATCAAATTTCACACTTCCTTTTTAAAAAAATGGGGTATTAGCCTTAATCACTGAGGAATCAGATAGGAATTAATACCCTGATTAATGGTAGCATATAAAACTCCCATTAAACAGGGTGTTATTTTGTCGAAAATTGTTTTATTTTATTTAAGATTTATAGTAATAATAATTGCCGTTATCCGTTTCCACGCCATTCAAAACGACTCCAAGCAAGGATGTGTTAGCTTTCATTAAAAGGTCCTTTGCTTTTACTGCACTTTGTTTGTTTGTCTTGCCGCTTGCCACTACCATGATCACGCCATCACATTTATTGGCTACAATTTGGGAATCCGGCACTACCAGAACGGGCGGTGTATCAAAAATGATATAATCATAGATTCCTTTTAGTTCATCAATGGCTGTTTCTATCGCTTTGGAATTTAATAACTCTGAAGGATTAGGTGGTATCGGCCCACTTGTTAAAATGTCTAAGTTTGAAACATTTGAATTCAAGATAGTTTTTCTTAAGTCCATTTTCTTTGTCAATACGCTAGTAAGTCCATGTATATTACTAAGGTTAAAAGCATAATGTACCGATGGTTTCCTTAAGTCCGAATCCACAAGTAAAACTTTTTTCTCTTCTTGAGCCAGCACAATCGCTAAGTTGGCAGCTGTAGTCGATTTTCCATCATTAGGCTCCGCGGAAGTAACCACAATGGTTTTGATTTCTTTATCCACTGAAGAGAATTGTATGTTTGTCCTAATTAATCGATATTGTTCAGTTATAGGTGATTTAGGATTAGTCTGCGCAATTAAATTCACTTGTTTTTCATCTTTACTTCTCAAAAATCCCGCTTCCTTTCTTAATGTTACGTATGGTTCTTTATTTATGTTGCGATATTTTTTGAATGGATCCAAGTAATGGCAGGCCAAGGAGCTTCTCAATATCCTTCTCGTCTCTAATCGTATTATCCATGTACTCTAGTAGGAATGCCAGGCCAATTCCAGCCATTAACCCAATTACCACCGCAATAGCGATATTCAATAATGGAGATGGTTTTACAGGAGTAGGATTTTCCTTTACTTCTGCCTTCGCAAGAACGCTAACATTATCGACGTTCATGATGTTCTTGATTTCCTTTTGAAAAGTTTCGGAAACCGTATTGGCAATCTCAACTGCTTTTGTAGGATTACTATCTTGAACCGTTAATGAAAAGACTTGCGAATTTTCTTGGCTGTTGATCGTGATTTTTTCACTAAGTTGTTCTACGCTTTGTTCTAATTCAAGATCATCAATTACTTTTTCTAATATAGCAGGGCTTTTTATAATCACACTGTATGTATTGATCATGTCGATATTAGATTGTATTTGAGTAGAATCTAGTTGGTTCTCCGATTGTTTTTGATTAACTAGAATCTGTGTGGATGATTCGTAAACAGGTGTTAATAAAAAATAAGATATAGTGCCACTAATCAACGCTACACTTAATGTTAGTAACATGATTAACTTCCAACGTTTCTTTAATGTTTGAAAAATGTCTTCAATACTAATAGTTTCTTCCATATTATCCTCCTGATATGTTAAAAATGACCTATTACATTATACCATATATATTACCTATATTTATGTATTTTCAAGGAAATTTACATGAAACTTACAATGAAAGAATACTTTTCAAATCCCTTAGTAATTTTACAAAAAAAAAAATGGCAATACAAAGGAAAAAATTCCTAAATTTGAAATATTGCATTGAACATATATTTATTACCCATTTACCAGAATATTTTTGACTTAAATTTTCAATAAACCTAAGTATACACCCATTCCCAATTTTTGCTAGGTTGTCGTCGCATTTTAAAATATTTACGAAAAATAAACCTATCTAAATGCCTACCAAAACAGAAAAATCCATTTATACATATAGATGTGTTAAGTATTTTAGTGCCTAATTATCATTAAAAGTGATAGGAAAATGTGTAAACTGAAAGTGATAGTTTAAATCAGTATATAATTTTCATATTAATGGTTAGGTGTGTTCAAAATGATAGGTTACCGAGTTAAGTCGCTTAGGGAAGAAAGGAAAATGTCAATTAGTGAACTCTCTACAAAATCCGGTGTGGCAAAATCCTATATAAGCTCCCTAGAAAGAAACCTTCAAACAAACCCTACTATTTTAGTTTTGGAAAAAATCGCAAGTATCCTTTGTATAACTGTTGATGCCCTTTTGTATGAACAAGTTGACCATCTCATGGACGAAGAGTGGAAAGAAATCATGAAAGATATTATTGCTTCAGGAATATCCAAAGAGGAAATGCGCAAATTTATCGAAGTTAGGAAATCTACAATTCGTTAAACATGAGAAATTTTAAATTTTCCTTTTTGGTTCTTTAACATCAAAACCCAC
The DNA here is from genome assembly GCF_042788005.1 of Peribacillus sp. YIM B13472. Taxonomy (NCBI): domain Bacteria; kingdom Bacillati; phylum Bacillota; class Bacilli; order Caryophanales; family Bacillaceae; genus Peribacillus; species Peribacillus sp. YIM B13472. The sequence continues at coordinate 65,787 of NZ_JBHZPG010000014.1, forward strand.
TTTACATTCATAATTTTCAACTATACCGGAGAGAGAAAAGTGATTATAACCACTTTTCTCTTATTTCACCTTTTTTAACTACTAATGGAAGCATACAAACTATTAGCTTATACTCCATAACGTAATCATATTTTTGACAGTACTCCCCCTTAAAAATTCGTACAACATCGCACCATTAATATATACTCTCTTCTTTTAGGTTTTTTCAATACCATTCATGCTATTAATTTAAGTCCATATATTATTTTTAATAGCCCTTTCAGAAGCTTTAAATATTTTACCCCTAAGCTATTCTCTATTTTACTATGGGCCAATGGATTCGGTGAAATGATTAGAATCCTTGCTTTCGTTAGCTCTTTTTGCAACTTTGACATATTGTTTTTTTAATCTTTTCCGTCTGTTCCAAATTAATCAATTGATATCCATTATTAATCACGGGATTTTAAAAATTAACCGGATTTGGATTTTTATGAATACTTTAATTTTTGTACCTTCAAACTCCTAACAAGCACCATTATGTAACCTTTATTACTTTTTATTGGCGGTCTTTTTACTATTTCTGTCAGTATATTTCGTTCAAAAATTTGGAGTTAGAAATGTCAAAGCGTCGTGGTGAAGGAATGGCATACTTCACTTTATCAGGAAATTTGGCAATGGCTTTTGGTCCATCCGTTCTTGTTTTTTTCTTTAAGCTATCTTTTAGTGGGATTGCCCCTTTCTTACCGCTTTATACCATGGAAAAAGGCCTGACCGGTATTCAAGTTTACTTTTTTTTTACGCATTAGCACTTATTTCCACACGAAAGTTCGCTGCAAATGTCTCTGATCAAATAGAACATCCAGCCGTCTTCTTTCCATCTACCCTTTTTATCGTAGCGGCGCTAATCCTTTCCTGGATGCCAAGTAACTTGATTCTGTATTTTGCAGCTATTTATTACGGCATTGGATTCCGTGCTGTCCAACCGGCTCTTAGAGTAGTCTCTTGTACAAGCAGCTCGAAATCGAAAAGGCAGTTCCAATGCCACGTTCTATCCCTTCTTTGATCTTTGAATCTATTTCGGTACCATCCACTTTGTGATTGTCTATAGAAGTATTTCTTACATAATGGTAGCAGTCTCAGTTCTAATCTCCATTTTGGCTACTTATGGATTTTAAGAAAAAAAGATATTCACTTGTCGCACAGTTGGAGGAGAATGCGAATATAATAGATATTATTATAGTGTCTCCTCCAAGTAGGTCGAGGATTGCCTCAGAAGGGCAACTCAAGTACAAATTTGCAACGGATTCTTATACATGGGGACAAATATCTGTGTATGTAGGTGGTGTATCACAGTTACCCTAGGCAAACTTTCTTGAAGGCAACCCAACAACTTTACATTGTGATAAGACGCAAATGTGTTGGAATTGAGGCTATCGCGATTTATAGATAAGTAGTTTCTTTGCTTTAGCTGGAAGCTAGTATTGAAGTATAGTTAATGAGAGGTGAGCAAATTGGAACGAAGGAACTTTTTAGTAAACATATTACTATGGATGTTAACTTTCTTTTTTGGATTTACTATCAAAAAAGAGGGTGATATCTTAAATTTATCGAAAACAGATGCAAGAATGGTTCTAGATCGAGATGGGAAGAATATCTCAGATAAAATAGGGAATTTAAATGAACAGTTGGCAGATACTACGGCGAAAGTTACCTACATGACTGCGTTGATAACACCTTCTACATCTATAGCAGACAGACAAAATATATTGAATAGTGGTTATCATGTTACTTTTGCATCAGGTGATTATAGTATAGATCAAGTTATGAATATTACTAAAAGTGATACAAAGGTAACATTTATTCCGGGTGTTACTTTCACAGTTAATACGGCTATAGATTACATTTTTAGATTAAATGCTAATTTAAAAAATATTGAGATTTACGGAAGTAATACAACCATTAATTTAAATAACAAAGCAAATGGGTTGTTAACATCAGCTAAAAATACTATTAAACAAGATAATTATATTATTAAGGGATTTAAAGTTATGAATAATGATGTCCCTTATAAATTCACAGCCGTACTTTATTTGAAAAATGTTAAAAACTTTGTAATTGAGAGTTTCAGTGTTGATAATTATAGTCGAATGGTTACACAATCAACGTCAGCATACTGTATTGGATTGTTCGATTGTGAAGATGGATATATGAGTAAAATAAGTCTTGGTAAAAGTTATATAGGTATACTGACGCATAATGTGTATAACATTAATCTTTCTAAATTTAGCATAAGTAATATGTTAGACAATGGTGTATATCTTTTAGAAAATATAAATGATGCATCAGCAGGGGTTTCATTAACAAATGGACTTATAGAGCAATGTGAGGAAGGCATTGTTAATTATTTAACTGATTTAACAATTGATGATGTGACTATTAAAAGAAACACCAATAAAGGGGTATCATTAAGAAAAGGATTAAATGTAACAATAAGTAAATGTACGTTTAGAGATAATAACACTGACATAGGTGATGACAATAGCTATAACATTTATGATAACAAAATCATAAATAATAATTTCTATAATTCAAAAATAAATTCTATAAATTTATCTAGGGTGTCCAGATCAAAAATTAAAGACAATTTATTCAAATCTGATGTTATAACAGGAACTATGGTTAGAATTGTTGATGAATCAAGTCAAGGTAATGAAAATGAAGTTTCCTATAATCGGTTTGATTCAACCAATCAATCTATTACACTGTTAGGTATTACAGGTTATTACTCTGGTGTATCAGATAATTTGATCGCTTATAATCGTTTTATTAATGCAGGGGTCGGAATAAAACTTTTGCGTTCAGGGGGAACAGGTCTTAACGCAACAAAATTATCTAAAAATATGTATTCCAACGTTGGTAGAAAGAAGTTAATAGGTGCAGGCATTACGTTAGTAGATGAAGATTTTGCTTGAATATTCCCTTTCTTAAAGGGAAAGGGGATTTACTATACAAAAATCGCCTATACAATTTTGTATAGGCGAAAAAAATTCAGACAGCCTTTCTAACATATTTGTGTTCTTTATCAGGACTTTTAAAAGTAGCAGTGTTTCCGACTATATATTTTCCGAAAGGTAATTTATTTATTATTTTCGCTAATGATATTGAGGCACCCAAGCTTATTAGAAATAAAAGTAAAATGTATATAGCTATGTTATTAATAGGTAATCTTTCCAAATAAGTCATAAAGATTTTATGTAGCAAGTATATGTTAAATGAATAATTGCTAATTAGGAAAATGACTGATGGAACTTTTTTAATTTTTGAAGATAAATAGAATAATGAAAGAACTAAAAGTGTTGTAAAAATTAAAATATCCACTCTTTTAGATGAAACGAGATTAGGTAGTCCTAAGAACTGTGATGTTAGAACAACTATTATGCTTATAAACGTGCCAATAAATAAATAAATTTTGTATTTTTGTATGAACGACTTGAAGTATTGAATGTTTTTCCCACTGTAATAACCTAAAGAAAAGTAAAATATCCAACCGACAAAAGGCATCCAACTCAATCTAGTCCACACGTATTCAGAGTGAGGAATAAATTCCATGGGAGGTACGAAATTAAAAAAGGCAAGAAAGGCTCCGTTTATGATAAAGGTTATAGGTAAAACGTATTTTGCTTTCCATCTGTAAAAGTATTTTTGAAAGAACAAGTGTAAAAAGTAAAATTGAAAAATGATTATTATAAAGTATCCTACGTAATCTGCAAGAATGATGTTTCTAAGAATTTCAATAATAAGAGCGTTTAAACTAAGGCTTCCAGCATCTATAATTCCGTATATTACAGCCATAGATAAATATGGTAAAAGTAAGAACTTAAACCTTTTGATAAAGAATCCTTTTGGAAGATGTTTAGGATAAGACTTTGATAATAAAAATTCCGAAATAAAAACAAATACTGGTGTTCCAAAAATAAGTATCATTTGTAGTCCAACCAATATATCTTGAGACGTTGAATCGAGGTTTGAAAATTTACTTAAACTAGATGTTACCGAGTGTAAAAGTACAATAGCTAAACAAGCTATAGCCCTAATAATAAATATTTCAGTTACTTGTTCTTTTTTTGTTGACATTAAAGTTTATCCTCCTGTAAATTTTAATCTTACAAATTGTATCACAATGCCAAAAGGAAAATAGTCAAATTGTAAAATAAAGCCTTAAATGACACCTTAAAATAAGTAATTAGTAATCTGTAGGACTCAAACTGGCAATTTTATATTAAAGTAGGAAGAAATTGTGTGTAAAGCACTACGTTAATTGATATCATATTTGCTGTAGCCAAAGTTCTTCTGTATTAGTATTTTGACTATTTGTAAGAATATAGATTTGCGCTTGCTGTTTTAATTTGTTCATTCTTGAAGGATGATGAAATTCGGGTAGAAAGTCTTCTAGTTTGAAAAAGGTTCAAATAAGTCGGACATGCTAAAAGGGGAAAAATTGCGGATTTACAAAAAAAAAGCATTAAACATATTTCTTGCTTCATCAATTCTCTTTATTTTTTATTTCACGATATTCAATCATCAATCTTTGGGAATAGGGAGTAATGCGGGCGGTATTAATTTAAAGCCATTGGTAACTATAAAGATGGTTCCTTTCAAGGAAATGATAATCAATACATTAGGTAATTTAGTATTATTTGTTCCTTATGGCATCTGTATTTCGTTTAAATGCAAAAAACAATACCGGATTTTTAAAGTTATAATTACTGGTTTTTTGTTTTCTTTAACAATTGAAGTTTTTCAATTGTTTCTTTCCAAAAGATGGACAGATGTAGACGATATTATTTTAAATACTCTAGGATCATTTTTAGGATATCTTATATTTTTAATAATAGATACAAGGGTCAATCATAAAAGAAAGGTTAATACCATTTTGGAATAAATTGTGTGCTAAAGCACTACGTAAATTGAAATCATATTTGCTGAAGCCGAAGTTCTTCTGTAAAAGTACTTTGACTATTGGTGAGAATATAGATTGGCGCTAATTCTGTTTTAACGGTTTCAAATTGCGGATTTACAAAGAAAAGCATTAAATATATTTCTTGATACATTAATTTTATTTATTTTGTATTTTACGTTAATCGATTATCCATCTTTTGGGATAGTAAGTATTACGGGCGATATTAATTTAAACCCAATTGTAACTTTAATGTGATTCCCTTCTAGGAACAAATAATACTATATTAGGTAATTTAGTATTATTTGTTCCTCTAGCCAAACATTATCTGAAGAATCTTGAATAACATAACTTTTACCATCATCCAACAAGGCTTTAGAAGAGATAGATGCATTCTCTAAAACAATATAGTGGCTAAATTCACCGAAATTTTTAAGATTAGAGCTAATAATACAAGAAATGTAAAAATTTATAACGCAACCAAATAATATTATCCCCTTTCATTTTTGGAGTATCTAGGTAGCTTAGTGTTTGTAGCGACTTTTTAATTATTTGTAACAGAGTTGGGAACAGTGGGAAAAAAACTAGTAGGAACGGAAATTTAAAAAGTAACAACCATTCAGAAATGTCTTTTAAGAAATTGTTCAAGCCTCTTGGCCTACTTAAAATCCTAATCCCCTATACCATGAATCCCTATCATGCAATTTCTTAAATCCATTGTAAAGTATGTAATGATTTTTTACTTGTATGATAGAAAAAAAGGAGTTTTGGGAATAATTATTCTGCAGTATATTGAAATTCTGGTGCAGCAATTAAGTGTTATAAGCAAGGTTTGGGAATCAAGTTATTGGGAAATCCCTTTCCGGTTGGTGCAGGTGATGCAAAAAAAACAAATATGACGCATGATCTTCTTGCTGATCATGTTAAAAAGATGTGTAATGCTAAAACATCTTTTTAGATGATCTTAACAGCACAGTTGGCTGTATTTCGAAAAAGTTAAAAATCCAGCATCATATCAAGATCCTGGTTAGATGTTTAAGATTTATTTTAATTTCATGAGCAAACCGAATGATTCAACTTGTCTGCTTAAACTATGGATTTAATTGTAAAGTAATTGCATCAAATGCCTCATATAAATAGAAAGCGCTTTCATTTATAATAATCACAAGAAAACCAAGCCGAGAGGTGTGTTCAATATGGTAGGTGAAAATGATGGGAATTTCTTTAAAGGACTTTTGTTTGGTACATCTTTGAGCATACCGTTATGGATTTCTTTTTTTGGATGGATAAAATTGATCATTAATGGTTTATTTTAGAGCCCTAGGGCTCTTTTTATTTTGTTGTAGTCAATATTACTTAGATTTATAGTGATCTCTTAATTTTTATAGATTGTTCTCTATAACTTTAGTAAAATGAGAATGATAATTACTATCAATTAAGGAGAATGGCTGTTATGGGTGTACCTTTGTTAAAAGAAGAACTTCCGGTTGTTAATCAAATCTGGTCGCGTGATTTTATTATGATTTTCTTGGCTAACTTTTTTGTTTTTTTATCCTTTCAGATGACTTCCCCGACCCTCCCGCTTTTTGTAAAGGAGCTTGGCGGAAATGAACGGTATATTGGGTTAGTTGCTGGCATGTTTTTATTTTCTGCCCTGATTGTCCGCCCTTTTGCTGGACAGGCCTTGGAAACAAAAGGCAGACGTTTTGTTTTCCTGTTCGGTCTAGCCCTTTTGGCTGTATCGATTGGTTCGTTTGGATTTATGATGAGTATTTTCCTTCTATGTGCCATAAGGATTGTACAAGGGATTGGCTGGGGATATACGACCACCGCAACAGGTACGATTGCCTCCGATCTTATCCCAGCAAGGCGTCGGGGTGAGGGAATGGGATACTTCACTTTATCGGGGAATTTGGCGATGGCTTTTGGTCCTTCATTTGGGCTTTTCTTAGCGGATGTTTTAACCTTTCAACATTTGTTTTTATTTTGCGGTGTATTAAGTCTGGCAGCTTGGATCATGGCTTCAACAATTACTTATAAAAAAGTAGATCATGCTTCTGCCCCAGTTAAAACTAATAGGTTTGACATTTATGAAAAAAGCGCTGTTGCTCCGTCCGTTCTTGTTTTTTTCATTACGGTAACTTTTGGCGGGACTGCTACCTTCTTACCGCTTTATACAATCGAAAAAGGTCTGACAGGTATTCAAGGATACTTTTTTCTTTACGCTTTAGCTCTTATATTCACACGTATGTTTGCTGGAAAAATCTATGATCAAAAAGGACATCAAGCTGTTTTCATTCCATCCACTCTTTTTATCGTAGTGGCGATGCTATTGCTAGCCTGGATGCCAAGTAACATGATTCTGTATATGGCAGCTATTTTTTATGGCATTGGATTCGGTGCTGTACAACCGGCTCTTCAAGCGTGGTCTCTTGAACACGCTGCCCGAAATCGAAAAGGCATGGCCAATGCCACTTTCTATTCCTTCTTTGATCTTGGAATCGGTTTCGGGGCCATCCTCTTCGGACAAATCGGCTATCTGTTTGGGTATATAAGCATTTACATAATGGCAGCAGTCTCTGTGGGGATTTCAATAGTGGCTTACTTATGGATTTTGCGAAAAAAATAGTTAAATATCTGGATTAGAATACTTCTATAAACACCTAAATCCGTTGCATACACAGGTAATTCTTCATTCCCATGAGGTTATAAAACCAGCTCAATACCTACGAAATGCTAATGGATCATTTCTGGAATCTAAAGATCTTTCCAAATTAACCAATAATATTTGTAGAGAACAATTTGGAGGAATTACATGAAAAAGTTATGGCATACATTTAATATACGCTATTATGAAACCCTTTTTAAGGATTGTTTAGATGATCAAATGAAATGGAAATTACAAAAAAAAATATCTTACCATTTATTTAAACTGGCTGAATTAAATGATTCACACACTTCCTGAAGATTAAGGAAGTTCGGCCGTCCATTTGGGCGGCTTTTTTCATGTAATAAATAGAGAGAGAGTTAAATGGAGAGTGGACTAAATCAATAAGAATAAAATGAAAAAGCAAAGTTGTATCAGAATATACGGCAACGAAAAATTAAATAAGTAACCACCATTTATACATGTCTTTAAAGGAATTGTTCACGCCTCTACCCCTACTTTACATCCTAATACACTAGTTCATGCTTTCATATCAGGTTAATTTTTTAACCCTATGTAAACTATGTTATGGTTTTATTTGTTTTAAGTAATGTTATTGTATTCCCTGTTTCCTTCTCTCTTTTTCGTTGTATGATAGAAAAAAAAGGAGTTTTGGGAATGATTATTCTGCAGTATATTGGAAAAGCTTTTTCATTCATGCATAAGGATATACCGGAAACTCATGTTAAATGCCATGTTTGTGCAGGTACAGGTGCTTACGATATTTATACAGATTGTCTTACCTGTAATGCAAAGGGATTAATTAGTAAAGTTGAGTATAATAGGAGGCTTGAAGAGGGTGAGATTTAAAGAATTTCATGAGGTCGATATATGTAACCAGAAGCAATATTGGCTATTGCTTCTTTTTTTTGTCCAAAAACGGTGCCGTTTGCCCCTAACATTAATAGGATATTTTATGATCAGGGGGGATACATATGACAGCAATTACTCAAGTTGGATTGGCTGTACCTGATTTGGATGCTGCGATTAAGTGGTATGAGCAGGTGTTGGGATTCAGGTTATTGGCGGGTCCCTATTCGTTTGATGCAGGTGCGGAGAATGAACATAATATGACGAATGATCTTCTTGGTGATGATGTTAAAAAGATGCGTAATGCTCATTTGATGGCGGATAATGGAGTGGGGATTGAGCTTTTTGAGTTTGAGGAGCCGAGGATGCCTAAAGGGGAGAGTCGCGGGTATGAGGGCTTTTTTCATATTTGCTTAATAGCGGATGATATCGAAAAGCTAGCTGAAGATATTGCTGCTTCTGGCGGAAGAAGGCGAAGCGATATATGGAATACTTGGGAGAACAAGCCCTTTTATTTAATATATTGCGAAGATCCTTTCGGCAATATCATTGAACTCTACAGCCGAAGCACGGAATTGATGTATGGAAACAAAGATTGACAAGAACAGCCCCCAATTTGAGTTTGGGAGTTGTTCTTGTTTTTCTATCACTTTTTAACCGTTACTTTTCTTGATTCGCTTACGTTTTTCGCTTTGTCTTTGGCAGAGGTATATAGGTTCTGCCCGGCTTTTTGCTTGGGGATTTTAACCGAGAATGTGCCTTTGGCCGTTGCAGTGGCAGAGCCGATCACTTTTTTTGATGCTTTGATGGATACTGTGGAGTTGGCTTCTGCTTTGCCTGTTACTTTTGTCGTTTTTGTCGTTACTGTGTTGACCGTCGGTTTACTTGGCGCTGTTTTGTCTGCGACGGTCACGGTTTTGATTGAGCTAACATTTCCTGCTTTATCGGTTGCTGTAACGGATAGGACTCTTCCGGCTTTTTGTTTTTTTGACATCGTTACGGTGAAATTCCCTGCGCTGTTGGAATTTGCTTTGCCGAGAACCGTACTGCCAGTTTTGACAGTGACGGAAGAGCCCGCTTCCGCTTTGCCGGTTACTTTGACGGTATTGTCCCCTACCGTATTTACGGAAGGTCTTGCAGGTGCCGTTTTATCTGCCACTTTAAATGAAACGGGTATACTTTTATTTCCCGATTTATCGATGACTCTAGTAGAGATGGTCGTGCCGGCTGTTTGTTTTGCGATAGTCGCCGTAAAGGTTTTTTCGCCGTTGATTTTCACTGTGGCTAGTTGCTTATTACCGGTATAAATGGAGACGGTCCCCGTTTTAAAATCATCCGGGATTTTCCCATTGATCTTGGTGTCCTTATCGGATATCCCAGTCACGGCCGGTTTGGTCAGCGTCTTCATCTCGAGTGCTTTTTTGGCATTGACCCGCCCGTTTCCATAGTATATGTCTTTCCCTTTTGCACCTAGGTCCACGGCTGAATCATAGAGGCGGTATTCGACCTCCGTTTTGTTGAGTTTGGGCTCATTGGACCAAATCAGTGCCGCTACACCCGCCACCATCGGCGTGGCCATCGATGTTCCGCTCATCCAGCCGTATCTACCATATGGCAAGGTTGAAAGGATATCATCTCCTGGGGCCGCGATATCGACTGTTGAATGGTAGTTGGAATAACTGGGACGCCTGTCCCTTGAGTCAGTGGCAGCAACGGAAATGACGTGGCTGAATGCGGCTGGGTACACACGCTGAACATTTTTCCCCATATCCCCTTCATTCCCGGCCGCCGCGACGATCAGTACGCCTTTTTTATAGGCTTCCTGGACGGCATTGTTCAAGGCCTCCGAATAACTGGTGTCTCCTAAACTCATATTGATGATGTTTGCCTTTTGCTGTACGGCATAATGGATCGCCTCAATGATATCGGCCGTATCGGCATACTCTCCATCAAAGACGTTGATCGGCATTAGTTTAACATTCGGGGCAACACCCGTTCCGCCTATGCCGTTGTTCGCAGAACCGGCAATGATGCCTGCGATATGCGTTCCATGCGCCCCTTTTGGTACGATATGCTTCCGATTTTTTATCGTATCATAGGCATTGACGATCTTCCCTTTTAAATCTTCGTGGTTGCGATCGATGCCGTCGTCAATGATGGCCACGATCAATTCCTTCGATCCCATTGATTTTGTCCACGCTGCACTCGTACCAAGCCTTTTATGATGCCATTGGTCTATGTAGGCTGGATCGTTCGGGCTTCCCATCTTCTTGAAAAGATAGTTTGGTTCTGCATATTCCACATCCTTCTGTTCTTCAAGTTCCTCGATCAGGTTGTCGGTCGTTTCCCCTGTAGGAACCTCCACCTTCTCTATCAACTCGTTGATCGGCTCATCATTCGTCTCTTTATATTTGACGATGACACCATCAGATTGCGGGGTCTCCTCTGCAGATGCAGTTTCTTGCTGGTAGATTGGCAGAATCATAAACAATAATAATGCCGGCAGCAAAACCTGAATAAGTTTGTACATACAATCACTCCAAAAAATATGATTAAGAATAGCTATCGATGAGGTTATATCATGAACCAATTCTACTATTATTCCTAACTAGATTGTATACCGTCCGATTTGGATTTACTAACCTTTTATCTAGTAAAAATAACTTATTTGAAAAAGAAAAAAACCGCTATAAAGCAGTTTCAGTTTGTCGACAAATAGGGTTCTATCTAATTTTAAAACAAAGCGGTTGACTGTAGACAAACTTGATAATAATTGATTACTTTAAATTTGATTTCCACTCCAGGCACTCGCTTTCCGCGGGCGGTCCGGGAGCCTCCTCGCCGCTTCGCGTCTGCGGGGTCTCCCCTGACTCGCTTTTCCCGCAGGAGTCTCGCGCCTTCCGTTCCAATCAACTTATTCAGATAAAAACACTTTTGTCTAAAAAAGGGGGGCCGAAGTATCTCACCCCGAATCCTTTTCTAAAAGAAGACTTGTTTATCTTCATGTTTTTTACTTTTTATATGGATGAAACACTAAATTGAAGAAATTTGCGACACTCCTGCCGAATTACTGGCTAGCCGAGACCCCACAGCCGCTTGCGGTGAGGAGGCTTGGCAGACAGTCGGCGGAAAGGGAGCGGATTTCTGAAATCAACTGGCACTTTTTTGAAATAAAAAAACTGCAGGCAAACTCGCTTTTCTTCGAGTTTGCCTGCAGTCTGTAACCGCTATAAAGCGGTTTAATGTCCACCTAAATAGGCATTCTTGATTTCTTCGCTTGCGGTCAGTTCCTCTGATTTGCCTGATAGGACGATTCGGCCGGTTTCGACAACATAGGCTCTGTCCGCGATGGATAGTGCTAAGTTGGCATTTTGTTCAACCAGCAGGATCGTTGTACCTGTTTTGTTGATTTCTTCGATGATGTTAAAGATTTGCTTCACCAATAATGGCGCAAGTCCCATCGATGGCTCGTCCAAAAGCAGGAGCCGTGGCTTGGCCATGAGGGCCCTGCCCATTGCGAGCATTTGCTGTTCCCCGCCGGAAAGGGTTCCGGATTGCTGTTTCAGGCGCTCTAGCAAACGCGGGAATAATTCATAGACTTTCTCCATATCCTGCTTGATGCCTGCCTTGTCTTTACGTAAATATGCACCAAGCTGAAGGTTTTCTTCAACGGTCATGTTAGCAAAGACACGCCGGCCTTCAGGGACATGGGATATGCCCATTTTCACGATGGATTGTGCTGCCTTTCCGCCGATGGATTGCCCTTCGTAGATGATCTTCCCTTGTTTTGGTTTTAATAGGCCGGAAATGCTTTTCAGCATCGTGCTTTTCCCGGCTCCGTTCGCCCCGATAAGAGTCACGATTTCGCCTTCGTTAATAGAAAGCGAGATTCCTTTCAAGGCTTGAATGTTTCCGTAATAGACGTTGATGTCCTCGATTTTTAACATTATGAAACCTCCTCGCCCAGATAGGCCTCGATGACTTTTGGATTGTTACGGATTTCCTCTGGCTTTCCTTGAGCGATCAGTTGTCCGTGATCGAGTACGTATATGCGTTCGCAAACACCCATGACGAGCGGCATATCATGTTCTATCAATAATACGGTCAAATCAAATTTCTCACGGATGAGGGCAATCAGGTTCATGAGTTCGTGCGTTTCCTGGGGATTCATCCCCGCAGCCGGTTCATCCAGTAAAAGCAGTTTCGGGTTGGCTGCAAGTGCGCGGGCGATTTCCAAACGTCTTTGTTTACCATATGGCAGGTTCTTCGCCTTTTCGTCCTTATATTGATCAAGGTTGAAGATCTTCAGGAATTCAATCGCCTTTTCATCCATTTCCTTTTCGCCTTTAAAATGGATCGGCATGCGGAAGATCGAACTTAAAATGCCATGCTTCGAAAGCGAATGATAGGCCACTTTAACATTATCGATCACGGATAGTTCACTGAATAAGCGAATGTTCTGGAATGTCCGGCTGATCCCTTTTTGCGTGATTTTATATGGAGGCAGTTTTCTTAAGTTCTCACCTTCCAAAGAAATGGTGCCTTCTGTCGGGACGTAAACTCCTGTCAGCAAATTAAAGAAAGTTGTTTTTCCAGCGCCGTTCGGCCCGATCAAGCCAATTAATTCCCCTGGATATAACTCGACGTTAACATCAGAAACGGCTTTAAGCCCTCCGAACTGGATGCCGACTGAATCGACTTTAAGCAGCGGTGTTTTTATTTTTTTCATGGCTGCTTCCTCCTTTACGTTTGAACATGGATGTTATTTCTTTTGTCCCCATTAAACCTTGTGGACGATAGAGCATCATCACGATAAGCACAAGGCTGTAGATGATCATGCGTGTTTCCGGATAATCCTGAAGGAAAGTCGTGACTAGCGTCAGTAATATCGCGGCCAATACGGCACCGGAAAGACTTCCAAGACCGCCAAGTACCACTAGGATCAAAATATCGAATGATTTCAAGAATCCGAAGTTCGATGGCTGGATGATATAGAAGTTATGAGCGTAAAGCCCTCCAGCAACACCGGCAAAAAAAGCACCGATTGCAAATGCGACAACTTTGTAATACGTCGTGTTGATTCCCATCGAATCGGCAGCCGTCTCGTCCTCGCGGATCGATATGCAGGCCCTGCCATGGGTCGAGCTAGTAAAGTTCCGGATGACGATGATCGTAACGATGACGGAAGCGAATACCCACGGCCAAGTGGTCAAATGGGAAACCTGCATGCCGCTCGCCCCGCCGACATAATCGATATTCAAAAGCATGATCCGGACGATTTCCCCAAAACCGAGGGTCGCAATCGCCAGGTAGTCACCTTTTAAGCGTAAGCTTGGAATCCCGATGATCAATCCTGCCAACGCTGACGCCAAACCTCCGACTATCAATGCCGCATAAAATGGCATTTCCAGCTTCATCGTCATAACGGCTGAAGCATAGGCACCGACTGCCAGGAATCCGGCATGTCCGATGGAGAACTGCCCGGTTATCCCGATGATCAAGTGCAGGCTCGCTGCCAGAATGATATTGATCCCGATGAACATGAGCGTATTTTGATAAAAAGGATTTAGCGATCCGCCGCCGATTAACACTTGAACTACGGCGAAAAAGATCAATGATAGTGAAATCGAGAGCCAAAAACCTTTTGCTCGCTTAATTGTAGTCATTGCTTTGTCTCCCCTATACTTTTTCTTTTTTGTTTTTACCGAATAAGCCTTGTGGCATGAAAATCAAGATAAGAATCAGTACGACGAAGGCTACAGCATCACGCCATAATGAGTAACCGGCGGCACTGACCAAAGCTTCGATGACACCTAGCAATAGGCCACCGACCATAGCGCCCGGTATAATCCCGATTCCTCCAAGTACGGCGGCAACGAATGCCTTCAATCCCGGAAGCACACCCATGAGCGGCTCGATCTTAATATAGTAAATACCGAAAATGACGCCCGCTGCCCCAGCCAATGCGGAACCAATTGCAAAGGTGGCAGAAATCGTGTTATCGACATTTATTCCCATCAGCTTAGCTGCATCCGCGTCGAAGGAAACGGCACGCATCGCTTTTCCTATTTTTGATTTATGAACGATGATTTGAAGGATGATCATTAGAACTACGGCCACTCCAAAAATCAAAACCGATTGACTATTGATGGAAACTCCAAAAATATCGAACTTTTCTGTCGGCAATACATCATTCGGATAAGCTTCCGGCTGTGCACCGCGGACGTAGATGAATCCGTATTCGATCAAAAGGGAAACACCGATGGCAGTGATAAGTGCAGCAATACGTGTTGCGTTACGCAATGGCTTGTACGCGATACGCTCGATCAAAACCCCAAACAGCGCACAGATCGTCATCGAGATTAATAGGGCGGGAATGAATGACAGATCCAGAACCGTTATCGAGTAAAACCCAACGAATGAGCCGACCATGAATACATCGCCATGTGCGAAGTTTATCAATTTAACAATCCCGTAAACCATCGTATATCCGAGAGCGATAAGGGCATAAATACTTCCTAGTGAAATCCCGTTTATTAACTGTTGTATCAATTCCATGTTCGACTCTCCTTGAAAATCTAATTTTATGAGTGATTAGTCCAGACTCTTTTCATTCCGCAATGGGGAAGTTCAGCGACCTGGTTTGCTTTGAAAATGAGAATTCGCCAGCACCTTCATATTGACGAAGGGCCGGCGAAAGGGTTGGAGTTTTTCTCCGAAATTAAGGATTGATTTTTGTGTTGAACACTTGTTTTCCCTCTTTAAATTCAAGGATGGTAGCAGATTTGATTGGATTATGTTTTTCATCCAATGTGAATGTACCTGTTACAAGCTCAAGGTCCTTCGTTTTTTCCAGCGCTTCTTTGATTTTTTCTGAATCCGCTGAACCAGCACGTTTAATCGCGTCTGCAAGGAAGTATCCTGTGTCATATCCTAGAGCATTAAATGCATCCGGGGATTTATCTTTGTACTTCGCTTTAAATGCTGACACAAAATTCTGAATTTTCTTATCAGGGTCACCTGAAGAATAATGGTTCGTGATGAACGTGTTATTTAGAGCTTTTGCACCGGCAATTTCAACTAGCTTAGGAGAATCCCAGCCGTCGCCGCCCATGAATGGTACGTCAAGTCCAGTTTCGCGTGCCTGCTTCACGATCAGACCAGCTTCCTCATAGTAACCAGGAAGGAAAATGAAATCAGGTTTTGCCGATTTCAAACGAGTCAATGTGGAACGGAAATCAGTATCCTTCGCAATGTAAGCTTCCTCAGCCACGATCTTTCCGCCATTTTTTTCGAATTGTTCTTTAAAGGCTGCGGCTAATCCTTTTGAATAATCACTTGCGCTGTCAATATAGATGGCTGCACTTTTCGCTTTGATTTCTTTAGTGGCGAAATTCGCAGCAACCGTCCCTTGGAACGGATCGATGAAGCTTGTCCGGAAGATGTAATCGTTCAATTTATCCTTGCTGAAAGTGATTTCAGGGCTTGTACCAGATGGTGAGATGACCGGCACTTTATTATCTTGGGCAATCTGCACTTGTGCAATCGAGTTCGTGCTTGTCGCTGCACCGACGATCGCTGCAACCTGATCTTGTGATGTCAGCTTGATCGCTCCGCTTGTCGCTTCAGATGCTTCAGATTTATTATCGACTTTTATAAGTTTGATTTTTTTACCGTCAATGCCTTCTTTATTGATTTCTGCAGTCGCAAGCTCAAGGCCTTCTGCAATTGATTGTCCATATGAGGCTACACCGCCAGATAATTCAAGGTTGACACCGATCTTGATCGTATCTCCATCCCCGCTTGATTTTTCTGATGAACCAGAGCCGGAACAACCTGCCAGCACTCCTGCAGCAAGTGTTAGAGAAAGGAATGCACCTGCTAACTTTTTCTTTTTCATAAATAATCCCCCCATTTTGTAATCAAGCTCTGATGCATGAATATTTATTCAAGATGCCTCAGAAAAAATTGATTAGATGAAATATTTAAAATTAAATTAATATTTCGAAAAATAGTTTACCGCATAATTTTGATTCCGTCTATACAATAATTGCGAGTAGATTTCGCCAAATAGGATATTTTTCACAGGGAGTACTATATCATTTTTATCTTTATATATTTTTAATATTGCGAAAATTGGCGGTATAATAAGAAAAAACTGATAATTTAATTATATTGATATTGTAAACTCTTTAATTATTGCACCAAAAATTTTATTCATTTTCTTATTATTTTAATCCTATTACTTACATTTTTTCCAAAATACAAGTATATTGATAGGGAATTAAACCCAGTTTTTTCGTTGTTTTTTAGTCTTAATTCCTATATCAAAATTGAATAATACTATACTGGATGTATAAAATCATGCATGAAGGTCCTCTGCTTTTATCTTCCTGTATATTATGCATATCTCGATCATCAATCAAAAAAACCGCCAAACGGCGGTTCTTGACTGTAGACAAACTAGATAATAATTTGATTGGAACGTAAGGCACTCGCTTTTCCCGCAGGAGTCTCGCACACCCGTCCCAATCAACTTTTACTTTGAAGTTTAGTTACAACTCCTTTTGTCTTCAAACTCAAACTGCCGAACGGCGGTTCAATGGCCTCCTAAATAGGCCATTTTTATTTCTTCACTTGAAGTGAGTTCATCGGCATTGCCCGAGAGGACAATTCGGCCCGTTTCAACGACATAAGCCCGATCTGCAATGGATAGAGCAAGGTTGGCGTTTTGCTCGACCAAAAGGATCGTTGTGCCGGACTCACTGATTTCCTGGATGATGTTGAATATTTGCTTCACCAGAAGCGGTGCAAGGCCCATCGAAGGTTCATCGAGCAATAATAAACGTGGTTTCGCCATCAAAGCCCGGCCCATTGCAAGCATCTGCTGTTCTCCGCCTGAAAGCGTGCCAGCCTGCTGTTTGATTCTCTCAAGCAGTCTCGGAAATAACTCATAGACCTTTTTCATGTCTTTATTAATGTTCTCTTTGTCTTTCCGCAAATAGGCCCCAAGCTCCAGGTTTTCGGCAACCGTCATGTTAGCAAAGACACGGCGGCCTTCAGGTACATGGGATATGCCCATTTTCACGATGGACTGGGCAGCTTTTCCCCCTATCGAATTGCCTTCGAACAGAACTTTTCCTTGCTTTGGTTTTAACAGACCGGAAATCGTTTTGAGCAACGTGCTTTTTCCCGCTCCGTTCGCCCCGATCAAAGTCACGATCTCCCCCTCATTTATCTCCATGGATACCCCTTTTAACGCTTGGATATTGCCATAATAAACATTGATGTCCTCTATTTTCAGCATCAGGAAACCTCCTCCCCTAAATATGCCTCGATAACCTTAGGATCGTTGCGGATTTCTTCCGGCTTACCGTGAGCGATAAGCTGTCCATGATCAAGGACATAAATCCGTTCGCATACCCCCATGACCAATGACATATCATGTTCGATGAGCAAAACGGTAAGATTGAATTCCTTCCGGATAAAAGCAATGAGGTTCATCAATTCTTTCGTTTCATGCGGGTTCATCCCGGCTGCGGGTTCATCCAGTAAAAGAAGTTTCGGATTGGCGGCAAGAGCACGGGCAATTTCCAGCCGCCTTTGCTGTCCGTATGGAAGATTCTTCGCTTTTTCATCCTTAAAATGATCAAGGTTGAAAATCCTCAAGAATTCCAGCGCCTTTTCATCCATTTCCTTTTCCCCGGAAAAATGTCCCGGCACCCGGAATATGGAGCTTGCCATTCCATGCTTGGCAAGCGAGTGGTAAGCAACCTTCACGTTATCGATCACGGATAACTCACTGAAGAGGCGAATATTTTGAAAGGTCCTCGAAATCCCTTTTCGGGTAATTTTATATGGCGGCTGCTTATTTAGATTTTCCCCGTTCAAGGCAATCGTTCCTTCTGTAGGGACATACACACCCGTCAATAAATTGAAGAAAGTCGTTTTCCCAGCTCCATTCGGACCGATCAAGCCCACTAGTTCCCCTGGAAATAATTCGACATTCACATCGGACACCGCTTTCAATCCGCCAAAACGGATACCCACCGAATCTACTTTAAGCAACGGTATTGTGGCTTCCATCCTTTGGGCCCCCTTTCGTTTTATTATGTTTGAACAATGATGTGATTTCTCTTGTTCCCATTAAACCCTGCGGGCGGAAAATCATCATCAGGATCAGGACAAGACTGTAGATGATCATCCTCGTTTCCGGATAATCCTGAAGGAATGTCGTCACGATCGTAAGTAGAATGGCGGCCAAAACCGAACCTGAAAGACTTCCAAGACCGCCAAGTACGACGAAAATCAGTATATCGAAGGATTTCAGGAAACCGAAATTCGATGGTTGGATAATATAAAAATTATGGGCATAAAGCGATCCGGCAATTCCGGCAAAAAAAGCTCCGATGACGAAAGCCGCCACTTTATAATAGGTCGTATTGATTCCCATCGCATCAGCCGCCGTTTCATCTTCCCTTACGGATATGCATGCACGCCCGTGAGTCGAATTGGTGAAATTCCTGATGACTAAGACGGTGATCATGACACAGGCAAAAACCCATGGCCAAGTGGTCAGGTGGGATACCTGCATCCCGCTTGCCCCGCCTACATAGTCAATATTCAAAAGGACGATCCGGACAATTTCCCCAAACCCAAGCGTAGCTATCGCCAAGTAATCCCCCTTCAGACGCAAGCTGGGTATCCCGATCACCATACCCGCAACAGCGGCGATGACGCCCCCAGCCAATACAGCTATGATGAAAGGAAGTTCCAGCTTCATTGTCATGACGGCGGAAGCATAGGCCCCCACCGCTAAAAAACCTGCATGTCCGATCGAGAACTGCCCGGTTATTCCAATGATTAAATGAAGGCTCGTCGCCAGCATGATATTGATGCCGATGAACATGAGCGTGTTGATATAAAATGGATTAAGGATACCGTTTGAAATGGTGTACTGCATGATTCCGAAAAAAATAAGTGCGAGCACGATCGAGAGCCAAAAACCCTTTGAATTCTTTAAAGTAGTCATCGCCATGTCTCCCCTATACTTTTTCTCTTTTATTTTTACCGAACAGTCCCTGCGGCAAGAAAATCAAAATCAAGATAAGTACGACGAAAGCCACACCATCGCGCCATAATGAGTAACCGGCTGCACTGACCAAAGCTTCGATCACTCCAAGCAGCAGACCGCCGACCATCGCTCCCGGAATGATGCCGATGCCGCCCAAGACGGCTGCAACAAATGCTTTAAGGCCAGGAAGGACACCCATCAACGGTTCGATTTTAATATAGTAGATTCCAAAAATGACACCAGCCGCCCCTGCCAGGGCCGAACCTATGGCGAACGTAGCTGAAATCGTATTATTCACATTGATTCCCATCAGCTTTGCCGCTTCGGAATCGAATGAAACGGCACGCATCGCTTTGCCGATTTTGGTTTTATGGACAACGAATTGCAGGATGATCATTAATATGATGGAAACAGATAAGATCAATATCGATTGACTGCTGATGGAAACTCCCAATATATCGAGTTTATCCATCGGAAGGACATTATTTGGATAGGCTTCCGGCTGGGCGCCCCGGATGTAAATCAGCCCATTTTCGATCAGAAGGGAAACACCGATGGCCGTTATCAAGGCCGCAATCCGTGTTGCATTACGAAGGGGTTTATAAGCAATCCGTTCAATTAAAACGCCAAAGATGGCACATGTGACCATCGAAATCAATAAAGCTGGGATGAAGGATAAGTCCATTACGGTAATGGCGTAAAAACCTACAAATGAACCGACCATGAATACGTCGCCATGGGCGAAGTTTATGAGCTTGACGATTCCATATACCATCGTATAACCAAGCGCGATCAAAGCATAAATGCTTCCGAGTGAAATGCCATTTACCAATTGCTGAATCAGTTCCATATTGCACTCTCCCCGTTAAGGTGTTTTTTAAGTGAATATAGAATAGGGGGGACTTGCCCCCTATCCACGTAAGGTATTATGGATTGATTTTTGTTTTGAATTTTTGTTTGCCATCCACATATTCCAAGATGGTCGCCGATTTGATCGGATCATGATTTTCATCAAGGTTCAGTGTTCCGGAAACTAATTGAAGATCTTTGACATCTTCCAACGCTTGTCTGATTTTTTCGGGAGAAGCATCTCCAGATCTCTTGATGGCATCTGCCAGGTAATACCCAGTGTCATAGCCAAGTGCTGCAAAGGCATCCGGTGTTTTATCGTATTCCTTTTCGAAGGCTGCAACGAAATCCTGGATTTTGGCATCTTCATCTTCCGGGGAATAGTGATTCGTGATATAAGTATTTTTCAAAGCATCCGCTCCGGCAATTTCAACGACCTTCGGGGAATCCCAGCCGTCCCCACCCATGAATGGAAGGTCTATGCCGTCTTCACGTGCCTGTTTTAAGATCAATCCGACTTCTTCATAATAACCAGGAAGGAAAACGAACTCTGGTTTTGCGGATTTGATACGTGTCAATGTAGAGCGGAAATCAGTATCTTTCGTTACATATGCTTCTTCCGCCACGATTTTACCGCCCTTGGCAGTGAACGCTTCTTTAAAAGCTGCGGCCAATCCTTTAGAATAATCACTTGCGCTATCCACATAGATCGCAGCCGTCTTTGCCCCTATTTCGTCAGATGCGAAATTGGCTGCCACCGTACCTTGGAATGGATCGATAAAGCAAGTTCTGAACACATAATCATTTAATTTTCCAGCTTTGTTGGTAATGTCGGGATTTGTTGCAGTTGGTGTGAGTAGAGGAACTTTATTATCCTGTGCGACTTGAACCTGTGCTAATGTATTCGTGCTTGTCGCAGATCCGACTACAGCCACAACCTTGTCCTGGCTGACTAACTTGATCGAACCGCTTGTAGCTTCTGCTGCATCTGATTTATTATCAACCTTCACGATTTCCAGTTTTTTACCGTCAATGCCCTCTTTATTAATCTCATCGATGGCCAGTTTCAATCCGTCTGCAGCCGATTGGCCGAATGATGCCGTACCTCCAGACAATTCAAGGTTGGCCCCAATTTTAATTGTGTCACCCGATTTTGATGACCCCCCGCTTGAACTGCTAGTTTTCGAGTCGCCGCTACAACCTGCCAGCGCCCCTGCAACCAATGAAAGTGATAGAAACACTCCTGCTAGCTTTTTCTTCTTCATTTGAAACCCCCTTGTTTTGTGTGTTCCTTTAAACAAATAGAATATCTGAATAAAAATAATATTCTGAAAATATAGTGTATCTCATTCTTTCGACCCCGTCTATATGATATGGATAAAAAAGTTATTTAAAGGAATATCTACTATTCGACAAAAAAAAACTGACCCTTTATAGAGTCAGTTGAATTTTATCAATCGTTTACACGGCGAACTTCAATGTCTTTCAATATATCATTGATCACCCAGCTTGCCGCAATTAAGCCCGCAACGGATGGAACGAAAGCATTCGAAGACGGAGGCATTTGGGCTTTACGGATTTTTGCCTCATCATTGCCGACTTCTTTTCGGACATCCTCACGAATGACAATAGGGCTCTCGTCGGAGAAAACAACGGGAATTCCCTTTGTTATGCCCTCTTTACGCAATCTAGTACGAATGACCTTGGCAAGCGGGTCGGTATGCGTTTTGGAGATATCGGCAATTTGAAAACGCGTCGGGTCCATCTTATTGGCGGCGCCCATGCTTGAAATCACCTTGATATTCCGTTTCAGGCATTCCTTCATCACATGCATCTTATAAATGACCGTATCCGATGCATCAATGACATAGTCCAGGCCATAACTGAAGAATTCTTCAAACGTCTCTTCTGTATAGAACATTTTAAGAGAGATCACTTCGCAGTCAGGATTGATGTCTTGAATGCGATTTTTCATCAATTCCGCTTTCGGTTGACCGACTGTTGATAATAGAGCATGGATCTGCCTGTTTACATTTGTGATGTCGACATCGTCTTTATCCACAAGAATAATACGGCCTACCCCGGAACGTGCCAATGCTTCGGCTGAAAATGAACCAACGCCACCTACACCCAGGACAGCAACGGTCGTGTTTTTCAGAATATCGATTCCTTCCTTGCCAATTGCCAATTCATTTCGTGAAAACTGATGCAGCATATATATTCAACTCCAATAAATTCTGTTCTTATTTAGCTTCCCAATAAACAATATATCATAAACATCATTAATGACAAGCGAAATATGAGCAGTCTAATCGGAATTGGTGCACTAGGTCATTTTTGATAATTTTTGAATGACGGTTGCCAATAGAAGGGTCCTTTCCGTCAGGCTTGGAATTTCCATATACTCCTCTTCACTATGTGCATTGCCCCCAATTGGCCCGAGTCCATCCACTGTCGCGATTCCCAAATCAGAAGTGATGGAAGCATCCGAACCTCCACCCGTGGCCGTATCCGTGATTTCGATGCCGATTTCCTTCCCAGCCTGACGGATCGTCTCTAAAAGCAAGTTCGTTTTCTCATTCTTTTCCATGGGAGACCGGTCCATTTTTCCGCTTAATGTCGTTTTCGTTCCTGTAATATAGGTTTCAGCACAGATTTTTTTCAGTTGCTTGAGGATGATGCCTTCCTGCCTTTTTTCCGAAATCCGCACATCCACAAAAGCAGCAGCATGGGAAGCGATCGTATTGACAGCGGAACCTCCTTCAATCATGCCGACATTGACGCTGATTCCTTTCTGTTGATCATTCAATCGGTGTAAGGCGATGATCTTATGGGCCAATTCTTCTATCGCACTTCGTCCCTTTTCCGGTTCGATTCCTGAATGGGCGGCCACCCCGACGATATCCACTTTAAACTGACCGCAGCCCCTTCTTGCCGTGACAAGCGAACCGTCCGTCCTAGCCGGTTCAAGAATTAACGCGAACTTCTTATTGGCCGCTTTTTCCGATATGAGTGAAGCGGACGAAGGAGAACCGATCTCCTCATCACTATTAAGAATGATTTGGATATGCTTATAGCCTGTCTGCCCCGTCTGTTTCAAGCAAAGGGTCGCATAAAAAAGCTCAACCAAACTGGACTTCATATCCGCTACACCAGGACCGTATGCCCGACTTCCTTTCACTTTAAAAGGACGTTTTTGCACTGTGCCTTCCGGAAAGACCGTATCCATATGGGCGACGACCAGAATATGCGGTTGATGCGCCTCACGATGCTGGATGACCAGCTGATTGCCATAATTCTGTTGCTCAACGGTATTCACAATAAAATCCAGACTTTCAAATTTCGTTTTTAAAATCGAACCAATTTCATCAATACCCTTTTTCGTAAGAGAACCACTATCTATATTCACTAGCCGCTCCAATAATTGAAGCATTTCCATCCTCTTTGCATACAATAAATCTTTCAAAGCCCTCACTACTTTCTATCCTTGGCTGACTATTGCTCAACCTTATTATAATTTACGAATCTATATTGCGGAATGTTACTTAAATAGGAATATTTGAAGTTTATTCGATGGTTTTTGGGGCTTTTTCATTAATTTGGGGTACTTACTCGTGAGTTTGGATTGTTTACTCGTGAGTTTTGGGACTTTACTCGTGAATTTGACTTGTTTACTCGTGAGTTCACACGATTTACTCGTGAATTAATCCATCAAGTTTATAAGCTCTATTTTTAAATTGCCCCGAATAAGGCAATTCCAGTGCAGATAGCATCCGTTGCATGATATCAATTGAATCGATTTGTAAAAAGTGCCGTGCTTGTTTATTTGTTATATTGGGTTTTATGAGGAGAGCAAAATCACGAAGAGTTTGAATGTGGGCATCTTTGGAAGTGTAAGCACATGGACTGCATGACCATTTGCCCCAATGATATTGCATATGGGGAGCAGAGCATTCAGGACATTGAACGCTTTTGAGCAGATCTTGCTCATCGATTTGATACAATTCGAGTATATCAGGATTATGCGGAGTGTTTTTTTGCAGAATCGTGTTCAAAAGTCTATTGCTCTGCCTTTGGGTTAATTGCTCAGAAGGATACTTTTCTTCAAGGCTGTGAATTTTGGTTATCAGGGTTTCTTTTCCCGTGATTTTTTTGAAAATGGGCGTAAAACCTGGAGTAGTCCTGATGATGGTATTAGAGTTTGCATTGGCAATGAGCGTTTCAATCGGCAGCGAGGGGAATTTGTTAAAAGTAAGCCAATCATTTAATTGGGATTTTTGCACGTCAACCTGGATAAGGGGATCCAGATATGCCTGTTCCTGTCCATCTTTTGTCCGAATCAATTGGGGATAAGTGCGGTCAAAATAGAGCGTTCCCGCAAAATTTTTCACTTCAATGATGATACAGTAATTCCGGGTGAATATTAGGAAATCCATTTGAAAATAACGGTTCCCATCGTAGCTTAACCTCAAATCATGAAATACACGATATTCTTTCGGAAGATTCTTCAACTCTTTTCCGATACTCCGCTCCCCGTTATATCCTGTACGGATTTTCCGGAAATCGTTCCTGATTCTTTCCTGTTTTGGATGATTTGCTGATAGCCTCCTGCTTAATGCCTCCAGTTTGAGCATTTTCATAGGCATTTCACACGTTTTTAGCATCCATACACCAACTCCTTCTCCTTTAGCTTCTTTGTAAATGCCCTTTTTCCTGCTAGGATCTGAAATCAGACGTTTTACCGTGAGTTTGCTCTGTTTAATTCATGAGATTTGTAGCTTACTCGTGTGTTTGCGCCATTTACTCGTGAATTTGCGCCATTTACTCGTGAATTTGCGTTTTACTCGTAGATTCGGGCCATTTACTCGTGAATTTACGTCATTTACTCGTGAATTTGCGTCATTTACTCGTGAATTTGCGTCATTTACTCGTGAATTTGCGCAGTTTACTCGTGAATTCACGTCATTTACTCGTGAATTCGCGCCATTTACTCGTAAATTTACGTTTTACTCGTAGATTCGGGCTATTTACTCGTGAGTTTACACCATTTACTCGTGAGTTTGCACCATTTACTCGTGAATTTGCGCTATTTACTCGTGAATTCGCGCCATTTACTCGTGAGTTTGCGTTTTACTCGTAGATTCGGGCCATTTACTCGTGAATTCGCGCCATTTACTCGTGAATTTGCGCAGTTTACTCGTGAATTCACGTCATTTACTCGTGAATTTGCGTTTTACTCGTGAGTTTGCGCCATTTACTCGTGAGTTCGCCTCATTTACTCGTGAATTCGCGTCATTTACTCGTGAGTTTACATTTTACTCGTGAGTTCGCCTCATTTACTCGTGAGTTTACACCATTTACTCGTGAATTTACGTTATACTCGTGAGTTTGCACCATTTACTCGTGAATTCGCGCCATTTACTCGTGAATTTACACCATTTACTCGTCAATTCGTGTCATTTACTCGTGAATTTGCGCCATTTACTCGTGAGTTAACTATTTTGACGCACAAAAAAACCCATGTTGTTTAACATGAGTTGCTTTGTTAGGTGTAAGAGTCCCAATTGTGCCGTTTACGCCTTTGTTTTGAACCCGCTCTCCGCAGGTGGGTGCTCGGTTCCTTGCGTTTGTAAGTCCTCTTCGAGGGAGGCTTTTACGCGGCCAGGAAACTAGTGCTCCCGGTAACTATAAGTGTTCGGTCAAAACTTATAGGTTAAAGAACGAACACATCAGGACTCTTACTTATTGAAGACATCATATCATAAAGCTTAACTCTGTTTCAAGAAAAAACACCTAGGTATTTTTTCATATTTTTGCCAAATGAATTATTTTTTAAGTGCAGCAAGTCTTAGGTTAAGTTCGGCCAATTGCTTGTCACTTACAGTACTCGGTGCGTCAACGAGCAGGTCGCTTGCGCTTGCTGTTTTCGGGAACGCGATGGTGTCGCGAAGGTTCGTGCGGCCTGCGAGCAGCATGACCATGCGGTCCAGTCCAAGGGCGATCCCGCCGTGTGGCGGCGTTCCGTATTCGAATGCGTCCATCAGGAAGCCGAATTGTGCGTTTGCTTCTTCTTCGGAGAATCCAAGTACTTTGAACATTTTTTCCTGAACGTCGCGTTCGAATATCCGCAGTGATCCACCGCCAAGTTCGTAGCCGTTCAAGACAAGGTCATATGCTTGTGCACGGACGCTTGATGGGTCTGATTCCAGTTTGTCCATGTCTTCACGGAATGGCATTGTGAATGGGTGGTGTGCTGCATAGTAGCGTCCTTCTTCTTCGTCATATTCAAATAATGGCCAGTCCGTCACCCATAGGAAGTTGAATTTGCTTTGATCGATCAAGCCTCTTTCTTTACCAAGCTTGTTGCGAAGTGCTCCAAGTGCATCAGCGACTATGCCTTTCTTATCCGCGACGAATAAGATTAAATCGCCCACTTCAGCTTCCAATGCAGATACTAATTGCTCTTGATCTTCTGCGAAGAATTTGGCGATTGGCCCTTTTACGCCGTCTTCTTCAACTTTCAGCCATGCAAGGCCTTTTGCACCGTAAATCGCTGCAAATTCAGCCAATCCATCAATATCTTTACGGGAATAATCCGCATTTCCGTCCTTAACGACGATTGCCTTAACTTGTCCGCCGTTTGCAACAGCGCCGGTGAACACTTTGAAATCACTGTCTTTGACGATTTCGGAAACATCTTTAAGTTCCATTCCGAAACGAGTATCCGGTTTGTCGGAACCGTAACGGCTCATCGCTTCATTATATGTCATTCTAGGGAATGGCAGTGTTACGTCCAATCCTTTTACGTCTTTCATCACTTTAGCCATCATGTTTTCAGCGGTGTTAATGATATCTTCTTGGCTCATGAAGCTTGTTTCAATATCGATTTGCGTGAATTCAGGCTGTCTGTCAGCACGTAAGTCTTCATCACGGAAACAGCGGGCAATTTGATAATAACGTTCGAAACCGGATACCATCAATAGCTGCTTGAAGATTTGCGGTGACTGCGGAAGTGCATAGAACTCACCTTCGTGTACACGGCTAGGCACTAAATAATCACGTGCCCCTTCAGGTGTGCTTTTCGTTAAGATAGGTGTTTCGATATCAAGGAAGCCTTCACCGTCCAAGTAATCACGGATCGCTTTTGTTGTTTGGTTACGCATTTTCAACGTTTCGAACATCGCTGGACGACGCAGGTCCAAATAACGATATTTCAAGCGGATGTCTTCTGATACATCCGTTCTTTCATCAATGACGAATGGAGGGGTCTTTGCTTCGTTTAAAATTGTAACGTTTTCAGCTTGAACTTCGACGGTCCCTGTTGTTACGTTCGGATTGAAGTTGGCTTCATCACGTTTGATGACCGTTCCTTGGATATCAAGGACGTATTCATTACGAATTTTTTCGGCTGTGGCCAGCGCGTCTGCCGAGATGTCCGGATTGAAAACGACTTGGACGACCCCGCTTCTGTCACGTAGGTCGATAAAGATGACCCCGCCCAAATCGCGGCGTTTTTGTACCCATCCTTTTAATGTAACTTTTTCACCAATAGCTGCTTCTGTCACTTCACCATTGAAGTATGTTCTGCCAAACATGGTATTTCCCCCTTAAGCCTGTAGCTTTTTGAATTGTTCAACGAATGTAGCAAGATCCATTTGGACTTGTTCACCGGTTTCCATGAACTTCACATTGATTTTATTATTTGCCAATTCATCCTCCCCGAGTGTCGCCACATATCTCGCTTCAAGGCGGTCGGCTGATTTGAATTGTGCTTTCACTTTACGGTCTTGATAATCTTTTTCGACGGTAAAACCGGCATTCCGCAATTGATGGGCAAGTTTGACGGTGTAATCCTTGGCTGTTTCACCTAATGAGACAAGATAGCAGTCAATTCCCTTTTTAATCGGAAGCTCGATGTTCTCTGCTTGGAGGGCAGCAATCAGGCGTTCAATGCTAAGTGCAAAGCCGATTCCAGGTGTTTCCGGTCCGCCAAGTTCTTCAGAAAGCCCGTTATAACGGCCGCCTCCGCAAAGGGTGGTGATGGCGCCAAAGCCTTCTGCATCACTCATGATTTCAAATGCGGTATGATTATAGTAATCCAAGCCCCGCACTAGGGTCGGATCTTCTACGAAATCGATTTCCAAATCGGTTAAGTGCTGTTTCACCTTTTTGAAATAAATACGGGATTCATCATTTAAATATTCAATGATGGAAGGTGCCGTGTTCATCAATTCGTGATCGTGATCCTTTTTGCAATCCAGGATACGCAAAGGATTTTTTTCGAGACGGTTTTGACAATCGCCGCAAAACTCGCCGATGCGGGGTTCGAAATGTTTGATTAACGCATTGCGATGCGCTGTCCGGCTTTCCTTATCTCCAAGGCTGTTGATCACAAGTTTCAGCTTTTTCAAACCAAGTTCCTTGTAAAGGTTCATCGCAAGTGACAGAACCTCTGCATCAATTCCGGGATCCTTACTTCCTAAAGCTTCGATGCCGAATTGAACGAACTGGCGGAACCGACCTGCTTGCGGGCGTTCGTAACGGAACATCGGCCCGATATAATAAAGCTTGACCGGTTGATTGGCCCACCCGAACATTTTGTTCTCGATATATGAGCGTACAACCGATGCTGTGCCTTCCGGACGAAGGGTTAAGTTCCTTTCACCGCGATCTTGAAATGAATACATTTCTTTTTGGACGATATCGGTTGTATCCCCTACACCACGTAAAAATAATTCCGTATGCTCAAAAATCGGTGTGCGGATTTCTTTATATTGGTAACGGTGACAAATCTCACGCGCTGTGTTCTCGATATACTGCCAAATCTCCGTTTGGCCAGGCAATAAATCCTGGGTACCTCTAGGAATCTGAATAGACATGTGTGTTTCCTCCTTTAAAGCAAGACGCCCTTTCTGATACGGCGCTATACTGATTTTTTCCAAACAAAAAACTCCCGCCCCTTGTAACTTATCCGTTACAAGGGACGAGAGTTTGGATATCCCGTGGTGCCACCCTAGTTGAAGCACAAAAAAAGTGCCTCCGCTCAAAAACAGTTAACGCCTGTTTTACGTCCATCTCCTATTAAGTAAATCCGTTCGGAGTGAAGCCTACGGAGGGTTCTTTCATTAAGTCATCATGTGGAATGCTTTCAGCCTCGGCATTTCCTCTCTTTTCATGTGTTTCTTAATTACTCTTCTCCATCATTGGTTATTGCAGTAATAAGTCTGATATTTTATAATCATACGGACGTTAACATCAAATGTCAAGGCAGACTGAGGATTTTGTCGCATTTTATTGGTTCAAACGTTTTTTCAAATTTTTGATCGTCCGGACATTGACCCCGAATTCGGATGCCAATTCAACAAGGTTTGCGCTTTGTTCCTTTTGAATGAAATCGTGAAAATCGACACCCAGTACTTGATTGCCCCCGCTTAAGCTCGTTTGATCTTTTTCGCTGAATTTCATGTGGTTTCCCTCCTAGAGTTATATAAGCTTTATTCTTTCCTAAAAAAAATGTTTTTTGCACAGGGAAAGAGGGAAATTTTTATTGAACGAGAATACATACATATAGACATTTAAAGGGAGAGACAACTTATGAAGAAGAAATCGGGTTTATTCGGACTGACACTGATGCTGATATTCTCAGCGATTTTCCCCGTCAATCATGCTTTTGGAAAAGATGAAGGGGAAAATATCGTGACGACCCAAGTGGTCAATGTCCGTGAAGGTGCAGGTCTCAGTTTCCCTATCGTAAAAAAACTGGAAAAAGGGGAATCGTATCCCATTCTGAATGAAGATGGCGACTGGATCGAAATCCGGATCGGAGCCGGCAAAACGGGATGGGTTGCCAATTGGTTAGTGGAGAAACAAACGGGGTCTGAAACCAATCAGGTCAAAAAAGAATCCGGACAAGGCATGATAACAGGCAGCTCCGTCCGCGTCCGTACAGGTCCCGGCACTACATTTCAAACGGTTGGGTCCTTGAGTAAAGGAACGGCAGTTGACATCATTGAAAAGAATGAAAATTGGATAAAGGTCAAAACGGCTGATATCGAAGGCTGGGTCTCATCTGACTACTTGAAGCTTCCCGCCGCATCAGGAAATGCAGCGAAGAAAGATTCAACTAAGGAAAAAGGAACGAATCAATCCGTAAAAACCGGTGTAACTTTGGTGGACCGGCTCAATGTCCGTTCGGAACCAACGACAAGCAGTGCCTCGCTCGGAAAGCTGAATAAAAATACGTCAGTGACCGTTTACAGGGTTGAAAATGAATGGGCTGAAATTGATTTCCAAGGAGTCCGCGGTTGGGTAGCTGAACCCTACATACAAGTAAGCGAAGATAAAGATGATATGAAAAGTGATACGGCAGGCGCCACTGCAAGAGTGACCGCTGCGGGTTTAAATGTCAGGAAAGAAGCCTCTCTCTCAAGCAAGGTCATCGGTTCGGTGAACAAGGATGAGACTTACGCCGTGCTGCAAACAAAGGGAAATATGACACAGATAAAGCTCTCCGGTTCAAAAAAGGGCTGGGTCGTGAGTTGGTACCTGGAAAAAGAGAATGTTGAACAAACTGCGAAGGAAAAAAAGGTTGATGTAACAGGAAACAAGATTACCATCATTCATGATGGTACGATCCTTAGAAGTGAGCCTGATGGCAACTCAGAGATTGTAGAGCAGGCCAATGCAGGTGAAACGTTCTCCGCATCAGGTATGGAAGGCGACTGGTATTCCATTAAACTTAAGGGCGGAAAAACAGCTTATGTGGCCGGATGGATCGTGACGATCGAAGGGAATCCCGAGCAGATCCAACGGCCTGGCGTTGAGAAATACTTAAAGGATAAAACCATTGTGATCGATCCCGGCCATGGCGGCAGGGATAGCGGTACAATCGGCGTCGGTGGAACACTTGAGAAAAACCTGACGACTCGAACGGCAGAATTGCTGCGGGACAAACTTCAGGCGGCAGGAGCTAAAGTGATCCTGACCAGAAGCGGAAATACCTATGTTCCACTCCCTTCCCGGGTCAGCACTTCACATATACATAACGCGGATGCTTTCATCAGCCTCCATTATGATAGCACCAAGGACCAGATCACCAGCGGGGTAACAACATACTACTATCATGACTATCAGCGTGCATTGGCGGCTACACTGGCCAATTCACTCGGTTCTACCATGCAGGTGCCCAATCGTGGATCACGTTACGGGAATTTTCATGTTATCCGTGAAAATAAACGGGTAGCTACACTCATTGAACTTGGTTATTTAAGTAATCCAGTGGAAGAATTGACGTTAACATCAAATGAGTATCAAGAAAAAATCACATCGGCCATCTATAATGGATTGGCGCGGTATTTTAAATAAAGAGCAGAAAAGCCAGCTTCGCATCGAAGC
This sequence comes from Peribacillus sp. YIM B13472, assembly GCF_042788005.1. Taxonomy (NCBI): domain Bacteria; kingdom Bacillati; phylum Bacillota; class Bacilli; order Caryophanales; family Bacillaceae; genus Peribacillus; species Peribacillus sp. YIM B13472. The sequence continues at coordinate 97,557 of NZ_JBHZPG010000014.1, forward strand.
TGGCTTTTCTGCTCTTACCCAAACAAAAAAACCTGCCGCAGCAGGTTATTTTTTGCTTTCAAGTATTAATGTAACGGGACCGTCATTAGTAAGCTGAACATCCATCATGGCACCAAATTGACCTGTTTCCGTATGGACGCCTTTTTTGCGGAGTTCCTCGTTAAATGCTTCATATAATTCATTCGCCTCTTCAGGACGGGCGGCGTCCATGAAGTTGGGTCGACGGCCTTTACGGCAATCGCCGTATAAGGTGAATTGTGAAACGGATAAAATCGAACCCCCCACATCCAATAGTGAATGGTTCATCTTTTCATTTTCATCTTCAAATATTCTTAGATTGACAATCTTATCGGCCAAATAGGCGGCGTCATCGATGGTATCCCCATGGGTGATGCCAACCAACAGGACGAGCCCGCTGTCGATTTGCCCGATTATTTGGTCTGCGACAACGACTTTTGCCGCTTTGGAACGTTGTAAAACAACACGCATGGCAATAAAAACTCCTTAGTTCATGATCCTTCTGACGGAATAAACATCTGAAATTTGTTTGATGCGGTCGACGACTTTTTGTAAATGGGCAATGTTATGAATATAAATCGACATGTGAATGGTCGCCACCTTATTCCTGTCGGATTTACCCGAGACCGCTGAAATGTTGGTCTTGGTTTCATTGACGGCTTGCAGCACTTCGTTTAATAAGCCGCGACGATCATAGCCGCTGATTTCAATTTCAACGATGTATTCCTTGCGTTCGTTAATCGTACTTTCCCATTCAACAGGTACGAGGCGATGATCGGCATCCCCGCTATCCAGGTTCGGGCAATCTTGTCTATGAACCGAAACTCCACGGCCTTTGGTTATATAACCAACGATTTCGTCCCCTGGAACTGGGTTGCAACAGCGTGATAAACGTATAAGCAGGTTATCAATCCCCGGTACCTGTACACCTGAGTCCCGTTTTTTAGATGTATTGGAGAAGGTTTTCAGATCGGCTACCGCTTCAGAAATATCTGCTTCTTGCTCGACCATTTTCTGCTTACGCCATTTTTCGGTAAGGCGGTTAGCTACCTGAAGGGCTGTTATTCCGTTATATCCGACTGCTGCATACATATCCTCTTCATTCAGGAAGTTGAATTTATCCGCAACACGCCTGATATTCTCGGCAGTCAGGATTTCCTTCAGGTCGAACTCCATATCCTTGATTTCCTTTTCAACAAGCTCTTTGCCTTTTTCAATATTTTCTTCCCGGCGCTGCTTCTTGAAAAATTGGCGGATCTTATTTTTCGCTTGAGATGTTTGCGTTAGCTTAAGCCAATCCTGACTTGGACCATATGAATGCTTCGATGTTAAGATTTCAATGATGTCGCCAGTTTTCAGTTTATAATCCAGCGGTACCATTTTCCCGTTCACTTTGGCACCAATCGTTTTATTTCCGATTTCCGAGTGAATCCGGTAAGCGAAATCAATCGGGTTGGATCCTGATGGCAGTTCGATGACATCGCCTTTTGGAGTGAAAATGAATACCATATCAGAAAAAAGATCTATTTTAAGGGATTCCATGAATTCCTCGGCATTAGTCGCATCATCCTGGAATTCAAGAATTTCCCGGAACCATGTCAATTTTTCTTCCAGTGAAGGCTGTTCACCGACATCTTTTCCCTCTTTATAAGCCCAGTGCGCGGCAACCCCGAACTCGGCAATGCGATGCATATCGGAAGTACGGATCTGCACTTCCAGCGGATCGCCTTTCGGTCCGATCACCGTCGTATGAAGTGATTGATACATATTCGGCTTCGGCATCGCGATATAGTCTTTGAATCGGCCAGGCATCGGCTTCCAGCATGTATGGATGATCCCTAAAACGGCATAGCAATCTTTTATGCTATTGACGACGATCCGAACTGCAAGCAAATCATAAATTTCGGTGAACTGCTTATTCTGCAAAGCCATTTTGCGATAAATGCTGTATATATGTTTCGGCCTGCCAGATAGGTCAGCCTTAATGTTGACTTCCTCAACGTCTTTACGCACTTCATCAATGACTTCTTCCAGATACTTTTCACGTTCTGCACGCTTTTTCTTCATCAGGTTGACGATTCGGTAATACTGCTGAGGATTCAAATACCTTAGTGCAGTATCCTCCAATTCCCATTTAATCGTGCTGATACCAAGACGATGGGCAAGCGGTGCGAAGATTTCCAACGTCTCGTTCGATATCCTTCTCTGCTTTTCCTGCGGCAGATGCTTCAATGTCCGCATATTATGCAGTCTGTCCGCAAGCTTGATCAAGATGACCCGTATATCCTGGGCCATCGCCACGAACATTTTTCGATGGTTTTCCGCCTGTTGCTCCTGCTGTGATTTGTATTTGATTTTCCCTAACTTGGTCACGCCATCCACAAGCATGGCGACTTCAGGACTGAAATTTTCTTCAATATCCTTCAAAGTGATCTCCGTGTCTTCAACAACATCATGTAAAAAACCTGCCGCAATGGTTGCAGGGTCCATTTCAAGATCAGCCAGAATGCCCGCCACTTGAATCGGATGAATAATATACGGCTCTCCCGATTTACGGAATTGTTCTCGGTGAGCATACTCTGCATACTTATACGCTCTATGGATAAATTCAGCTTCTTCCGGCTGAAGATATAAGCTGGCCCGTTCCACAACCTGCTCGGCAGTCAATATTTGATCATTAGCCATTTAATCACCTTAACCCCACTTTAACTGCCACCGGATTTGATCCGGATTGAGTATGATTGGTAGCACTTTCCTCTATTCTGCAAAACGTGACAATTTTTGCGAAAAAAAATAAATCCGCTTAAACGGATAAAAGTGCAAATAAACTTATTAGCAGAAAAACTCTTTATTATTACTATTATCGAAAAAAAAGGCAAGGATGTAAAGAGTTAAACGTGTATTTTATTAAGAATAGTGCATTTTTTCACTGGAAATTCGACAAAATCCAGCTAAAATGAGTAAAAACAGAAAAAGAGCACCCTGGTCAGAGTGCTCTCGTTTATTAAAAGCTCATTAATGTCAAGACATCATAGCCGTCTAATTTATCTTTACCATCCAAGTCGGTCAATTCAATAAGGAATGCAATTCCGGCTACAATTCCGCCAAGCTGTTCAACCAATTTGATCGTCGCTTCGATTGTTCCCCCGGTAGCAAGCAAATCATCCGTAATCAGGATACGCTGTCCCGGTTTAATGGCATCTTTATGGATTGTCAATACATCCTTGCCATATTCTAATCCATATTCGACTTTTATCGTTTCACGTGGAAGTTTTCCTTCTTTTCTCACTGGCGCAAAGCCCACTTCCAATGAGTATGCGACTGGACATCCGATAATGAATCCGCGTGCTTCCGGCCCGACCACCAAGTCGATATTTTTATCGCGAGCGTACTCGACGATTTGGTCTGTAGCATATTTATAAGCTGCGCCGTTATCCATTAATGTTGTAATATCTTTGAAGACAATACCCGGTTTTGGCCAGTCTTGCACAATTGTTACATATTGCTTTAAATCCATTGCTTTGTTTCCTCCTCAAGGTCTGTTGCCTCATGAACTAAATAATGATTGAACCAATCGAATAATTGCTGATAGGAAGAATAAACAAGCTCTTGTTCAAGCTCAAATTGCTCTTTCTTTCTTGTATACGATTCAGATTCACTAAGATCGCGTTTTTTCGCATTGGTTGTGAGCATAATTAACCCATTCTCTATTGTAACAAAATCAAGCTCAAAAAACACCTTAGAAATGAAATCCACGGTATCCCTTGACCAGCCGCGATATTTGGCCAGGTCATCACCGTATCTTTTCACGTCGAGCGGACCCTTTTTGGCAAGGAAGGCATAAAACCATTTAAAATGATCCCTTGTTGGCATCGTACTTAAGAAATGATCCTGTTCATGGGAAAAGTGAGCGTAGATACGCGAAGGGTTCTTATTGGCAATCACCCGCTTCAAATATTCCCTGGACGGCGGCATGTCCATAAATACTAAATGACCTTCGAAGCAGTCGAGCTGCTCTGCATCCAGTTCATTCTTGATATGAACAAGATCTGGATGGTTTTGTAAAAACGGATATCTGGTAAAGACATCTTCCGAGAAAATGACGATCTTCCGGTTTTGTACAGGAATGTCGGCAAGCCACTTCTCTGCCTGTCCCTTGCCCCGATAATCGAATAACTGCCAGTGGTTTACCGAGATATCCTGGACAAAGATCTGAGGCTTTTTCATATTATTCCACTCATTGATGGAAAGCTCTCCAATAACCGAGACTTCAGCGTGCGGAGCTATTTCATCGACAAAATGACCGAGACCGAAGCCCACTCCGTCAAGCTTATGGTTTTCACCATCTTCAAGCGAGACCTTCAAGTGATTTTGGTTGGCACCAATTTTGCGGACACTTGAAAGCTGTACGGAATCTATCAATATCTTCGGCTTCGGATTCGTAACCCCAAATGGCGCCAGCAAGCTCATTTCCTGAATCGTTTGAATGGAAACTTCAGCTAAAGTCGTTGCTCCGTCCAAGTTTGTAATGGGTCTGAAGTCCTCTTCGTTCAGTTGTTCCTTCGCAATCAAGTTCATGCGGTCCCTGAGCTCCTGAACATCTTCAATTTTCAAGGTCATTCCAGCAGCCATCGGATGTCCACCGAAATGAGGTAGCATTTCACGGCAGGCGGAAAGACTTTGAAAAAGATCGAAACCGGCGATGCTCCGGGCAGATCCTTTAGCTAATCCCTTTTCCCGGTCATAGCTCAATACAATCGTGGGCCGGTAAAAGCGTTCTACAAGTTTAGAGGCCACAATCCCCACAACTCCGGCGTTCCAGCCTTCCCTGCCGATGATGAGCACGCCATTGGACTCCGGCGGGAAGTTTTCCTCGACTTCAGCAATCGCTTCTTCCGCCATCGCTGCAACCATTTCCTGTCGCTCTTTATTGATATCATTGATTTCATTGGCAAGCTCCGTCGCTTCTTCCAGACTTTGTGACATCAATAAATCGACAGCGGGATCGGCATCTCCAAGGCGCCCGACAGCATTGATCCGCGGTGCCATCGCAAAGCCGATCGATTCTTCATTCAATGCTTCCTGCTGAACATTCGCCACTTTCATTAAGGCGACAAGGCCCGGGCGGCGCGTCAAACGTAACTGCTCGATGCCTTTCGCAGCAATGACGCGGTTTTCCCCTTGTAAAGGCACTAAATCCGCTATCGTGCCGATTGCCGCTATCTCTAGCAAATCCTCAGGCAATTCCCCAAGCAAGGCGTGTGCCAGCTTAAAAGCGACCCCTACTCCGGCAAGGTCTTTAAATGGATAGGAACTGTCCTCAAGTTTAGGATGGATGATCGCCAATGCCTCAGGCAGTTCCGGTCCCGGTTCATGGTGGTCGGTCAAAATATAATCCATGCCAAGCTCGCCGGCAAGTTTCGCTTCATCGACTGCAGAAATTCCGGTATCGACGGTTATTAATACCTTCACCCCTTGCTCGGCTGCAAGGCGGAACGCCATCGGATTCGGACCATATCCTTCTGTAAACCGATTGGGGATATAAAAGTCAACATCGGCCCCCAATCTCGTCAGCGCCGTCATCATCACTGTGGTCGATGTCACGCCATCCGCATCATAATCACCGAATATACGTATTTTTTCTCCATTTTGAATCGCTTCTCTTATTCTATATACTGCTTTATCCATATCCTTCAATAAAAATGGATCATGAAAAGTTTGATTTTTTACAAATAAAAATGATCGGGCACTTTCAATCGTATCCAGGCCTCGATTCACAAGCAGGGCTGCAACCAAAGGTGTGATATGAAGCTCTTCAGCTAGTACAGCAACATTGTTTTCATCGGCAGTTCGTAAGTTCCACCGGGTTTTTGGCTTTAACATTTATTCACCCCTCAACTTACTCATTATACAAAACGAATATACCAGTTTCAATTTTATTTTAAACTCATAATTGGCTGTAATTCCCTATTAGCTCAACAAAAAGAAGGCTGGCATCATGCCAGCCCCCTCTCACCTATTAAACTTGTCCTTCAAGACTTTGTTTCTTTTCTTTCGCGGTATTCAGCGGACCTTTCTTCTTCAATTCCCTGATTTTCAAATCAAGCCAGAATTGGGAAGCGATCAATAGCGATGAATACACGCCGCATATTAAACCGATAAACAGGGCAATTGAGAAGTTACGGATAGCTTCACTGCCGAAGATCATCAACGCGATGACCGTAATGAGAACGGTCAGTACCGTGTTAATGGATCGGGTCAAAGTTTGCCTGATACTGATGTTCACAATGTTCTCAAGCTCTTCGACGGTTTTGATTTTACGGCTGAAGCGCAGGTTTTCACGAATTCGGTCAAAGGTTACAATCGTATCATTGATCGAATATCCGACGATCGTCAGAACCGCAGCAATGAAGGTGATATCCACTTCGAGCCGGAGCAAGCTAAAAATCGTGATGATGAAGAATGCATCATGTATGAGCGCGACCACGGCAGGTACGGCCATTCGCCATTCAAATCGTATCGATACATACAATATGATTCCGATTGATGCAATCGCTAAGGCATACATGGCATTTTTCGCAAGCTCTTTTCCTACAGTCGGTGATACGGTGCTGACATTCGGTTCCGCCCCGTAATCCTTCTTGAAATGGTCCTTCAATTCAGCGATTTCCTGTTTATCGAGGACACCGACTGTCCGAACGACAGCATTTTTATTGTCTTTTCCAGCGAGCCTGACATCCTTGATATCATCCGCGTCGATACCGACCTTTTCTATTTCGGTTTTGACTTGCTGAGTCGTCAAGACGTCTTTGGACGCAATCTCGATTCGGGTACCGCTCGTGAAATCAATCCCAAGATTCAATCTGAAGACGAGCAGGAAAATGATCCCGATAATGGTGACACCGATTGAAATGCCATAAAAAACCTTCCGATGTTTGACGAAATCGATTTTATCAAAGCGTGTTGGCAATGACATTAAATCCATTTTCTCGGATAAATCGTGAATGTATTTCTTCTTCACGCCAAACCATGATGCACGTTTGTCCAGGAACCCGCTATTCACCCACATGCTCATGAAGAGGCGTGTACCATAGACGGCTGTTATGAAACTCATTAAAATCGAAATGATCAAAGTGGTGGCAAACCCTTTAACCGAGCTTGTTCCATAATAGAACAGAACAGCTGCAGCCAGCAGGGTCGTTAAGTTGGCATCCGTGATTGTAGCAAGTGAATTCTTGGTACCTTCTTTATAAGCCGCTTTAACCGATCTGCCAAGTTTCAATTCATCCCTGATTCGCTCATAGGTTATGATATTGGCGTCGACGGCCATCCCGACCCCGAGTACCAATGCTGCAATACCAGGCAGCGTAAGGACCGCATTCATCCAATCAAACACTAAAAGCGTCAAGAAAAGGTATATGCTTAAAGTGACGACCGCAATGAATCCCGGGAAGCGGTAATACACAAGCATGAAGATAAAAACAAGTGCAATTCCGATGATTCCTGCAAAAATAGTATCATGCAGTGCACCTGCACCGAACTGGGCACCTACAGAAGTGGAATACTTTTCTTTTAAATCTACAGGCAAAGCACCGGCATTAAGAAGGGCGGCAAGCTCTTTCGCTTCTTCCACCGTGAATTGACCGGTAATATACACCTTCTTCGTATTGAAAACTTCACTGACAGCCGGAGCGGATATCATATTGTCCTGTGAGGCTGTATCCTTAATGGAATCTTTTCCTTCCTCGAAATCCAACCAGATTGCAAGTACATTTGTCGGACTTTCCATCGAGGATATTTTTTGAGTGATGTCCTTAAATTTATTTACGTCTTTCAATGTAACTTCGACAACCGGTTTATTATCTTGGAACGTTTGTTTCGCGCCGCCTTCTTTCAGGTCGGCACCGGTCATCATTTCCTTATCGTTGTAATCACGGAAAGATAATTTAGCTTGTGTCGAGAGGATTTCGCGGGCGTTGTTTTGATCTTTGACTCCAGCCAATTGAACGCGGATCCGGTCTTTCCCTTCGATTTGAATGTTAGGTTCGCTAACGCCCAAAACATTGACACGCCGCTCAAGTGAGCTTACTGTAGCCCGTAATACATCCGGGGTGATCTTTTCCCCAGACAGCGGTTTTACTTCATATAGCACTTCAAAACCGCCTTGTAGATCAAGACCCAGCTTGATATCCTTTAGGATTCCTTTTGAAGTCGTCCCCATCGCTGCGAAAATCAATAGTGCGATTAGAAAAAACGCAACGATCCTGCTTCTTTTTACCATTATGTAGTAGGCCCCTTTCTATAATACGCCTGTTCCTGAAGTTAAAAAAACTGTCATTTTTAGTTTATATGATAACTGCATACCCTTGCTTCTTGAGAAAAAGGACACAGCTTCCCTGCTTTTTCCAAAAAAAAGCATAACCATATCTATTATGAGTCATATACAAACAGCTGTCAATTTAAGTATATCTTTGCTTTATTCTTTAAAAAGTTCCTTCAGTTCTTCTTCAGAAAGCGGCTCTAATAGGTTTGGTGATTTATATGCTTCAACCATTTGGAAGGTCATGAACTGGTTGCTCGAAAATGTCACGATATCTGCGACAAGTTCATGAAGGTGAATGTTTTCCTGAGGACGCTTCCATTTATTTTTGGTTAAGGTTCCCCAAATGTCTTCCTCCGTTACGGCATTCAATCCGACCATTTGGAATTCCTCACGCTTGCTCTTCAAAAATGGACGTACCTTTAGATAATACCTTTGATAGGGATGATTCTTTTTTGCCATCACTTTGCCTCCAGTAAAAATGATTCTCAAATAAATGCGCATTTTCTTCGAAGGGTTTCTTATCAATTGTTAGAACGCAAACAAACACTTTTGTCATGCTTTGTCCAAGTACAAGCATATAGATAATTGTATAGCATAACCGCTTTTTTGAGAAGGGAGGGAGTTCAATGTCCAAATTTTTAAAAGGGACGCTGATATTATTAATCGCAAGCCTGATTACAAGGGTTCTTGGTTTCATTAACCGCATTGTCATCGCCCGCTTCATCGGCGAAGAAGGCGTTGGTTTATATATGATGGCTTTACCGACCCTCTTTCTCGTCGTGAACATAACCCAGTTAGGCCTGCCAATTGCCATTTCGAAATACGTGGCTGAGGCCAATGCCAGAGGCGATGAGCGAAAAATCAAGAAAATCCTTGTCGTCTCTTTGGCCTGCACTTTTACTCTATCGATGATTTTCACCCCTGCGATGCTGCTTTTCGCACCGGTTCTCTCAGAATACCTATTCACTGACAAACGGACGGTATGGCCTCTAATGGCGATTGCCCCTATCGTACCGATCATAGCCATTTCATCCGTACTGCGAGGTTATTTCCAAGGCAAGCAAAATATGAAGCCCTTCGCTTTCTCACAAGTTATCGAACAGGTGGCCCGAATCACTTTCATAGCCGTCCTGACGAAGGCCTTTTTGCCATATGGAATCGAATATGCTGCAGCCGGGGCGATGTTCGCATCGATTATCGGTGAACTTGTCTCTCTCTTCTACTTATTGACAAGCTTTAAATTAAAAAAACATTTTAAGTTCAGAAAGGGTTTCTTCAAGAATGTCAAATCCGGAAAAGGAACGTTCACGGAATTGATGGGGATCGCCCTTCCTTCCACCGGAAGCAGGATGATCGGATCGGTTTCATGGTTTTTCGAACCGATAGTGGTCGCCCAAAGTTTGGCAATCGCTGGAGTCACCGCGGCCGCAGCCACCAGTCAATACGGGGAGCTGACAGGATACGCACTGCCTTTACTCATGCTTCCATCTTTCGTTACATCATCACTGGCGACGGCACTTGTCCCGGCAGTGAGTGAAGCCCGTACGACCGGAAACTTTTTACTCGTTGAACACAGGCTTCAGCAGGCCCTGAAAATCACATTTATCACAGGCTGTTTAGCTATCGTCATTCTGTTCATCTTTGCCGAACCGATTTTACAAGTCATGTATGGCTCTTCACATGCTGCTGTTTTCATTAAATTCCTGGCACCTTTTTTCATCCTTTATTACTTTCAATATCCGCTGCAATCCATGCTGCAAGCACTGGATCTTGCGAAGGCCGCAATGTTCAACAGCCTGGCTGGGAACATCCTTAAAATCGGTGTGATCTGGCTGCTGGCGTCAAAGGAAAGTTTCGGGATAATGGGTGCCGCAATCGGGATAGCTGTCGGTACGATGCTCGTTACCTTCCTGCATTTTTCAACCGTGCTGAAGGTCGTCCCTTTTACGCTTCATTTCCGCAGCTATATATCAGCTTTGGTCCTTGCTTTAATTTCAGGATGGGGCGGTTATTATCTTTATCAATTCCCACTCTCGTCACTGCCACTTGGCACACGGCTAATGTTTTCCGTGACGGTCGTTATCCTGCTGTTCACATTTTTCCTGCTCATGACCGGCAGCATAAAAAAGGCGGATCTGATCAGGATTCCTGTAGTGGGCGGCTTTTTATCAAAATTCGCTTGGAAATAAAATGAACCGAAGCATTAAATGGCTTCGGTCATTTCTTCGTTTCATTTTTATCGATATAAAATTGGCCATCTATGTACCCACAAATCGAAATCTCTTTAATCTTCGTTTCTCCCAGTTTTTTCAACTGGTGCCGGAGCCAAAAATGATTTTTGCCAATTCTATCGAGATTCCTCTCCTGTATCTCCCCGTCGATTATAAGAGGATAAGGTGTTTCTTTAGTTTTAGACCTTTTGTCTTTGGTATTCTTGATGATCGAAAGCTTTCCGGAGGATTCGAGGATTGCGAATTGTACGTCATTTAAATCATTAATCCCCTGTTCACGCAGCTGGGTCAATAAATCATCGAAATTATATCGTTGCTTACGCATCGCTTTTTCATCTATTTTCCCTTGATTGATGATGATCTGCGGCGTACCGTCCACGATGTTTCGAAACCTTATGCTTTTCAATGAAATGTAAGCCATGATTATCTGGATGAAAGCAAGTACGAACATCGGTATGATTTGCCTGAAAAATGGTCTATCCAATTCTTCAAAGGATAGGACGGCAATGTCCCCTATCATGATGGATACCACTAAATCCAGAATGCTCAGTTCCCCAACTTCCCGCTTACCCATCATTCGGAAAAGTAATAATATGACTAGATAGATCACTGTTGTTCTAAAAATAATAGCCAGGATATCCAATTGAATAACACTTCCTTCATCCATAGCATGGCTTGGGAACTGAAATATTACTCCATAATCTTTTCTAATTTTACGGGAAGCTTCTTAAACCTGGTCTAAAGGTTCGATACGGGGAATATGCTTGTACAAACACATAAACAGGCTATACGTATCAGCCTTTTAAAAAGGAGGAATACCCATCGAAACTAAAAAAATGAGTGTCGCCGTAATTTATGGCGTAGGCTCCATCTTTGCCATAGCGATGATTGCAAGTTTAATCGTTTCCACCCTTCTTCGTTTTACTTCACTGACGGAATCATCCCTGACATACGTGATCATGATCGTGTCCTTTTTATCGCTGTTCATTGGTGGATTCATTTCAGGAGGCAAAGGGAAAAAGCAAGGACTATTCTTGGGCGGGAGCACTGGGCTGCTTTATCTGTTGGTCGTGTTCCTTTTTCAATATTTAGGCCACGATGCACTTTTCACCATCAAGCAATGGATATACTATGGCTGTTTTGTGATTACGGCCATGATGGGCGGCGTGCTTGGGGTCAACATGAGTTCCGACTCCCGCACCGATTAAAAAACACAGCAAAAAACCGGGCACATGGCCCGGTTTTCGTTTGTCTTATACGGATACTTCTTTATTCGGTGCGCTTTCCGTAATTTCACGGATTGCTGCACGGTCAAAAGTTAGTTTTGTGCCGTCTGGTGATTTAATGACGATTTTCAGGTCATCGATTGCATCGATTGTTCCGTGCATGCCGCCGATAGTAGCAACTTTATCACCTTTTTTCAAACTGCTTTGCATATTTTGCGTAGTCTTTTGGCGTTTTTGCTGTGGGCGGATCAATAAGAAATAGAACAATACGAACATTAAAATCAACGGAAGTATTTGTGTTAAAGAACCCATTTTGTATATTCACTCCTTTCGTTCATTAAAATATGTATGGAATTAGAAGTTTCTCGCATTTGGTTCATTGAAACCATACTGCTCAAAAAACTCTTCCCTAAAGTCTCCAAGGCGATCTTCTCGAATAGCTTGTCTGACCTGTTCCATCAAGTTTAACAGAAAATGAAGATTATGGTAAGTCGTAAGACGAATCCCAAAGGTTTCTTCACATTTAATCAAATGGCGGATATATGCCCGGCTATAATTCTTGCAAACATGGCAATCGCAATTTTCATCGATTGGACCGAAATCGCGTGCATACTTCGCATTTTTCACAACCAGCCGCCCATTGCTCGTCATGAGCGTACCATTACGCGCAATTCGCGTCGGCAGTACACAGTCAAACATATCGATACCGCGGAGTGCACCATCGATCAATGAGTCCGGTGAACCGACCCCCATAAGGTAACGCGGTTTGTCAGTTGGCAAAAGCGGACTTGTAAACTCAAGGACGCGGTTCATGATATCCTTCGGTTCCCCTACGGATAGTCCTCCAATAGCATAACCCGGAAAGTCAAGGGAGACAAGGTCTTTTGCACTTTGTTTGCGAAGATTTTCAAACTCCCCGCCTTGAACGATTCCGAACAGACCTTGGTCATTTGGCCGCTCGTGAGCATTCAAACAGCGTTCCGCCCAGCGCGATGTCCGTTCTACCGACTTCTTCATATACTCTTCAGTCGCCGGAAATGGCGGACATTCATCAAATGCCATCATAATATCCGAGCCAAGCGCATTTTGTATTTCCATCGCTTTTTCCGGAGATAAAAACAATTTATCGCCATTCAGATGGTTCCTGAAATGCACGCCCTCTTCTTCAATTTTGCGGAACTCGCTCAAACTGAAGACTTGAAAGCCGCCTGAGTCGGTCAGAATCGCCCGATCCCAGTTCATGAACTTATGCAATCCGCCGGCTTCCTTGATGATTTCATGCCCCGGACGCAACCATAGGTGGTACGTATTGCTCAGGATGATGCCTGCCCCCATTTGTTTCAAATCTTCCGGGGACATCGTTTTGACAGTAGCCATCGTTCCAACCGGCATAAATGCCGGCGTTTCAAAAGAACCATGCGGCGTATGGACCCGGCCCAGCCGTGCCCCTGTCTGTTTACATGTTTTGATTAACTCATATCGTATTGCAGTCAACGCAATAACTCCCTTCAAGAGCTTCACACTCTTATATTACTTAATTAACATTGCATCTCCAAAACTAAAGAATCTGTATTTTTCTTCCACAGCCGTTTCATAGGCATGAAGGACATGCTCCCTGCCTGCAAGTGCAGAAATAAGCATGATTAAAGTCGATTTGGGCAAATGGAAGTTCGTTATCATCGCATCGATCCCTTTGAACTCATAACCAGGATAAATGAAGATGCTCGTCCAGCCATTCTCTTCCTTGAAAACCCCATCATTGCGGGACGCAATCGTTTCCAATGTCCTTGTGGACGTTGTGCCGACCGTAATGATTTTCCCGCCTTTATCTTTCACATCATTCAGCAATCTGGCTGTGCCTTCCGTCATTTGATAAAATTCCGAATGCATTTCGTGGCTGTCAATATCGTCGACACTTACTGGACGGAATGTACCAAGCCCGACATGCAGCGTGATGAAGGCGATGTGGACACCCATCCCTTTAAGTTTCTCAAGTAAATCCTCCGTAAAATGCAGGCCAGCGGTAGGTGCCGCCGCAGATCCCCGTTCACGCGCATATACCGTTTGATAGCGATCCTGGTCGTCGAGCTGTTCCTTGATGTATGGAGGTAACGGCATTTCGCCAAGCTTCTCCAGTATTTCATAAAATATGCCGTCATATTTAAATTCAAGGATTCTGCCGCCATGCTCGAGCACGCCTGTACAGACGGCACTCAGCTTACCATCGCCAAAAACGATTGTCGAGCCTTCTTTAATCCGTTTGGCCGGCTTCACAAGCGTTTCCCATACATCATCATGCTCTTGCTTAAGCAGCAATACTTCGATTTTTGCACCGGTTCCTTCTTTACTGCCGTATAGTCGGGCCGGAAGCACCTTCGTATCATTCAACACCAAGCAATCTCCCGGTTTGATATATTCCGTGATATGGCTGAATACATCATGCTGGAGCTTACCGGTTTCTTTGTCCAGCACCATCAATCTGCTGGCTTCCCTATCCTCCAAAGGAACTTGGGCAATCAGTTCCTCCGGTAAATGAAAATCAAACATATCCAATTTCATCTGTTCCACTTCCTTACGTGTCTATCAAGCTGTAATCATTATTTAAAACGGCCGATCAAATAAAAAATGGCGGACAACACAACACTGACGATGATTGATGTAACGATAGGAAAGTAAAACGTCGTATTCCCCTTTTTCAGAAAAATATCTCCCGGCAGCCTGCCGAGATGAATATATTTCATCGCAAAACCAATCACGAATATAATCACACCCAGAATCATAACCATCTTTGGTATATTCATCATTCAGGCATCTCCATGCCGAAATGCTCATAAACTAGCTGTGTTGCCATCCGGCCTCTTGGGGTACGCTGAAGAAAACCTACTTGTAACAGATATGGTTCATACACATCTTCAATCGTATGTGCCTCTTCGCCAATCGTTGCCGCAATCGTTTCCAGACCCACTGGTCCGCCACGGAATTTTTCAATGATCCCTTTAAGTAATTTATGGTCAATATGATCGAGTCCTAAACGGTCGACCTGCATTAATTCAAGTGCATAATCGGCAAGTTCGGCCGTTATCGTACCATCCCCGCGCACCTGGGCGAAATCCCGGACCCTCCGTAAAAGCCGATTGGCGATTCTCGGGGTGCCCCTTGACCTTCTTGCAAGCTCGGCCGCTGCTTGATCATCCATTTCCGTATCCATGATTCTTGCTGTACGGATGATGATATCAGTCAAATGGTTTTCCGTATAATATTCAAGACGGCTCAAAACGCCAAAACGGTCCCTAAGCGGTGCAGACAATGAGCCTGCACGCGTCGTGGCCCCAACGAGGGTGAAAGGCGGCAAGTCGATCCTAATCGAACGGGCTTCCGGTCCCTTACCGACTACAATATCCAGACAGAAGTCCTCCATAGCCGGATATAGCACTTCTTCAACGACACGTGGAAGACGGTGAATCTCATCGATGAACAATACATCACCTGGTTCAAGTGCACTCAAAATGGCCGCCAGATCTCCCGGCCGCTCAATGGCGGGACCGGAAGTCGTGCGGATATTTACACCCATTTCATTGGCGATGATGACGGCAAGCGTCGTCTTCCCAAGACCAGGCGGTCCATATAAAAGTACATGATCGAGCGTTTCTTCACGCATCCTTGCCGCTTCGATGTATACACTTAAATTCGCTTTCACTTTATCCTGTCCGATATATTGCTTTAAGTTTTGCGGCCGCAGGCTTTGTTCAAAGGACAGTTCGTTCAAATCGGCTTCCTGATTGAATATTCTCTCCTCCATTGCGCCACTCCTTATCTTAACATCATTTGCAATGCTTTCTTAATATATTGCTCGGTCGTCATATCTTCAGCCTGCAATTTCTTGGCAACCTTTTGGATTTCCTTTTCAGAATAACCAAGAGCCTTCAATGCAAGAATGGCTTCATCCAATTCTTCCGTATAGCCATTTGGACTGAGTGCAGCCGTTACGCCTTCATTAAACAAGCTTGGAAACGCATCCGGAATAATGTTCTCAAGTTTCCCTTTTAAATCGAGAATCATCTGCCGTGCCGTTTTCTTTCCGACACCCGGGAATTTCACCAAAAACGATTCATCTTCATTTTCGATCGCCTGTACCACCTGATCAACCTTGCCTGATGCCAATATGGCTAGAGCACCCTTCGGCCCGATTCCCGTTACATTCAATAATTTTGTGAATAACGCCTTTTCTTGACGAGTCTGAAACCCGTATAATGCGGCCATATCCTCACGAACATAATGATACAAGAAAACTTGAATTTCTTTCTGGTATTGAGCGGAAAAAATAAAAGGATTCGGTGTCATCACTTGATATCCGATCCCCCCATTTTCCACAACTATGTATTCAGGCCCAATATAATCGACCTTGCCTTTTATATAATCATACAAATTAATTCTCTCCCTGATTTTGCTGTACCTCTCATTTTATCATAAAAAGGGGGTGTTGTTCATTAAAAGTTGTTTAGTAGGCGCAAAGACTTTTACAGTGAAGGATATCCCGTTTTATTACATTTGAGGTATTATCCCTTCCTTCAGTTTGTAGTCAAATGGTGTTCTATCTAAATTTTAAACAAGGTGATTGTGACTCCTGCGGGAAAAGCGAGTGCCTGGAGGCAACGTTCAAATTGTACAAACCCTAAAAAACTGCAGACAAACCCGATTTTCATCGAGTTTATCTACAGTCTGGAGGATGGGTGTCATCCCATCCTAGTTTACCGAATATGGCTCATACTCTTTAATGAGCTGTTTATATTGGTCTTTATTCATGATCGGAATCCCTTTTTGCAATTCCTCCTGCTTGTATGCTTCAAGTTTACCAACGTCTATTTGGTAGAAAGTATGAATGATTTTGGCGTGCTCGGGCCTTCCGATAAAAATGGATAACGTACCATCTTCCCTCATCCCAAGGTAACCATTCGCTTTTAAAAGCGGAGATATGTCATTTTCAATTTTCTTCATGACAATCTGCTCTTCATTTTGATCGACCACTTTCCATCCTTCATATTTTGACCAAAAGTCCTCCATCGACCAAATGGTTTCTGTCAATTTCTCTTCACTTAATTCGCCATCCAGATACATACGCTGAAGAATGACCTTCCTTTCAATAGGATCATTTTCCTTTTGAACGGTTTCTTCGGCAAAAACGGTTAAGCAAATTGGCAATATGAAAAGCGTCATGAAAAATTGGATTCTAAGTTGATTAATCAATATATTCACCTCTTAAGGCGTTTACTTTTTATGTAGTTTGACCCCAAATAAGGATTATTAACCAGAAAAAAATCAAAAAGAGCTGACTCCATATCGGGTCAGCCCACTAATTATTTTAAGTGATTTTCGTGAATGTTAAGGTTATCGAACATGTCATTGGCATCCAAAATGATCATTTCCCTCGTATCGCCATCCCGAAGATTGTTATCAAGCGTCATCGTCCTGAAATAGACACCTTCATCGGTGGTTACATATAGGGTGCGGCCATTGGTAAGGGGTCCGATTTCGGTCTTGATTCTTTCTTTAACATCTTTTGCTTGGCTGTAGTCATCAAGCCGCAAGGCTACCAGCATTTCATCTTTCATGATGATTGTCCTGGCATCGTTGACCGGCTCCTCTTTCTTGGCGATACCATTTACTTTATCGGCAAAAGCGCCTTCATAAGAATTATAATAAGATGATTTTGCCTTAAGCGGTATACTTTCATGTCCATGGTAGTTACGGTCACTCTTACTGTACGCATCATCTTTATCATATAAACCTTGCACCATATTCTCATAATTGATGTTGCGTACCAATGCATCCTTTTCATGGTACCCTGTATCATTGGTGATTTTTTCATTTTCCGCTGTATCATTATTAGCACATCCAACCAAACTGACGGCGGCCAATACAGTACAAAGCGGATGTGCCCATTTTATTTTCTGCACCAATAACCCTCCCATTGCAATAGAATGAGCTATATTCCGCTCATAATTAGCATGGGTGTCGAACGGTAAATGTACTCTGTAAGATACGGCCAAAAACCCGTTTTAATTCCTATTAAGGGAAGAAATCCTTTCCGCCAATTTTTCATTCATCTCCATCCGATTCGAAAAACCTTCGACGGACATTTTCCAGACCGAATGAAGCTGGGAAGAACTTTTATTAAGACGATTCCATTCACGGAAAATATCGGTAGGATAAGTTAAAGCATATAAAAAGGCCAGGTCTGACTGATACCTTTGCATTTGCGGAACATCCCACAGTTCGGTGGCCGCATCTTCCAAATGAGGCGAAATTCGATTTGCATACTGTAAATAATCAATGCACCTCGGGGCATTCGCCATTAAGTCAAAATCGATTAGCGTCAAAGTGCCGTCCGCTCTCCGCAAGAAATTATGGTGGGCACAATCACCATGAATGATGACTTTCTTTTCCTTATTCCATAAAGACTGATTTTTATCAAACCCCTCTAGCGACCATTCACCCCATCTAATCCATTCCTTGATAATATCTTCGGAAACATATTGGCGAACATAAGAAAAGTTCTTTTTAAATAGTGATAAGCGTTCTTTCCACTTTTTTGATTGATTGAACACAGGAGCGTTAATGGAGATATGTTCCGACACATCATGGAAGCTTTCCAGTAACTGAATGCCCTCTAAGCGGTCCTTTTGATTGGAGTATCTGAATTTTTTCTTACTCGGCGGAAAATAGTCCATACTGCCATACCATTTCCCTTTAAATTGAAAGGGCATTAAATTCTGATGAATATAATACGTTTGATGAAATCCCTTTTGTTTTAATAAAGAAGTCAATTCCCTTTGCCGATCCCATTTTTCAAAACTGTCGAATCCTTTAAGGATCATAGGATGACCCTTTTCAAAAGTTAATAAATAGACACTGCTTTGAATATGGTGGACATTCTTTGGCTTACGATTTAAATAAGAGAGGAGACGAGTGTTAAAAACACTGTCTCCTTGATAATTAGTAGTCATCGCTTTCATCTACATATGTCGGTATCCCAAATGTTTCAGGCGCACGAACGCCCCCGAATTGGCCTGGCTGGCCTCCCATTTGTCCAGGTAACATAGCTTCCGGCTGACCACCAAGCTGACCGCGCATCATGTCTGGCTGACCACCAAATTGTCCCGGCATCATTCCTGGCTGACCTCCATTTTGACCGCCCATCATCATTCCTGGCTGGCCTCCGTTTTGACCGCCCGGCATCATTCCTGGCTGACCACCAAATTGTCCCGGCATCATTCCTGGCTGACCTCCATTTTGACCGCCCATCATCATTCCTGGATGACCTCCAAATTGTCCCGGCATCATTCCTGGCTGGCCTCCATTTTGACCGCCCATCATCATTCCTGGCTGACCTCCAAATTGTCCCGGCATCATTCCTGGCTGGCCTCCATTTTGACCGCCCATCATCATTCCTGGCTGGCCACCGTTTTGACCGCCCATCATCATTCCTGGCTGGCCACCGTTTTGACCGCCCATCATCATTCCTGGCTGACCTCCGTTTTGACCGCCCATCATCATTCCTGGCTGGCCACCGTTTTGGCCGAACATCATCATTCCTGGCTGGCCTCCGTTTTGACCGTCCATCATTCCTGGCTGATCTCCGTTTTGACCGCCCATCATTCCTGGCTGATCTCCGTTTTGACCGCCCATCATCATTCCTGGCTGGCCACCGTTTTGACCGCCCATCGTTCCTGGCTGGTCTCCGTTTTGGCCGAACATCATCTCTGGCTGGCCTCCGTTTTGACCGCCCATCATCATTCCTGGCTGGCCACCGTTTTGACCGCCCATCATCTCTGGCTGACCTCCGTTTTGGCCGAACATCATCATTCCTGGCTGGCCTCCGTTTTGACCGCCCATCATCATTCCTGGCTGGCCACCGTTTTGACCGCCCATCATTCCTGGCTGACCTCCGTTTTGACCGCCCATCATCATTCCTGGTTGGCCACCGTTTTGACCGCCCATCATTCCTGGCTGGCCTCCGTTTTGACCGCCCATCATTCCTGGCTGGCCTCCGTTTTGACCGCCCATCATCACTCCTGGCTGGCCACCGTTTTGACCGCCCATCATCATTCCTGGCTGGCCACCGTTTTGACCGCCCATCATCATTCCTGGCTGGCCACCGTTTTGGCCGCC
>NZ_JBHZPG010000079.1:0-1626 GCF_042788005.1 Peribacillus sp. YIM B13472
AATTAAGGAAGCCTATCAGAAATTCACGGTGAAGGATAGAAAAGTAGAGGCTGTTTCAGGGGAGAGTGTTCCTAAGGCTACCGATAAATCCGTTACTAAAGTTAAATACGGGGAACATTATACTAAGAATGGTCGTAAAAAAGTATTAAAACCAGATGTTGAGTACACAAGTAAAGAAGGTTACAATTATAAAACAGATGGTCAAGGTCGTATTTCTAGTGCTGATGGAACTCTCAAGTTAGGAGATGGCAAAAGAAATAACTATGCCCAAAAGGTTGTAGGAAGAGAAAATAGATTGCCAGATGATGATGGTGGTCATTTAATTGCAAGTATTTTCGAAGGTTCAGGTAATCTTGATAATCTTGTTCCAATGAATGGGAATTTAAATAAAGGTGAATGGAAGAAACTTGAGAATACATGGGCAGATGCACTTAAACAAGGTGATGAAGTGAAGGTAAAGATAACCCCAAACTATAAGGGGGACTCACAACGTCCAGTAAGTTTTGATATTAAGTATAAAATTGGTGATGATGAATGGGAAATTAGAAGATTTGATAATGTACCGGGGGGAAAGATAGATGAATGAAGAACAATTAGATAGATTATATCAACATATAGCAGAAGTCGTTGTAGACACTATTCCAGAAGAATGGTCTAAGTTTTATTTATACGGTGAGGTAGTTGAAGGAGCTCAGACTGCTTATTTTTATTATTACCCTGAAGGTAGTGACAAACCGATATACAGCCATGAGTTAACTGAACTATTTACAATAAGTGAGCTTGAATACGCAGAAAAATGGCATCAATTAGTAGACTTTATTCAAGAACTTTGGAGAAAGTCTAAAGATAATGGTCAAGAGTCTTGGACAAATTTTACTATGGTTTTAGATAAGATAGGAAAGTTTAAGATTGATTTTAATTATGATGATCTTTCAAATATAGACCCTCTTGAAAGAAAAACTATTTGGAAGTATAGGAATCTTGGTATTATGCCTAAAAGCAATTCTGGAAAAAAGTATTTAGAAAAATATCTTTCCAGACTGGAATAAAGTAATAATAAATATTTAAAGCAAGTTAAGGGTGAAAAGAACGATAAATAGAAGATTGACAGTTTAAATTATGAAGTATTATCACGGGATTAAGCTATAAACTCACGAAATTAAACAAGATCGTTGGATTAAGCATAATATTCGTCAAGAAATACTTATTAAGTTAACTATAAAGCACTTGAATGCCTTATCCTTATAGGCAACAGGTGTTTTTGTTTTTTATGAGATACTTAAATTTTGGACGACATGAATGACGATTTACTGAAGTTCACAGCTCATGAAGGTTGTCCATGAAGTTTTGTTTTAATACTTGGATAGTGAGGAAAGAACGATAATTAGATTAGACGACATTCACATGGCTGGATGTGCAGTTTAATTAGCTAAATGAGAGATTACCGAATAAGGTGCAACCTGTTTTTCTTTTATATGACTTTAACGGAAAAGTTAAGGTCTTTTTATTGTTGATATGAATATGTATCATCTTAAGCTATATCGGGTTCCTCAGATAAAAGGCCGTTAGGTCTAAAAAAGATATATAGATAAGAATATGGATTTACTGACCTCAGACATCGTGATT
>NZ_JBHZPG010000015.1:0-109722 GCF_042788005.1 Peribacillus sp. YIM B13472
TACTCGTGAGTTTCGCTGTTTTACTCGTGAGTTTGGGCGATATACTCGTGAATTTACGCTGTTTACTCGTGAGTTTCACTGTTTTACTCGTGAATTCGATTTTTATCATTGCCGCATAAAGAAAGCAGCGATTCCCTTAAGAATCGCTGCTCCTCCTATTTATGCTCCTGCCCAAACATCTTTCGCATATCTGCCATTTTCCTCTAATAGTTGAAGCCATTCTGTGGCTTCTTCTTTCGTTGTTTGATAGATATGCATATAGCTGTCAATTATGGTTCGTTCAACATCTGGCGCCATTTTGCTTCCGTCTCCGCAGATGTATAGGTGTCCTCCTTCTTCTTTTAATAAAGGAAGGATGTCATGGGCGTTTTCCGCTAATCGGTTCTGGACATATGTTTTTTCTTGACCGGGACATCTTGAGTAAGCGGTGTGCAGTGTTACAAGGCCTTCTTGTTCGGCTTGCACGAGTTCTTCTTGATAGAGGAAATCGTATTCCGGATTTCGGCATCCAAAGTAAAGGTGAGCCGTCCCTAAAGTTTCACCTTTTTCTTTCAAAACGCGACGTGCCTGGATGAATCCCCTGAATGGTGCAATTCCTGTTCCAGGGCCAATCATGATGATTGGTTTTCCTGTTTTCTCTGGAAGTTGGAAATTGGATTGCGGCGTATTGATAAAGCAGGCTATTTTGTCTCCTTGGAAGCGTTCTGCCAAATAATTCGATGCAATTCCTTTGTATTCCCCGTTTCCGCTCAAAGCTTCTCCACGGACGACGCTGACGGTGATGCTTGCTTCTCCTTCGTTGTGGAGTGGTGAGCTTGAGATAGAGTAGTATCTTGCTTTTAAAGGTGGCAGTAAAGCCAGAAAACGTTCAAACGGGATTTCACATGCAAGATACTTTTCTATAAGGTCAAGCATGGTTATGCGCTTGTTCAGGATTTCTTGTTTATAGATACTGTCCAAAAGAAGATCTTCAAGTTCTTTTACATGTGGAGGACATACCGTATGAGTGGCAAGCGCCCGAATTTGAGACCTGGTGGCGGGTACTTGGAACTCCAAATAGTTTGATAGTAACTCCTCGAGTTTTACTGGTTTTCCTGTAGGAAGATGAGCAGCTTTTCCGGAATCCCCAGTCAGATTTACGTAATCATGGCCATTTAGGTTAAATCGACTGAGCACTCGCTCGACAAGTTCCGCTGGATTTTGCGGAAGTACCCCGAGATGATCGCCTTCCTGATAATGTATTCCCTCTGGCAGCGTTAATTCTATATGCCGTGTACTTCTTCCGCTATCTTCATGCTGTAATTCAGTATTCCTTTTTACAATGGATGTAAACGCATGATGGGTGCGGGCAAGCGGTGTGCCGCTCACATCACTTACGAAGTTCATCGTAATCGAGCTAACTACCCGATCATTCCCATTCACTTCAATGTTCAGGGCTTCGGCAAGATTCGGCCAAAGGGCACGTAATCCCCTTCAAAGTCATCGCTTGCATCTCCATAGCCTGTTTCTGACAGCCGCACTGCTCCTTTTTGTTCCAGCCGCTCATCGATGAAGATTGGAATGCGTTGGTACGTATTGGCCCAATTGCGGTCACCGCAGCCGAAGATCGCATAGTGAACACCATCCAATGTGTTACCCTTGCTTTCCTTCAGCCATGAAACGAAGTCACCTGCATTATCCGGGGGATTTCCATTATAAGATGCCGAGACTATAAGAACAGCTCCTTCTTTGGGAAGCCGATCGGTGTAATCATTTAAAGGGGCAACCTCGGCATTGAAGCCTTGCCGCTTCCCTGTTTCGGCAAGGTCACGAGCAATCCCTTCCGCTGTTCCCATATTTGATCCGAACAGGACGAGTAATGGTGTCCCATGTGCTGACTCGATTGGAGATGCCGTGGCTCCTTTGTCCGCTGACTTTGATTCTGGAGAAGCAGCGGTAAATGACATCGTCGGCTTCCTCGGTGAAACGCGCATGGTCAATCCTTCTGGTTTGAGAGTCAAAGTTTCTTTAACATCCAATTGATATTCTTCATGATCAATCAAGTCAAAGTGCTGTAAAACCATGCCAAGCACCAGTGTCGCTTCATGAAGGGCAAACTGCTGTCCGATACAGGCGCGCTGCCCGTTTCCAAACGGTTTATAAGCATGATAAGGGATGGACTCCAGATCCTCGAACCGCTCAGGAATGAACGATTCAACGTCATCACCCCAAACGGATGGATCACGGTGAAGCTCGGGAATAAGCAGCGAGAACACATCACCTTTCTTCACATTATATTTTCCACCCAGCATGGTATCTTCTTTCGCATAAACGGAAAACGCCGGAGCTGTCGGCCACAGACGAAGCGTTTCATTCAGCACCATCCGGACATATTTCAGCTTTTTCACTTGTTTGTAATCAGGAACATCATCACCCAGTACTTCATCGACTTCCTGCTGCGCTTTTTTTAACTTGTCTCTGTTATTCATGAGGAAATAGATGGCGAACGATAGGAGACCGCTCGTCGTTTCATGCCCAGCTATTAAAAAGGTAATGATTTGAAAACGAATATTTTCATCATCCAGTGATACACCCGTTTCGGGATCGACTCCTTTCAACATATGGGAAAGAAGGTCATCTTCTCCCTGATCACCATTTTGTTTTCGTTCAGTAATCAATTCATCCACTAGAGAGAACATATATTGAATGTCTTCCCTGAATTGTTTTTTAGACTTGATCATCAGTTTATCTTGGATGCCAAGCCGCTGCGTTTGGTTCATCGCTTCATCCAAAGCACGCACCATACTGGAGACAAAAGGATGGGTGGTCTCCCGATAAAAACTGTTAAAGCGGTAATTGAACCCGCAGAGTCCGATCGTATCCAAGGTCAATCGTGTCATATCTTCAGGAACATCTATCTCATCAGCTGGATTCAGGCGAGCCCATTTTTGAATGAGTTGGGTAGCAAGATCCACCATTTTAGCATGATAGCCCTTCATTGCCTGCTGGCTAAAGCTAGGCAGCAGGATGTTATGGGCCTTTTTCCAATTCGGCTCCGTCGTTTCACTTGTGAAAAGACCATCGCCGCCAAACGCTCTCACTTTCTGTAGGGCTGGACCGACTTTCTTATCAAATCTTGTTTCATCACAAATTTCTTTAGCGAGTGAAGCACTGGATACGAATGTAGTGATTCGACCCGGAAATGGGAACTGAAAAATCGGCCCAAGTTCTCGTGCCAGCTTCATGTAAGACTGAAGCGGCTTATCCTTATCAATGATAGGCAGGCTGCCTAGGGGGCCATATGTCTTTGGCTGTGGAAACTGAGTTGTTTTTTCCATTTTATTAGCACCTCTTTCAATAGTGTAGATTGTCGGAATGAACGTTCATTCCGTTAATAGTAAAATATCTCAAGCATGCAAACGGACTGCATCCCAAAAACTTTCTTCCACATCTTCCAAAAGTTTTGGTTCAGGTTCTAACTCCCCGATGCGAACAAGTCGCTCAAGCTCAAGAAATGCTCCGTAAATGATGGCAATCAAAGCTGAAGAAGGAATATCCTTAATTTTTTTTTTCTCTTTTCCTTTATCAAAGAAATTTTTAAATATATCCAATAGCCCTTGAAAGCTTGCATGACTATCCTCATTTAAAAAATGGGCTCCACTATGTATTTTAATAAAATAAAGAGCTTGGTCCTGATCGGTTGTAAAGTGAACCATTGATTTAAAAATGTGGTGAAACTGATTTCGAATTGAATCTTCATGAGGAAATCCATTCTTGACCGTTTCAGTGAAAATATCCAAGTACTCTTGAAAAATCTTGTTGCCCAGCACTTCCTTATTCTCGAAATAGCGATAAATGGTACCCGCTCCAACTCCTGCCGATGTAGCAATCATCGGGATCGTCGTCGCATCATATCCCCGTTCTGCGAATAGCACTAAAGCGCTGGATACTATACTGTCTCGTTTATTTACTGCCGTGATCATAATGATTCACCCCTTTTTTCACAAGATGCGGAATGAATGTTCATTCCTGTTAATGTAAGTGTATACCCAATAAAATCCAATCTCAATCGCGCATACTACCCATATTTTGTGAATTCTTTATTAACGGAGGGGGATAAAAGGCTGAAAGGATTTCTTTTTAAGGAATTAAATGGGTACTACAAACTATCGTTTGCCCATAAAAATAAGAGCTGATAGTCACAGCTCTTCAAGATTAAAACAGGATGATTTTCATGTTCATCAATTAAATCAAAAGAACTTATGCATGATTATAGCGTTCAGATAGTTTCTTTTTATGGGCATTGAACACATCTTCCAATGGGATATTGTACTTGTTCGCAATCACAATCAAGTTTCCTAGCACATCTCCCAATTCTTCGGTTAACTCCTGTTTGTTTTCTTCATACGAACCAATAACCTCATCAGGTCTATCCCTGCCGATTTCAAGGGAGCGAATGGCTCGTGCCACCTCGCCAGTTTCTTCTGCCAAAAAGCCGATGCGAATGAAAATGTCCAATTCTGACCATCCTCGTGCTTCATAATAATCTTTTACCCATTGTTGAAATTCAGTGACGTTCATATTCATCCACCTTTCATTTAGATAATTCAAGTTTAACAAATCCCCCTGAATTTTGTATGATAAGAAAGGAAGATTACTAAATGGGAGATGTGATATTTTGAAAAGTCTAGCTGTATTTTGTGGATCAAGCAAAGGTGCATCAGCTGTCTATGTAGAAGAGGCTAAAAAACTGGGTGCGGAACTGGCAAAACGTAATATTACCCTTGTCTATGGGGGCTCAAGTGTAGGAATCATGGGTGCAGTTGCAGATTCCGTTTTGGAAGCAGGCGGAAATGTAATTGGAGTCATGCCAGATTTTCTAGAAAAAAAAGAAATCGCACATAAGAACTTAACCGAGCTGATTGTCGTGGAATCCATGCATGAAAGAAAAGCAAAAATGGCTGAGCTTGCAGATGGGTTCATGGCCTTGCCAGGCGGGCCAGGAACATTGGAAGAATTCTTTGAGATTTTCACTTGGGCTCAGCTTGGTCTTCATCAAAAACCTTGCGGACTCTTAAATATCAATCACTATTATGATCCATTGGTCGCTTTATTCAATCATATGTCCGACGAACAGTTCCTGCATGAAAAATTCCGTTCCATGGCGCTGGTAGATGTTGAACCAAATGGACTTCTTGATCAATTTAATACATATGAACCGCCAACCGTAAAAACTTTCATTACCGAAAAACAAACCTGATCATTAAAAAACAACCGGCCAAGATCAATAATGACCTTGGCCGGTTGTGATAATCTGCTGCGAACTGAAGGGTTAATTGAATATCAGGTTTAAATAATCTCCATGCCCCTCAATAAGTTGCACTTCATGCTGGGATGTAATCCAGAAGAAATGAAATGTAAGCCCCTCTTCATCTCCTCCACCCGTTGGCTGATGATCCCATTCATCAGGAACATTGTATACACATATTTGATAAAAAAATCTATTATGTATGGCACCATCAGCGTTCTCCCAAAAATCTTCCGCAATCAATTTCTGCACATGAAGTTTTTCCAGACCTGTTTCTTCTTTCATTTCCCTAATCACCGCTTGGTAAGCATCTTCTTGAGGCTTTACTGTTCCCTTGGGTATCTGTATCCCCGCTTCCCTAATGGGATGTTGAAAAACCAACCTGTGTTTCTCCATTACTGTTCCTTGTCACATACCCGTAAGCTTTTTTTATCGGTATCACCATCAATCACCAAAAGCAAATATGAGCTCTGTCTCGCATACGGTTTCTCCATCGACAGTAGCCCTTCCTTTTCCTTTACCGATAGGACCTTTCAAGCGAGTAATCTCTACTTCTAAACGTAATTGGTCCCCTGGTTTTACTTGCCTTTTAAAACGACATCCATCGATTCCAGCCAAAAGCCCGATTCGTCCTTTATTTTCTTCTTTTGTAAGCATGACAACAGCACTTACCTGTGCTAATGCCTCCACGATCAACACACCT
The DNA here is from genome assembly GCF_042788005.1 of Peribacillus sp. YIM B13472. NCBI lineage: Bacteria > Bacillati > Bacillota > Bacilli > Caryophanales > Bacillaceae > Peribacillus > Peribacillus sp. YIM B13472. The sequence goes on from NZ_JBHZPG010000015.1 coordinate 5,991, forward strand.
GGCATCACTGGGTAATCGGGAAAGTGACCAGTAAAAAACTCTTCATTTGCCGTTACGTTTTTAATGGCCACCGCTCTCTTTCCTTCTTCCAATTCCAGTACTCTATCAACTAAAAGAAATGGATAGCGATGCCTGATAATGTCTTTGATTTCTTGAATATCAATCAATATTAAGTCCCCCATTGCGATGGATTGCTTTCATTTAATTTTACCATCAGTATCACCATATGGATATTTTTGCATATATAAAAAAGGCTGCCTGAGCAACCCTGTTTTCGCTTACAAATCCTTTGACTTTTTTTCCATCGATTTAGTTAACGGGGATAGAACCATTTGTTCATACCTCTCATAACCCCCTAATAATTTATGAATCAAACTTAGTTTAGGAACAACAAGGTAAACCGCCAATCCTGAAATGGTGCTTAGTATAGCACCTGCCAGCACATCCGCCGGAAAATGGACACCTACCCAAATACGGGAAATGCCAACAAGGAAAGCCAGCATGATCCATAACAACCACCATCCTCTTTTGAAAAGCCAAAAGGAGACACAAAACGAGAAAAACAAGATCGTATGGTCGCTTGGAAATGAATTATCCACTGCCTTTTCAATTAACTTATTAACATGGGTCAATTCAGCAAATGGCTGATTGTTTGAATGCAATTTCCCTGCCATTTTCCCCATCATTTCTGCTATTACAAATGTCATCATCCCACAAACAACCATCATTCTACTCTGTTCATTTCGAGTGAACCATAATACGATGACAGCTAAAGCTAATAAAAAAACCATGTACTCGGCAATGAAAATGGCAGAAGGGTTTAAAAAAGCGTATTGTTTCCCTAAGTCATTGATCATTCTAAATACATTGATATTCAGCTCAAAGAAATCCATTTCATACCCAACCTTCCTCTTTTTCTTACATATTAAAGAGAAAGGAAGTAAATCTCCATCGTTCTTCCTAACAGTTTAATCCATTATCTTACATTTTCGTCACACGCATGTTAGTTCTTATGCAGTTTCGCTAGCGTACTAAATCTTCTTGTATATTTCCTAAACATTCTATATAATCCATTAAAAACAAGGACGTTAGTTCAGTGAATAATGGTATTAACTCCGTTCTGATTCATAAAAACCAAGAAACTGTTTGGAATGCGATCACGAATGATGAATACATTTCTAAATGGTATGCCCCGGGTTCAAAGTGGAATATTCCTAAACTCAAGGTTGGGGAGAAGGCAATCTTCGTATTAATGCCTAGTGCCTATAACAATCTTAAAGATAACGAAAGTATCCCTATGAGCTTTACAATCCAAGAGATAATCTCTAACGAAAGGTTTCTTATTCCCCGGATTCAGATAACCTTGTTTTCACTTTCGAAATATACACAGAATCTGAAGAGTCTCCATACATGGACGGATATGAACTTAGTTTCGCTAACTTAAAATCATTTTTAGGAAGAGAACTTCCTTATGCCTAATAATTTTTTTAAAAGTCGGTGCGATATGTCTCAGAAACTAAATAGCACTTTACTAAGGAGGGTAAAAATGCTGCACATTCAGAGAAATTCCGATACTGCCATCATTGTCATTCACGAAATATATGGAATGAACCAACATATTCTGGGTTTTTGTGAGTCAATATCAAGACAGGATTTTGATGTCATCTGTCCGGATTTGTTAGAACGTGAGACGCCTTTTGATTATTCCCAAGAGGAAGCTGCTTATCGGCATTTTATGGAGAACGTAGGTTTCACAGGCGCTTTAGATAAAATAAAGGATATATTATTGGATATTAAAGAGGAATACCAAAGGATTTTTATCCTTGGATTCAGTGCAGGGGCAACTGTAGCTTGGCTGTGCAGTGAGGAAGAATGTGTCGATGGAATAGTTGGTTACTACGGTTCGCGTATTAGGAATTATGCACAATTAGCGCCACAATGCCCTGCATTGCTATTTTTCCCACTAGAAGAGCCATCATTTAATGTGGACGAGTTAATCCCAGCTTTAGAAAGAAAGAATGTCGAAGTTCATAAATTCAACGGCAAACACGGATTCAGTGACCCTTACAACTCAAACTATCATGTAGAATCAACACAGAAAGCCGTTAGCAACATGATGAAATTTTTTATGATGAATTGAGGTTCCACATACATCCTACTGCCGTTTTGCATTGATCCATTGTATCGAACCCGCATCACTATGGGGATGACAGTCATTTTGAACCTTTTTATATTCTATTTCCAATTCTTTTAAGGTTAACTTCATCAGCTGTTCCACACTCTTATTTACAGTATGGATCAAAAGTTTATGAATCAATTCCTTCCGCCTTTCTTCCACATCCTTCTTCATTTCACCCTCTCCTTTTATTCTGACATTATATGAAATGATGTATCCTCAGACAGGGGGAATGATCATCGGATTCCTTCTCTTCGATTTTACTTATTTTAATATATTCATTCTCTAAATCGGTTAAGGTTAATTCAAAAAGATGGATGTCATTCTTTTTATAAACTCCCTTGTTAATCAACTTGTTGATTAGGAAGTTTCTTTTTTTCTCAATCGCTTTACGTAATAATGTCCCCACGATAAATCCCCCTTTATAGGATGTATTGAAAGAGAATCTTTCGACTTGCCCATTCACAAAAAAACCGGAGACACCTCTTTACATGAAAGAAAAGTCTCCGGTTTTCCGGTCAATTAACCTATAATTCCTATTTAATTACTCGGCATTGTTATTGTTATAATACTAACTCTGTGATCCGCAGTCAACAATTTTTTCCTGCATCTTATTTATTTTTGCTTCGCTTCATGAAATGCTGCTTTCACTTTATCCAACAGGTCTTTATCCGAAATCAATTTATACCCTGTAAGTGCAAGGGCTTTTGCTCCGGTCAGGATGGCTTTGTCTCCAGCAGGAGATTTGGCACAGTCGCGGAATTCATTCGTATGGGCAATCAGCTCATCATGGCCAATTTTTATATAAGGATGTGCTGTCGGCACTACATGGCTTACATTACCAGCATCCGTCGAGCCAAAGCCACTCTCTTTTCGAGGACCCACCGCTTCCCCTAATTGAGCCAGTTCTTCTTTTAACAGTTCATCCAGGACTGGATTGATGACAAAATCGAGTACTTCATTTTGGAAACGTTCAACTTTAACCGTACTTCCTGTGGCAAGTGCTGCCCCTTCGGCAACAGCACGTATTTTATTCGATACTTCTTGGCAAAGTTTCCATGTTGTTGCTCTAATGTAAAACCTGGCAGAAGCATATTCAGGAATGATGTTAGGCGCTTCCCCGCCATTGGTGATGATTCCGTGAATTTTAACCTCGGCTGGGAGCTGCTGGCGCAAAGCATTAATGCCATTGAACAGCTGAATCACCGCGTCAAGTGCATTCACGCCTTCTTCAGGTGCAGCTGCTGCATGTGCTGACTTCCCGTAAAAATGAAAATCAAGGGGGTCGACTGCCAAAAATGGACTTGTGACACGCGTTTGCCCGCCAGGATGGATAAGGATGGCCGCATCCACCCCATCAAATAGACCGTGCTTCACAAAGCTGCCTTTTGCGCTTCCATTCGGCCCGCCCTCTTCAGCCGGTGTTCCGAAAACAATCACCTCTCCGCCCGTTTCCTCCAGCACTTGTGCCAAGGAAATGCCTGCTGCAACACTCGTTGTGCCGATGATATTATGGCCGCAAGCATGACCTAAACCCGGCAATGCATCATACTCGGCTAAAAAGGCAATTGTGGGCCCTTTCTTTGAAGAGGTCTTTTTGGCGATGAATCCTGTTTCATGTCCGGCTATATTGCGGGTCACTTCAAATCCTTCATTTCGAAGTATTCCGGTTAATGTATCCGAAGCGAAGAATTCTTGATTCCCAATTTCAGGTTTGGCATGAATGGCTTGACTCGTTTCGATATATAATTTGGAATGAAGGTCGATGTGATCTTCAATGATTTGCTGATGCTGCTTCCGCACTAATTCTCTCGCCATATTCTAATCTCCCCTTTTTGGTTTAAGGAGCCGGATAGGCATCTTGAATCCAGCCGGCGTTCCTTCACTTGTTCTAAATCATTATTTTTCATTAGCTGGTTTTGTCCAAGCATCCTGGTAATTCACTAATTCATCTACAGAAACATATGCAGGAATGGTGTTTCCTTTAAACGTTTTTTCAATGAACGCTTCCACTTTTTTCGATTGATAAAGCTCCACTAATTTTTGCAGCTCAGGGCGATCGGCATTACCCTTTTTAACTGCAATGATATTAATATACGGTTTGGCCGTTTTACTTTCATGGAATAAAGAATCTTTTAAAGTAAGGCCTGCTTCGACGGCAAAGTTATTATTGATGGCTGAAGCATCGGCATCATCCAATAGACGAGGTGTATTGCCGGCAGCAACAGGTTGGATTTTCAAGTTTTTCGGATTCTCCTTAATGATTTCCAATGATCCCGATCCATTGAATTCCTCTTTCAATGTAATCAATCCAGCTTCCTGAAGAAGGAGTAGTGCACGGCCAAAGTTTGTTGCTTCATTCGGAACGGCAATCGTAGCGCCATCCGGAAGATCCTTGAGATCTTTATGTTTTTTCGAATAAAGGCCCATAGGCGCAATGACAGTCGACCCGATGGCCTCCAATTTTAGATTTTGGTCTTGAACGAATTCATCGAAGTAAGCGACCGTTTGGAATGAATTGGCATCAATTTCCCCTTCACTTAACGCTAGGTTCGGTTGGATATAATCATTGAAAGTGACCAGTTCGATATTAAGCCCTTCCTCTTTCGCTATGTCGACAATGTATTCCCATGTTCTTGTATCCCCGCTGCTGACACCGACTTTCACTGTTTTCACCTCATCCGAACCGCCTGATGCACCTTCTTCTTTCCCGCATGCTGCAGCCACTATGGCCAATGCCAATACTATGATCGTTAATAAGATTTTCTTCATTTCTCCTACCTCCTGTTATTTTTATCTTCTTCTGATTTTTCTTGAAACAAAATTCCCGGTGGATTGCAATAATTGAACGATGATCACGAGCGCCGCCACTGTGACGATCATCGTCATCGTATCGAACCTTTGATAACCGTAAGCCAAAGCTAGATCTCCGACCCCGCCTGCCCCGACGGCACCTGCCATGGCCGTAGATCCAACAAGCCCGATTGTCGCTGTTGTAAATGTAAGGATCAACGAACTAAGTCCCTCGGGAATCAAAAAGCGATAAATGATTTGCCATGTCGTCGCCCCCATCGCCTGAGCTGCCTCGATGATCCCTTTGTCCACTTCCAACAGGGAGTTCTCCACAAGCCGGGCAATATAAGGAGCCGCGTAAAAGATTAACGGAACAATGGCCGCATTCGTTCCGATCGCACTGCCGACAATCATTCTCGTAAACGGAATAAGTGCTACAAGCAAGATGATGAAAGGAACCGACCGCAATATATTGATGATCGGGTTCAATACATTAAAGATCCATTTATTCTCCAGGATGTGACCCTTTCTTGTAATGACAAGCAGGATACCGAGCGGAAGCCCAATCAATCCGGAAAATACCAATGAGATGGCTACCATATAAAGTGTGTCACCGAAAGCTGTCGACAGCTGATCTGCCGTTATTTCCATTCCCCAAAGCGTATTACCCATTTATCTGCACCTCCTGGACGAGAATCCCCTCATCTTTAATATATTGATAAGCCTTGTCCACCTCATTTTTGTTCCCGGTCACTTCGATGATCAAATTCCCGAAAGGCGTTTCCTGAATCTCAGAAATATTGGCTGATAAAACACTTAAATGAACATCATATTTCTTCGAGATGGTTGAAAGTAAAGGAGTACCCGAAGTAGTCCCAATAAAATTAATTTTCCAAATAATCGGGATATGCGACCCTATGCTTTTTAGGAAACTTTGTGGAATTTCATCATGTATGACCGTTCTCACGAAGTTTTTTGCAATATCCGTTTGCGGTTTGGCAAAAACTTCGAAAACCGAACCTTGTTCAACGACGCATCCGCCCTCCATGACCGCTACCTTATTGCAAATTTCCCTAATGACAGACATTTCATGAGTGATTAGCAGAATGGTGATATTGTATTCTTTATTAATTTTCTTTAAGAGCTGCAGAACTGCACTCGTTGTTTGTGGATCCAATGCCGACGTTGCTTCATCACACAATAAGATCGATGGATTGGTAGCCAATGCTCTCGCAATGCCGATCCGCTGCTTTTGACCGCCGGATAATTGTTCCGGATAACTCTTTGCTTTGCTCGATAAGCCAACGAACTCCAACAGCTCGCCTACCCGCTTTTTGATTTCATTACCAGGGGTTCCCGATAAAATCAGCGGCATGGCGATATTATCAAAAACGGTCTTTGAGTTTAGCAAATTGAAATGCTGAAAGATCATCCCGATTTTTTTCTTTTCTGCCCGCAATTCCTTCGGGCTCAATTTGGTTAAATCCTTGCCCCCAACAATCACCGAACCATCTGAAGGATGTTCAAGCAAATTGACCAACCTGATCAACGTACTCTTCCCGGCCCCGCTATAACCGACTACACCGAATATATCCCCCTTTTCCACTGTCAAATTAATGCCCTTCAAAGCTTCGACAGTCTGTTTCTTTGTTTGATAAACCTTTTTGACATTTTGAAACTCAATCATCCAATCTCCCCCCATGCTGTTTATTTGTACGAATTCTTTATCCAGAGAAGAGCTTTGCAAAGTTTCATAATGATCGGGTTAAATTTTCGAAACTCATGAGTAAATGCACGAAATTCACGAGTAAATGTGCGAAACTCACGAGTAAATGCACGAAACTCACGAGTAAATCCACCAAACTCACGATTATTGCGCGAAACTCACGAGTAATTGCACCCATTCTCAAAATAACCATATACATTTTGAATAAACAAAAGAGGCCTCTTCCGTCATCAGACAGAAGAGGCCTCTTTTAGACATAAAAAAGAGTAAACTCTTAAATTAATTATCTAAGAAAAGCTCCTTCTTATCTTTCAAACTTTCGTCCGTTGGAATTAGCACAGTATTTTTACAAAAGTAAAAACCCGCTGCCGAGGTATCATAGGGCCAAGTCCCTCCACATCTCTTGATAAGAATTAACGTTATATTTAATTATGTCCTTCACTATATATTCTAAATTCTCTAAAGTCAACCATATTTTTCATCGCGATAAATAGTTTCATAGTATAGTGAATCGATACTTTTTTATTATATCAATATATTTTATATTTCTACTTTTATAATGATTTGCTCATTCTCCATACAGGGTATTTTTCATTTTCTTCCCTTATCTTCACCATGCCTGAATTCGTATATAAAGAAATCGCCCTTTGATTATCCGGAGAAACCCTTAAGTGATATTCGGATACATTAAATTGCCTGAAAAAGTTTTCTGCGTAGCGGACCAATTCCTTGCCAAGGCCTTTACTGCGGTATTCGGGAATAAGATAAAATAGATTCACATAGCCAATTTCAGTTCCTTCGTACTCCCGAATTTGAAGTTCCATTTGTCCAATCGGTTCTTGGTCCTTTTCAATGATTACCTGTCCATCCGGAAATTTGCGGACCATTTCTTCCATTCGTTGCAGATATGCATGTTCATCTCCAAAACCCGCATCAGTTCCAAAACTTACAATAAAGGAATCTTTCCGAAATTTAATGATAGTATCTTCATCTTTGTCCGTATCAATGGTACGAAAGATCAACTTCATCCACCCCTATCATTTTAGTGAAATAGTTTTCAAGCAGGGAAAACTTTCTTTTTCATAAATAAAAGTCTTAAAGGGGCCCTTTTGTTTTTGTGCCTTGATGAAAAAACATCTGCCATCTTCCATTCGCACATTTCCAGATTGAACTTCTTAAGGTATGTTCCAGCTTATCTTCATCAAAAATCCGGTATGTAGTTAACACGGTATCATCAGACAATGGATGCATCTCAAATTGACTTAGGGTCATGTTCACCGCTCCGGCTCCCTCTTGCCCCATAAAATCGCTTTTTGACCATATGTTACCCGAACTGCCGAACTCAAAGAAATCATCTTTCAATAATGATGAAAGCTCTTCTGGAGATGTACGAACTTCAGAGTTTAACAATTTCTCCTCCAGCTCATACAAATGCTCTTTTAATAATGAAGTTTCCCTGTCCATTCATCTTGTCCTCCTTTTTCAATTAACGAAATCAACCTTTCAGCATCTGTAATACTTCAATTGATGAACTTATGTAATTCATTAATCTCAATGTTAGTATGTCTTTTGAAGGATTTTGAGAAACCTAAATCATAGCTATCATCTATTATTTTCTTTAATATGTCTAAATCTTTTTTTTCGATAATATACCTAATTCCATAATGTGATTGAGGATATAACTCTTTATGATTTCTTCTTTGCCTTGCCCAATCTTCCCTACTCTTCAACAATTCAAAATTAATAACTTCATTTAACGGATCCGTAGCCTCAACCCCATCCATGGTAACTGCAACGTACTCGGCCACCCCCTCATCGAACCATTTCGGAACGTCTTTAATTTTTTTTCTATAAGATATTTAGCCAAAAAATAATGTGTATATTCGTGGCGTAAATCCTTTCTAAAGAACCATTCATCTGCTTCTCTATAAAGGGAATCGGGTGATACCAAGGCAATTAAATTAGCATTGTTATCAAAAAAAGCTCCGATATCTTCTAATTCCCCATACTTTTGTAATTCCTCCAATTTCTCAAAAATCACTATATTTAACCCAGCATTTGTATCTATCTTCCCAAAAATATTAGATAACTCTTTATTAAGATCCCTTACCTCTTTAATGATTAGATTATTCAATTCATTATTTTTCGAATTAAAAATTTTCACCTCATCAAAAGACTGGTGTACTTCACTTTTTAACAATGCTTCCGTTCTATTATTTTTCCATAATATATGATAAATGCTTGCCAAAATAACCAAAACTAATAAACTAATCACAAAACTAGTTGTAATGCTTTTAAAAAATGAATTTAAATTATTGAACAACATTTGAATCCTCCTAGTTTGTAATACAACTAATTTTCCAAATAAAAATTACCAAAAATCAAGAATATTCAGTTTTTAAAAAGCGTAAAACTATTATATTTTTTTACCATATGGGATTATTTTTTTTAGAATACTTAATTCCCCCTTAATAGAACAATGTGTAATATAAACAATTTCACATAGTATATCGGTTTATTGTAAAGGGCCTTTAGTAAACTCTCTTTTTACCTTGTACTCACCCTTATTACTGTATTAATAGAAGAAATTCTTCAAATGGGGAATATGCTAAGCAAGCAGAAACCTACTGTGATAGTGGCAAGTTATATTAAAGTAACCCCACTTCTTAATATCATTCTATTCCGCGTATCTCCTCCTTTTATATTTGCTTTTTCTGTTGACCTAAACCAGATTAATTCGTCCTCCACCCCATTCCCGGCCCTTCATTGAGTCCATAAAAAAAGGAGCTGCAAATGGCAGCTCCTTTCTTCTGTGCATCCGGTTGTTTTCCCATCAGTGTTATCGTGATAGGGTTCCTTGCAGACGATTGGTTTCGGCGATTACTTTTTCTTCATCGATCGTTAAGCAGCGGCCATCTTTCACTACCACTTTTCCATCAATGTATACATCACATACGTCATTTCCTCTTGCTGCATAAAGCAGGTGAGAATAGGCTTCACTCAGCGGCTGCAGGTGTTCTTTGTTATATGGGTAAATGGTGATGAAATCCGCTTTTTTACCAGCTTCCAGTGATCCTGTATGACCCATGCCAATCGCTTCGGCGCCCATTCTTGTGGCCATGGCGAGTGCTGTTTGGGCAGGGAATTTTGTGGCATCCTTATACATTCCTTTTTGCAGTAATGCGGCTGTCCTCATTTCTTCGAACATATCGAAGTTGTTATTGGAGGCGACGCCATCTGTTGCTACTCCCACTTTAATGCCTGCATCAAGAAGGCTGACGACATCTGCTATCCCAGATCCGAGCTTCAGGTTACTGATTGGATTATGGGCAACGCGAACATCATGCTGTTTTAGGATCGCCCGCTCTTCATCATTAAGGACCACACCATGTGCCATGACGGTGGGCTGATCGAACAGGCCTAGACGGCGAAGGTGCTCGACAGGACGGGATCCGTAACGTTTTTCGATGTCGAGGATTTCAAAGTCCGTTTCCGATACGTGGATGTGCACCATCAAATCATTCTCTTTCGCAATTCGTGCACTTTCCATGATCGCTTCAGGCGTGCAGGCATATGGGCTATGTGGTGCGACCATGGTAGTCAGGCGGCCATCGGCAAATGCTTTATAGTTTTTTGAAAACTGCTCAGCCCCCATGAGGTTCGCTTTTTGGTCTTTTTCGGTACCCAAGCTGAAGATCGTATAGGAAAAGGCTCCGCGCATTCCTGTTTCACCTATCGTCTCCATGACGGCACCGGCATCTATTCCATTAGGATTGAACATATCCGAAAATGTCGTGGTTCCTGATTTCATCATTTCCATAATGCCTAGCTGTGAACTTACAGTGGCGATTTCCGTTGTAAACTGGCTTTCGATCGGCCATATTTTCGTTTCAAGCCATGGCTTCAGCAGCATATCGTCCCCGATACCGCGTAAAAGGGTCATTACAATATGCGAATGGGCATTCACAAGGCCTGGCATGATCCATTTCCCGCCAAGGTTGACCACTTGATCTGCATCTGCCAATTGTTGTTCATCATGCTGGCCGATGTAGGATATGGTATCATCTTGTACAATCATCATGCCGTTTTCAAAGATTTGATTTTCCTTGTCCATAGTAAAAAATGTAGCATTCACATATATTGTTTTCATAAGTATTTCCTCCAAAGTCGTATCATGTATCAACATGTTCTATTCCGCATTCTAAACTAGCACCTTACAGGTAATCAAGTAATTCCATATTATCAGGGGACATTTCCATTTACCTTAGGAACCTATTGGAAGAGATCCAAGATGAATGCCTCCTTCAATATATCCGTTCAATTCAGCATGCGAAATCAGTTGCTTAAGAAAATTTCCCCTCCATTGCTCGTGACCATAATGGCTTCTTGCACATCTTGAAGGCTGTAGGAGGAAGCCGGCATCATGAACTTCAATCTTTTATCATTAATGAAGCCCATCAAAAGGTTAAACGTTTCATGCCAAGTTTGAACGGAAGCCTGCTGATTCCAATGCCGAAGATGAAACATTTTAACATTCACTTTTGTCCTTTGTGAAATTTTCGCCCAATTTACAGACTGTCCTGATAAAAGGCCAATCGTCAATAAGATGCCATTAGGCCGAACACAAAAAGCTAGCTCTGAACCATCGATGCCGCCCACTGAATCTATGGCCGCTTTCGCTCCGCGCCCATTCGTCCATTCCATCACTGTATCATGCAATGATGATCGGGACGTATCGATCACATATGAAGCACCAAGTTTAAGCAGTTCTTCCGTATACTTATTGTTTCTCGTTACAGCAATAAGCTTAAATCCAAGAATCTTGGATAACTGGGTAAAGATACGGCCAATGGAAGATCCGCAAGCATTTACGAGTAATACATCATCCGGTTTCAATGCCAATACCTCTGTACAGATTAGCCATGCGGTTATCGGGTTTATATATAATTGCGCTGCAATATGGTCCTCGATCGAATCGGGAATGACGATGGCCAAGTCCGCAGATGTTTTTACATAATCCTGCCAGGTCCCTTCACCGCGCAAAGGCAGAACACGCTTGCCTATCAACTCTTTAGAGACCGATGGACCCACCTCTTCTACAATGCCGACCCCTTCATAACCGGGTATGGAAGGCAAGGGAATTCGGTGGGAATATGCACCGCGAATGGGCAGTAAGTCAGACGGGTTAATGGGACGTGTGGTCATCCGGACGAGGACTTCCCCCTCGAAAGGCCTTTGAATAAGTTTATTTTCAACTTTTAAAACCTTTTGTGGATTCCCAAACTCATAGAATTTAACACATTTGGCTTCCAAGATAATTAATCTCCTTTAATATATAAGTCTATCTATTTTATCATTTAAACTGATCCCACCTGGCACTTAAAGAGCTTTTAACTCTGGATGTATCGTGGTTTTCCACGTTTTAATCCTCTTTCCATAAATTTGCCGTTAAGAATCTTCTTATTATTCCAAGCATATGGTTTATAAAACGTTTGTTTATACAAGGGGTGAAGAGATTGAAAAAAGCAGGAAAAAATGATTTTGTATCTGGGTTCGTACCACATCATAATCATGGATCTGTTGATTATACTTCCATAGCGGACGGCCATGTCCATCAATGTTTAGATGTAACTTCCCCGCCAATTCCATCACAAGAGGGAGGACATATTCATTATACTGAAGGATATGTGTTATTTGAGGATGGACATTCCCATTATTATAAGGCATATTCGGGACCACCCATTCCGGTTGGAAATGGAATGCACGTTCACTATTACGATTTTTACACAACGGAAGATGATGGGCATAGACATAGAATTAACGGGGTCGACCAACCTGCTCCAGGGAATAAATAAGATACATGATAAACAAGAAAACATCAGGGTGATGTGAAATCCCCCTGATGTTTTTTTGCCTCCGATAGTCTGACTCTAAATGCATCTCACTAATCTTGAGATAAACCAATTGGAATGCATAGGGGCGTTTGATCAACAGGATTTTCAATAATGCAGCATTCCAGCCCGAAGACGTCCTTGATCATCTCTTTCGTAAAGACCGTTTCAGGCGCTCCTTCTTTATAGATTTTCCCCTTCTTGATGCTAATCAGATGATCGGCATACTGTGCCGCTTGATTCAAATCATGCAGGACCATGACGATCGTGCGCCCATGAGTGAAGTTCAAATCGCGCAGTAATTCCAATATTTCAATTTGGTGCGCTAAGTCCAGATAGGTTGTCGGTTCATCTAACAGTAATAGGTCGGTTTCTTGTACTAAAGCCATCGAAATCCATGCCCTTTGCCTTTGTCCTCCAGATAATGCATCCAATGTCCGATCAGCGAATTCCGTCATTTTTGTTGCTGATAATGCACGGTCGACAATGGCATGATCTTCTTGTGTTTGTCTGGAAAATAAGCCTTTGTGCGGATGCCTGCCATAATAGCATAGTTCTTTAACGGTTATATCTTCAGGAGCTTCCGGAGCTTGGGGCAAGATAGCCAATTTCTTTGCCACTTCCTTGGAAGATTGCTGATGAATGGCTTTTCCATCTAAATAGATCGTGCCTTGCTGAGGTGTTAATAATCTAGCTAGAGACCGTAGAATGGTAGATTTGCCACAACCATTGGAACCTATGATTATACTGATCTTACCTTCAGGAATTTCCAAATCGATATTATCGATGATTTGAGTTGATCCATAAGAGAGGGAAAGATGCTCTGCTGATAATGTTGTCATGATATTCAGCCTTCCTTATGTTATTTTTCGTTCTCGGCGTAATAGATATAAAAAATATGGCACTCCAATCACCGCAGTGATGATTCCCGCGGGTATTTCTATAGGAGGGAATAATCCTCTTCCCAGGCTATCGGCAACGAGGAGAAAGATGGAACCGAAAAGAGCTGAAGCAGGAAGCAAAACCTTGAATTTTGACCCTACCACTCTCCGTGCGATATGGGGAGCAATTAAACCTATGAACCCGATGGAACCAACCGCCGCTACACAGACTCCGATTAATATGACAGAAACACTTAACAATATATAACGCAGTAATTTTGATCTTTCACCGAGACCAGTAGCCATATCGTCTCCAAGGCTCAGTACATCCATTTTTGAAGTTAATGCAATCAATACCGGGACAAGGACAAGAAATGGAAGCAAAATGAATACTTGATCCCATCCTCTTCCCCATAGACTGCCAGTCAACCACAGCAGTGTCGTGTTTACATCATCCGGGAACTTGACCATGAAATACTCTATCCCCGCTTGACATATGGCCCCTAAGGCAATTCCCACCAAAGCTATTGTATTTGGTTGAGCTCCTTTTTTATAAACAAATATCATCAAAATGGCCGCCATGACCGCCGCTCCGATAAAAGCTGAAAGAGGCAGAATGATAATGGGCGATTGCGGAAATAAAACGATGACTATAACAGCTGCCAAACCGGCCCCTTTTGTTACCCCAATCACATCTGGAGAAGCCAACGGATTTCGAAGGACCCCTTGCAGAATGGCTCCAGCCGTTGCCAATCCGGCCCCCACTATCACGGCAATTAAAATACGTGGTACGCGATAGTTGTGCAGAATGAACGCCTGGCTTTGCATGCCATTTCCAAGGAAATTTTGGAGAATTTCTAAAGGTGAGATATAAATGGCCCCTAAGCCCAGGCTCACCAATGCTAAAATCAGCATGGTAACCGTCAGCATCAGGAGAATAGAATAAGGGTGCAAAGTTGATTTCAACCCAAATGCCCGTTTTAGTTTCATTGCTTAATATTCCTCCCTCTCTTCGCTAAATAAAGGAAGAATGGCGCACCGATTATAGCTGTTACGATGCCTACCGGCGACTCAAAAGGATAAGCGATAAACCTGGCGAGAATATCTGCGTAAACCAAGAGTAATGCGCCGAATAATGCAGAAAAAGGGATGATTCTCCGATAATCCCCGCCCACCAGTCTCCTTACGATATGAGGAATGATCAATCCTACAAAGCCCACCGGACCTGCGACGGCAACCGAAGATCCTGCCAAAATGATCACCAATATTCCTGCCAAAATACGGATTCGGTACACGCGCTGCCCAAGTCCCTGCGCCATATTTTCTCCTAAGACAAGGATAGAAACAGATCGAGAGAACAAGGCAGCGACAAGTAGCCCGAAAAGGGACCAAGGAAGAATCATGTTAACGTGTGCCCATGTTTTTCCATTAATAGACCCGACTAACCAATAGAGCACATCTTCCGCTTGTTCATTAAAGATGATCATGCCTTGCGTTAAAGAAGATAAAAAAAAGTGAACAGCCATTCCGGCCAATGCCAGCTTTACTTGGGTCATACCTCCTCCCGAAGCAAAAGAATACACAGCCAACCCTCCCACTGCTGCACCAATGAATGCAACGCAAACCAGAGAGACGGAAGAAAGGTTAGGAAAGAAAACGAACGCGGACACAATAAAAAATGAGGCACCGGCATTAACACCAAACACTTGTGGAGAAGCTAATGAATTCCGGGTAATAGCCTGCATGAGAGCGCCCGCCACCGCTAAATTGGCACCGACCAATGCTCCAACTAAAGCCCGGGGCAATCGAAGGGTCCTTATAATAGTTTGTTCCTTGGACGAGTCGACATCAAAAAAGGACTTCAAAACCATTGATACATCTATATCGGCCGCTCCCACAGAAATACTCGTCAGGACTCCTAAAATCAGCAAAACGATTCCAGCGATAGCGGTACAATACACTTTCAGTTTACTTCTAGCTACAGTTTCCATCGCTATACAACACACTTCCTAACTAAATTTAAACCTAATGGAAAGCGAAGTAAGAATGGGATCTCTTACTTCGCTTTTATTCCTTTATTCTTCACCAAGCATGTTTAAAGTGTCTTTAGCAATGGCCTCCGCGGATACAACACCGCGGTATCTCGTCCATAAATCTCGATCAACACTATACACTTGTCCGTTTTTTACAGCCTTCAGGTCTTTCCAAAGAGGATTGTCTTTCCACTCATCAGTAAGTAACTTACCCTCATTGTTCGCTAGAAGCAGCACATCCGGATTAATCTCGACAAGCTGCTCCAGGTTCATCTCGGCATGTGGCTGTTCCTGCTGAATGGCATTTTTCAATCCCATGCGTTCAAGCAATTCCCCATCATAAGAAGAAGAAGTATGAGCTTGGAATGAAGTATCTCGTACAACTGCAGGTAAAACCGTCATATTTGAATCAACAGTAAGTTTTGCTTTAAGATCCTTAATCGTTTTTTCATGCTCGCTCAATCTTTTTTCTGCAGCATCTTCCTTATTCACTGCCTTTGCAATCGTTTTAAAAGAATCCAAGTTTTCTTGATATGTAGATTCCCGGCTTTTTAAGACAATGGTAGGAGCAATCTGCTGTAAATCTTTATAAATCCCTTTATGACGCTCAGCATCTGCAATGATTAAATCCGGCTGTAAAGAACTGATCACCTCTAAATTAGGCTGTTCACGTGTTCCTACAGAAGTATAATCCATTTCTTGACCCACAAGTTTTGTAATCATATCTTTTTTGTTGTCATCTGAAATCCCGATAGGTTTTATCCCTAGGGCATTTAAAGAATCAACGAAAGATAACTCAAGCGTAACGATTTTTTTAGGAGTATTTTTCATTTCCGTTTCTCCCATTTCATGCTTAATCGTCCGTGTTTCTTGATTACTTGATTCGGCAGATGTTTTCTCGGCCTCTGTTTTTTGAGAATTATTACATCCTGATAACATCATCATAATCGTGAATAACAGGATTAATGCTCCTCCCCCAAACGTTTTTACTTTTCTAGATTCTCTCATTTTCCGCACCCTTTCCGTCATCTATACCTATTTAACTTCTTACGCAACGAATACTTCATAATTGAAAATGATTATCATTATCCTGCTGTTATGATAAAGTCATAGATTGATACCGTCAATATTAATAAAATTTTGTGAATAAAAATCATTTTGGCCATTAAGGCAACCTGCATGCATTTTATAGATTACGTGAAGTTGAACTTTAAAAAAAGTAAAAAAAGAGCAAACCCATTAAGGTCTGCTCACCTTGCCCTGCCTTTTCAAAGAAACTATTTTCTTTCAATCAGCATCTCTTCAAGAGGATATTCTTCATTTGTAGCTTCTTTTTTTGGGCGTTTAATGGAGGTTTTAATAAGAATGGTAGAAACAATTGATAATGCACCCATGATCAGGTAGCCTGTCGATCTTGAAAACACTTCAATCAAGATGCCGATTAGGACCGGTCCTAAAAACATTCCAGCAGAATATAAACTTTGGAACAAGCCCATTCTCGTGGATTGTTTAATCTCCGGTCAAATTTTACCCCCGCAAAAAAACGTTCAGAGTTGATTTCAGAAATCCGCTCCCTTTCCGCCGACTGTCTGCCAAGCCTCATCAAAGCAAGCGCCTGTGGGGTCTCGGCTAGCCAGTTATTCGGCAGGAGTGTCGCAAATTTCTTCAATCCAATGAGGGTTTCATAAAACAATAAAAAACCATTAGGGATAATCTAGTTTTGTTTTAAAATCATGGTTCGGGATGAGACCAGACTTAAAAAACAATCCAGTTGATTGGAACGGAAGGTACGAGACTCCTGCGGGAATACGCGTCTAAGGGAGACCCCACAGGCGCAAGTGCGCCGAGGAGGCTCCCGGACCGCCCGCAAAAAGCGAGTGCCCTACGTTCCAATCCACGTTCAAATTTCACAAAGAAGATTGGATCTTCTTTTGCCTTCCAGATTATTTTAGTGAAACATTCCCTTTAAAAAGCGATACAGTCCATCTTCTCGATATGAATGCTCCGTCACTTCATCGGCTTGTTCTTTGACCAGGTCCGTGGCGTTTTTCATGGCAACGCAATGTCCGGCGAGTTTAAATAACGGGAGGTCATTTTCGCCATCGCCTACTGCCAGGATATTTTCCGGTGCTAGCTGGAAATGCTTCAGCAGCAGTTGAACGCCTGTTGCTTTTGTGATGCCTTCCACGGTCACTTCTACATTATGATGGGTGGAGGAAGCTGTGGTAAAGGCATTGTATTGCTTGATTTTCCCCAACTCCGCTTTCCATTTTCGAATCGTATTCATTTCATTGCTGAAGAAGTAGATTTTGGCTACGCTGCTTATATCCAGTTGTTCTGACCATCTTATTTTGTCTTCCACTGCATCCTGTCTTGATAGCCATTCATTTTCATCGACTGTCTCAGGCTTTGGCATCAAACCTTGTTTAACCATATAGTCTTTATCTTTAAGTAATGCCATCCGTGTTCCATCGTTCGGATGAACTTCGTAAAAAATCTCTTCCGCTCCTGCTTTGGTGACCAATTCCTCCACAAGTTCCGGCGACAGGGCGTGTTCGACAATCTGTTTCTTTCCGATAAATACGGACATTCCATTGGCGGTCACCATTCCATCGGCTTCCATGCCGGACGGCAAAACATCCCTCACTTCTTCCAGCGTTCTTCCTGTTGCAATGAAAATCAGCTTACCTCTTTCCCTGAGTTCGCGTATGTATTGTTCCAGCGTC
Organism: Peribacillus sp. YIM B13472; assembly: GCF_042788005.1. Taxonomy (NCBI): domain Bacteria; kingdom Bacillati; phylum Bacillota; class Bacilli; order Caryophanales; family Bacillaceae; genus Peribacillus; species Peribacillus sp. YIM B13472. Next base: position 24,217 of record NZ_JBHZPG010000015.1, read on the forward strand.
TCATTCACAGTATTTCTTTCGTTCAATGTCGTGCCATCCAAATCGAGCACAATTGCTTTGTTCGTCATGCAACTCACCTCAAAAATCCAAATGATGATGAAAATGCCAACAGCCCATTATCTATAAAGATCTTAGGCTGTTGGTTTCATTCATTTATTTATTTTTGTTTCTTTACCTTATCAGTATATCAGTTTAGGATAATCCTAAAAGTTTCATGACGCTTAGGATCAGGAGACCGACCACACCGAAGTCCGAATCACCAAATGTGGTACCTTCAAACCCTACATCCCCCAAGAAGACCAGGAGTATCGCCGGCAGGAAACTGATGATGAGCCCGTTGGCAAAGGATCCAAGCATCGCACCGCGTCTGCCTCCTGTGGCATTTCCGAATACACCTGCTGCCGCTCCAGTGAAGAAATGCGGTACAAGCCCCGGAACAATTACTTTCAATCCAAGAACCGGAAGGAGGAACATGGATAATAGTCCAGCCAAGAAACTGAATAGGAACCCGATGATCACTGCATTTGGAGCGAATGGAAAAATGGTCGGACAGTCCAATGCAGGTTTTGTATTCGGCGCGACTTTATCGGCAATCCCTTTGAATGCAGGGACGATTTCAGCTATTAACATTCGTACCCCTGCAAGGATAATGTAGACTCCTGCAGCAAATGTTATCGCCTGGATGAAAGAGAATACGATGAAGTTCGAACCGCCGGATAATTCCGTTTCAATATAGTTCTGGCCGGCAAACAATGCGACGATCACGAAGAACATCGTCATCGTAAGCGATACAGCGACTGATGTGTCCCTCAGGAATCCTAAAGATTTAGGAACCTTGATTTGCTCTGTCGTTTTTTCCTTATTTCCAAACCATTTTCCAACATTCGCGGATACAAAATATCCGATTGTCCCGAAATGGCCGATGGCAAAATCATCGCTTCCGGTAATCTTCCGTACGTATGGCTGAAGGAGGGCTGGGAACATCACCATGCATACTCCTAATAGAATGGAACCGACCAAGATAAGCGGAAATCCGTTGAGCCCGCCGACCGATAGCGTGACTGCAAGTAAACAAGCCATGAATAAGGTATGGTGTCCCGTTAAGAATATATATTTAAATGGCGTGAAACGAGCCAGCAAAACATTGACAACCATACCAAAAACCATGATAAGTGCAGTCGAAGTCCCAAAATCACTTTGGGCGGCTGCGACAATGGCTTCGTTATTCGGTATGACGCCTTGTACATTGAATGCATGATCGAACATTTTACTGAATATATCAAGGGCGCCAATGAGCACTGCCGCTCCCGCTCCAATGATAATGAAGCCCATGACGGTTTTTAGCGTTCCAGATACAACATCCGCACTGGATTTCCGCTGTAACAGCAGTCCAATGAGGGCAAACAGCCCCACAAGTATGGAAGGTGTACCCAAGATGTCATTCATGATAAGTTCCAGCATTGCCTCTCCCCCTCTTCTTTATGTTTTCTTCTTATAGATGTGAAGCCAATTTCGATGTGATTTCAGGAATGCTCATCATGTTTTCCAGTGTGACGATCGTCCGGGTTCCATCATCCAGCTGACCGACTATATCCGCCGCTCCCAGGAAAATATCCGCCTGAACCGTTTTTGCGGATGCAAGATCCGTATGATCCACCTCGGCTGTCTTACCCATTTCCGTCAACGCTTTCTTCACATTCATCTCCATGATGAAGCTGCTTCCCAATCCGTTTCCGCATACTACCATGATTTTCTTCATATCAATCTCTCCTTTTTTTATCCTACATGCATTTCCAATTTAGATTTGATTTCAGGGATGCTCATCATGTTCTCCAATGTAACGATCGTCCGGGTTCCATCATCCAGCTGACCGACTATATCCGCCGCTCCCAGGAAAATATCCGCCTGAACCGTTTTTGCGGATGCAAGATCCGTATGATCCACTTCGGCCGTCTTCCCCATTTCCGTCAATGCTTTCTTCACATTCATCTCCATGATGAAGCTGCTTCCCAATCCGTTCCCGCATACTACCATGATTTTCATTCCGCTTCCTCCTTCGAATATTTATGAACGTATTCCATAAGGACCGATTTATCTGAAGTGCTTAAAATTTCTTCTATATTGGCTGGTTCATTCAATAATTGAGTGAGCTGGATCAATGCCCGCAAATGCGAATCGTTATCCACTGCCGCCAAAATGATAATCAGGCGTACCGGTTTATCCGGCGCAAAGTCCACGGCTTCATCCAATTTCAGCAAACTCATGGATAAAGACCTGACCCCCTGCTCCGGACGTGCATGGGGAATCGCCACTCCAGGCGTTATCACTACATATGGTCCATTCGTTTCTATGGCCTCGATCATGGCATCCACATATCGTTCCTCTACGGTTCCTAAGTCCACGAGAGGCTTGGCCGCGACTTGAATGCCTTCTTTCCAATCGGAAACATGCGGCTGTAATTGAATCGTTTGCATATTGAGGAGTTCTTCTAACACAGGCTTCTCTGCCTCCTTTAAAGAAAATTGGGTTATTTTTGGTGTATGGTTATACACATTCGACTTCAAAGCCTTTTCAAGCTGATCCTGTTCATGGATGGTTGCATACTTGGAAATGATCTTTAATAAAGCTGCAACATCCACACTTTCCGTCGTATATCCATACAATTCCTGCATGACCTGCTGGCGCAATGTATGTTTGTCCTGCATTTCCAAAATGGGCGGTACAACGAATAATGCCGCTTTTGTTCTCATATGCACCGTTGAAAAAACAAGATCGTACGACAGTGGGTATTCAGCCGCCTTTCTAACGGACAGGACGTCCAGGAACAATATATCCGGAAATAATTCCCTCAATGTATAAATGAGGATATTGCTGATGCCAATGCCATTCGGGCATACGACAATCGCCCTTTTTCGATCATCCAATGTCGTCCCTTGCCTGCGCAGCCATCCGCCAAAATAGACGGTGAAGTATGCGACTTCCTCTTCTGATACCGGACAGCCAATGTCTTTCTCCAACACCCACAGGGATTTTTTTGTCAAATGATGCAATTCAGGATAGACCTTCTGCACCCGTCCCGTCATCGGGTTCATTTGCGGGAGACCATACCGCAGGCGATGATATGCCGGTTTAAAATGAACGTATAATTGCTGGCATAGCTGTTCTTTGTCTTTCAAGTGAACAAATGCCAGCCTCTCGAACTCTGCCACGATTTCCTGCAAAAGGTATTGAATGGCTTCATCATCCTTAAGAGGCGAAATATCCTTCGTTCGATTCATGCTCAGTAAATGTAAGGTGGCGTATAAGTTTTCCGTTTCGCTCCATACTGATTGAAAGGCATTCGTTCTGGTCATTTCCTCAACCATTTTGTATTCTTCCGTCGCAACAAACGGCGCCCAGCTCTGGTCTGCCTGTAACTCTTCCCCTTTTCCTATGAGCTGATCAGTACATAGAAATAAATAGCTCAGTTCATGAAGCCGTTCATCCGTAAAGGTGATGCCTAATTTACGTTCGATCCTTTCAAGCTGTAACCGGATCGAGCTGATTTGCTTTTCATGATTTCCCCATATGCACTCCATGATCAATTCACTATTGGGACTGTTCAATACATCATGCACGAGACGTTCAATGATATATCTCTTTACTCGGGTTTCCCCAATCACCACATAGCCATCTTGTTTGGAATACTGGATCTTGAGCGATATGTCCCTGTTTTTCTCTTTAAGTCTTTTTAAATCCTTCAACACCGTATTACGTGAAAGCCCGGTGATCGTCTGGAAATGATAGACGGACAATTCTTCTGGGCTTAACAGAATCATGAGGTAAAAAACTTTTTCCCTATCTGTCTCTGAAAATATATAATTGCGTTTTGTCAGTTTTACATTCAATTCTTCATCCCTGATTGCTTCAGAAAAGGAGTAGCCCATTTCACGATTATATTGAATCGGTTGATATCCATGAAATTGGAGCCAGTCATTCGCTTTGCTCAGACCATATTGGATTTGCCTTCTCGTCAGACCTGTTTGGGCTTCAAGCTCTTTCATTTTTGAAATGGGCGAATGCTGTAATAGTTTTAGTAAATTGGCGCTTCTTTCATCTAAAAACATTCTCAATCCCTCTCCCTGCTTCTACGATATCTCACTTCTTATTAAAAATGTAGCGTTTCTAAGTCCGAATGTTGTCATAGGTACTGCACAATAATATACTCTTTAAACATTTGTGCACAATACAGCATCTTTTCTTAAGACATTATTTGTTTCGTAAGCGATTTACAATACAGAAAATATTTAGAAGAGGCTATTATGTACAATTTGAGGCATATGGGAATACATGATATAGAAGTCTTGGGGTAGGGGTGAAGCTGAGGTTTTGGAATGCGCATTCTTCACCAAATCAAAATGAAAGGGAAAACAACGTTCATATTTTACAAACCCTCAAAAAGGTCTAGCTTGATTTCAGAAATCCGCTTCCTTCCGCCGACTGTCTGCCAAGCCTCATCAAAGCAAGCGTATGTGGGGTCTCGGCTAGCCAGTTTTTCGGCAGGAGTGTCGCAAATTTCTTCAATCCAATAAGGTTTCATCCCATATAAAACAATAAAAAATCACCTCGGTAATAGGATTCGGAGTGACCATTCCCATTAGTTCGACAAACTCGAAGAATAAAAGCGCGTCCAGGGGAGACCCCGCAGGCGCAAAGAGCGCCGAGTAGGCTCCCGGACAGCCTGCGGAAAGCGAGTGCCTGGAGAGGACAAATTCTACTAATCATAAAAAAACTGTAGGCAAACTCGATTTTCATCAAGTTTGCCTACAGTCTGAGAGGGGACAAATGTCCCCTCCTTCATTCAATCAGTGCGTTATCTTTATATCTTGCTGAAATCGCGCTGAGCTCCCCTATAGCTTCCGATTATATTTTGATAACCAGGAAGCTGGCTGGAAAGTAATGCACCAAAGCCTTCGACATCGTTGCGCCAATCACGTTGTAATTCGCACGCTACGCTAAACCAGTTCATAAGCTGCACACCGCCATGGGCCATACGCGCTAAAGCCGCATCAGCTACCTGTTTGCTGACTGTTCCAGAAGCATCCGTAACAGCGAATACTTCATAACCAGCGTTCAAGGCGGAAAGTGCCGGGAAAGCAACGCAGACATCCGTAACCACGCCCGCGATGATTAGTTGTTTTTTTCCAGTTTCTTCGATTGCTTTAACAAAATCTTCATTATCCCATGCGTTAATTTGTCCAGGCCGAGCTATTTTTGGTGCGTTTGGAAAGAGTTCTTCCAATTCTTGCATGAGCGGTCCGTTTGGTCCGTTTTCAAAGCTTGTTGTTAAAATGACTGGCAAATCAAAAAACTTTGCGGTGTTGGCAAGAGCCATAACGTTGTTCTTGAATTCATCAACACCATAATCACGCACTAGCCCTGAAATAAGACCGGTTTGATGATCCACTAGCAGAACGGCAGCATCATCTTTGGAAATACGAGAATAGAGATCAGACATTTTTAAAGTCCTCCTTTTATTAAAGCTATCGAAGAAAGTTCATATGTAGGGAAATTCCCCCAACTCCTTCGTTGGTTGTAATCAGTTTATAACTTAACTGAATTTTATTTATAAGTTTATCTATAAACTTATAGCCTGTCAATCATATATATAATAAGATTCATTGATTATAGCTAATTAATCTAGAACTGGAGTGTGATCGATCCAATGAATGAATTGCTGTAAATAACGCTCAAGATAACGTTTTGTTTGTTCATCAGTAAGCTCTTTCCGATCAGAATCAATCTTTTTATGTACTTGAGATATCAACATTTTTTGAAATGGAAGAACATGAACTTGCATGGCCTCCAGTATTTGCCTGATTTGCATTTGAGCAAATGCAGTGCCCATTCCCCCAGGAGTAGCTCCGATCAGGCCAACTGGTTTTTTTGTAAGAACAGCGGACTCCCGAGGTCTTGATGCCCAGTCCAATGCATTTTTTAATACGCCTGGTATTCCAGAATTGTACTCTGGACTCACGATAATGATCCCGTTAACGTCCTGAATGGCGGATTTAAATGACGTCACTGTTTCTGGAACGCCACTAATTTCCAAGTCTTCGTTAAACAACGGAAGATCATTAATTTCGATCCAACGAAATTGATAAGAATCAACCATATCTGTCAATGATTGAGCAATGATTCGGTTATAAGAATTTTCCCGTAAACTGCCGCAAATAAGGCCGATGGTTCTGGTCATCTACTTCCCTCCCTGTTTGAAATCATCTCCTATAGTACCATAATATACCAACTATAAAAAGTGACGTTATTCCTAAACATGGAAAAATATAATAGCTGGGTAAAAAGAACTTTCAAAAATGGATCATGAATTCTAAATTGCATGCACCAAAGTCCCTCTTCCATATTCTGAATATTTACAACATACTATAAACTAGAAGGCGATTGGGGGGAGTGCAGAAATGGATGAAAAGAAAGTTACATGGTTAGAGCTCTTTTATGATTTGTTATTTGTGGCGGCCGTTGCGGGCGCCACTCATGTTTTACTGCATATTGAAGATGGATATATCCATCCAGAGTATTTATTAAAGTTCGTATTGATTTTTATTCCTATCTGGTGGGCTTGGGTAGGGCAAACCATATTTATTAACCGGTTTGGAAAGGATGTATTTCATCAACGGCTATTTTTGATACTGCAAATGCTTTTTGTCCTCATTATGACATCAAGCTTATCTGTTGATTTTGATCCTTATTATCTTTCTTTTTTAATTGGTTATATTGGCTTAAGAGCCGTGACTGCCATCCAATATCTTGTTGTACAGCGGATAGAAGAGGGATTTCGAAAAAAGGCAGCACTCTTTTTAGGAAGGTATTTTTGGATTGGCATCGCCATTTCATTATTCTCCGTCCTTTTTGATTCTTGGCTTCGCTATGCTGTACTGTATTTGGGCATCTTGATCGATATCATTGTCCCAATCCTTGGAAGAAAGTGCTTAGAAAAGGTTCCTACAAATACGGCCCACTTGTTAGAGCGCTTTGGTCTATTTACCATCATTCTCTTTGGGGAAGCTCTTGTGAGCACTCTTGCGGTCATTCAACCAAAACAAGGAAATTGGGATTCGATAGCCTTTTCCATCATTTCATTTGCCCTGATAATAGCTATGTGGTGGCAATATTTCGATAACATGGAGAAAAAAGTCGACAAATCTGTACAATCTTCCGGCCAAATCATCATTTACGGTCATCTGTTTATTTTAATGTCTATAAGCATGATTGCAGCAGCCATCAGATTATTGTTTTTACATGAGGTCCATTATTCATTTATCCTTTATTTTGTTTTCGGTTCCGTACTGCTCTATTTCATGTCAACCACTTTTGTTTTCCATCAATATAGACATAAGCACCAGCGGTTGCAAATATATCATTTAAGATTATTTTTAGGAGTATTAGCAGTCTTTTTTATTTTTAATATGTTTGTCGTGGTACCGAATATTGTGATAATAGGCGAATTAACACTGTTTTTTATCATCTTTGCTAAACTAACGACCACATAATAAAGGAATCAACGAAACCAGTATCAATCGATAATACTGGTTTCGTTGATTCGAATATGGAAGTTTTTGCATTTGACACCATATTGGTTTATTCATAAACTGATTGTGACGAAGAAAGAATGAGGTGACATTCATGAAAGAAAACACACCGAATCCCTCCGCATCTAATAATGAGGAACGACTAGGTTTATTGTTATGGTTCCGAATAACACGAATATATAACCAGAGTATCCGGGAATCCAATCAACATTTAAAGAAATGGAATCTATCGGCAGCCCAATTCGATATCTTGGTCCAAGTGGGTTCACATGAACGATTGTCTCAGCAAGAACTGGCAAACAAGCTTTTTGTGACAAAAGGCAATATCACTCAACTATTAAGGAAGATGGAAGAGTTGGGATTGATTAAACGGGAACAGGAATGGAAAACAAAATACCTTTCATTGACTGAGGAAGGAAACGAATTTTTTAATGAAGTTGTTCCAAAACAAGAGCATTTTCAGGCCTCACAATTTGCCAACTTGAATGAGACGGAAAAACAACAGCTTTTGGATCTACTTAGTAAAGTTCAAAAATAAGACAGATCACCTGCTAGAATGGTGATCTGTTTTTTTATCTTTGTTACTTCGGTTTTTTCATGAACAATGAAAGCACTACATTCACGATGGCGAAAATCAAACTAATTTTAAATACAAGTGATGAACCTGAGGCAGCTGCTGCCGGTAAATCATTTGCCACATCAGTCAAGTAGCCATTTTGCTTCGCAGAGAACAGCGAAACCATGACCGCTATCCCAATTGCCCCTGATACTTGTTGTGATGTTTGCGTAATCGCGATGCCATCCGGATAGAATTGTTTTGGCAATGCATTCAATGTATTTGTTTGTACTGAAGCGAGTACCATGCCAATGCCAAGCATCATCACGATATGCGTAACAACCATGATCCATAGTGCTGTGTCTGTTCCATACATTGCATATAGCCCGTAGCCAATGACAACTAGAATCGTTCCTGGTGTAATTACGGCACGAGGTCCATATTTATCGAACAGCCGGCCGATGATCGGGGCAAAAACGCAGTTTAATAGACTGCCTGGAAGCATGATCAGCCCAGTGGCGAACGCAGAAACCAATAACGCCATTTGCATATACATTGGTAACACAACCAGCATCGATAACATGTTAAAGAATGTAATCACGTTCATCGCAAGACCTAGCACAAATAGTGGGTATTTGAATGCTTTTAAATTCAACATCGGGTTTTCCATCTTTGTCTGACGGATTGCAAAAAGGATTAGGGCGATCAATCCAACGATGATCGTTCCAATTACCGTCATGCTCGTCCAACCATGATCCCCGCCTACACTTACCCCGTATACAACTCCACCAAAGCCAATCGTCGATAACACAACTGATAAGATATCGATTGATACTTGTCGAGTTTCATTGACATTCGGAATATAGATATAGCCGAAGATAAGGGAGAATAACAAGAATGGAATCGTAAACCAGAATATCCAAGGCCATGATAACGTATCTAAAATCATTCCTGCCAATGTAGGACCGAATGCTGGACCCGCCAAGATGACTAAGCCCATCACACCCATTGCCCCGCCGCGTTTATTTGGTGGAAAAATCGTGAAAATAACATTTTGCGTCAATGGCAAAATGATCGCCAGTCCAGCTGCCTGAATGACACGGGCCGTCAATAACACGCTAAAGACCGGTGCTACTGCAGCGATGACCGTTCCGATGATCGAAAAAAATAAAGACGCCATGAACATTTGGCGTGTTGTGAATTTTTGCATTAAAATTCCTGTTACTGGCACTAAAATACCAAGCGTTAAAAAGTATCCTGTTGCAAGCCACTGTATAGTCGTCGCATCCACGCCAAAAATCTGGCTCAATTCACCTAAGGCGATGTTCAATGCGGTTTCACTAAATAGCCCAACAAAGCCTGCTACCAAAAGAGCAGCCATTATCGGTCCTGTTTTAATATTTTTATTATCCACTTGTTAAAACTCCTTCAATATATTCGGTAACAATTGCGAAATTACTTTTAGCGGCTTTGCCGATGTTTCGGCCAAACAAAGCATCATTGCCCCTTCGATAGAGGCTGTCATCATCAATGCGATATTGGAAGCTAACTCTTTTGAAAATCCATCTTCCAAAAGCTTATTAAAATAAATCCCTTGAATTTTCACATATAGTTCGGCGCAAGCCCTACGTACAGGATCACTTAATGTGGCCATTTCACTTACCATGCTGCTAAATGTGTAACCCGTAATCGTCCCTTCCCTTTCTAAATTGACGATTAACTTTTCAATCATGTAATTTGTCGCTTCTAACGTTGTCGGATAACGTTCAAAAATATCCACGATATCCGTCGTAATTACTTCATTCAAGGAATGAAGGCAAGCGATTAATAATTCCTCTTTTCCATTAGGAAAATGATGATAAAGCGAACCTTTCGTAACATTACATACCTTTAAGATTTCACTTAGTCCAACACCTTTATATCCTTTTTGCTGGAAAAGAATCGTTGCATTTTCGATTATCAACGATTTTGTTTCCATTTCCGTAGCACACCCCCACCATACCAACCGGTCTATTTGTTACTATAACAAAAAAAAATCTTTGGATGTAAGTACTTTTTTGCTCTCTAAATAACGAATTCACAATTTAGACAAACTTTTTATAAACTGCATTTTGATTTTTCTATTCTATTATCAGTTGACACTTTGTATACATATGTATACATTCAACATAAGATTAAAAGCGTATACATATGTATACACGGAAAGAGGTTTTAACATGAGAAATTTCAAAAAAGATGGACATCACTGTGGTAGGCATAAAGACCATGGTTCACACCATCATGGCCCAAAAACGTTTCGCCGCGGAAGGGCCATTGCTTTTTTAGAAATGATGAATGTTAAACGTTCAACCATTAAGGAACAGTTAGATAAACCAGAGTTTCAATCCATTAATCAAATCTTAGTCGGTGAATTAAAAGCCATTGATATGTTAATCAACGAATTCATTCAATTATTTGAAATACAAGAAAATGAAGCAGCCGATAAGAAAAGTGAAGAAAAGGAAACTTCCAATGAGAAAGGAATGGAAATGAATGAAACAAATTAACAGTTATATTGATTCAGTGTTTTACACCAAAGATGCCCTATTGGAAGAAGTCATTACGTCCATACAAGAAAACGGAATGCCGTCCATATCGGTATCCCCCTCATCTGGGAAACTTCTTACAATGCTTATATCCATTTCAGGAGCTAAAAATGTTTTGGAAATAGGCGCTCTTGGGGGCTATAGCGGGATTTGCCTTGCCAGGGGATTCGGCTGCGAAGGAAAATTAACCTCCCTTGAATTAAAGGAGGAGTACGCACAGTTAGCTTATGGCAATCTATCAAAAGCGGGCTTTGGCGATCAAGTATCATATATGACCGGAGCAGCTCTGCAAAGCCTTGAAAAACTCGTTCGTGATAACAGGAAATTTGATTTTTTCTTTATAGATGCCGACAAGGACAATTATGAAAATTACCTGCAATATTGCATTAAACTGGCAGAACCGGGTGCTCTAATCGTCATGGATAACGTACTTGCGGGAGGCAGTGTCGCAGATCAGGATGCTAAACCCAAACACTACACTGCATTTATGAAGGCATTCAATGAAACTGTGGCCAATCATCCTCAATTGGAATCCCTGCTTATTCCAATCGGTGATGGGCTGACCATTTCAAAAGTAAATGCTCAAACTCACGAGTAAAACTGCTAAATTCACGAGTAATGTGCGAACTCACGAGTAAAACTGCTAAATTCACGAGTAAATTGCCCAATCTCACGAGTAAAACTGCTAAATTCACGAGTAATGTGCGAATTCTCGAGGATTTCGCCCGATTTTACGTGGATATCGCCCAAACTTTCGTATATATCGATCAAACTCTCGAATTTATCGCCAAAATATCCTTTTCATGAAGAAAAATAAAATGAATTTCTGAATTCTTGAATGAAAATGATTTTTATTATCAATAATAAAAAGAAAGAAGGGTAACCAGTTGTTGGTTACCCCCGATAATTTAAATTTCTGGATCAAATGTTTTGCAATCCGTTTCTTTGCTATTTGTTGCTTGATTCCCTTTATGGCTGACAACATAAATAGCATCTGCACTGCATTTGTTTCCAGAATCCCAATATTTACAATTATTCACTTCACATAGAACATCTTTTGCCATCTTATCACACCTCCTCATTTGCTATCATTAACAAAGTTGGAGTTATTGATACTTTCCTTTTTCAGGTTTTGTGTCAAAAACGGAATTGAGGGCATTTTCTAACATTCGCAACGAACAAAATCCGGGCAGTTTCCGCCCGGATTTTTTATGCTCATGCTGATCTTTTCAGTAGTTCTGCTTGAGGGATTTTCCAAAGCTCCCGCCATTTTTTCAAGGCGGCAACGAGAATGATCAAGCCCAGGATTAACATGGTGATCGATAATATTCCGTTCAAGATGCTGAATCCTGCAGAGTCCGGGTTCAGGTATACGTTTCTGACCATCCAGTACCCTGCTACATTAACCGTTACATATAAGTAGGCAAGGGGTACGAGGCATGTCCACATATACCAGCGTTTGTCTGCAATTTTCAATACGACGGTCGCACCGATGATGAGTCCAATCGAGGCCATGAGCTGGTTGGATACGCCAAAGAGTGCCCAGATCGAACTAATGTCCCCAGAGTAAAGCAGGTATCCCCATATAAAGCAGGCTAACGCGCTGGCAAAGATGTTTCCCGGCAGCCAGTCGACCCTTTTTAATGGTTTATAGAACTCCCCGAAGAAGTCCTGGATTAAGTAACGGGCAACACGTGTCCCTGAATCGATTGCGGTTAGTATGAACACCGCCTCGAACATGATGACGAATTGGAAGAAAAACGAAGCCAGTTTGTCAAAGAAGGGGATTTCGGTAAAAATATAGGTCATGCCGACAGCAAGTGTAACTGCCCCGCCTGTCCGTCCTTCCAGATTAATGCCGATTTCTTCACTAAGTTCGTTAAGGTGTACGGTTTCCATACCTAATGTTTGAAATACTTCAGGTGAAGAGTTAATCGCAAAATAATCCCCTGGCTGCAGCGAAACCGCAGCAATCAATGCCATGATGGCAACGACACATTCCACAAGCATCGCTCCGAAACCGACGGATTTGATATCACTCCAACGGTTTAACATTTTTGGAGTTGTGCCCGATCCGACAAATGCATGGAATCCTGAAATCGCCCCACAGGCGATCGTTATTGAAATGAATGGCCAAACGGGTCCGGCAACAATCGGGCCCCCGCCATTAATGAATTCGGTAAACGCAGGAAATTGGATTTCTGGATTCACCACGAAAACGCCGATAATCAATGCGGCAAAAACACCGATTTTCATAAATGTACTCAAGTAATCACGAGGTGCCAGCAGCAGCCAAACAGGCAATGCGGCAGCGAAGAAAGCATAGATCGGCAAAATGATGGCAAGTGTGCTCGCCTCAAGTGTCAATAAGTCACCAAGTGCCGTTCCTTGAATGTTCGGACCAAGTAAAATCGCGGCCATGATAAGCGCAAAACCGACGATGGTCGCACCTTTCAGATTGCCGGTTTTTTTATGGTAAAGCCCTACTCCCATGGCGATGGGAATGGTGATCCCTACTGCAAACGTCCCCCATGGATTATTTTCCAAAGCATGCAGAACGACCATTGAAAGTCCTGCCATCGTGATCGTAATGATAAAAAGCATCGCGAGTCCTGTACAGAAGCCTGCTACAGGTCCAAGTTCTTCTTTCGCAACTTCCGAAAGGGATTTGCCGTCTTTCCGCATCGACGCGAAAAGCACGACGGCATCATGGACGGCTCCCCCGATTACAGCCCCGATTAATAGCCATAATAAACTTGGCAAATAACCGAATTGTGCAGCAAGGATCGGACCCACCAAAGGACCAGCCGCTGCAATGGCTGCAAAGTGGTGACCGAATGCCACCCATTTATTTGTTGGAACATAATCTTTTCCATCTTCTAATTTATGGGCCGGAGTCGGCTTGGAATCATCGAGTTTTAATACTTTGAGTGCTATGAATGTCCCGTATAAACGGTAGGCAATCATTAATATACAAATGGAGCCTATGACAATTGTAACCGCATTCATACTTGAACCCCCTCTATTTCTTACATCGTAAAATGATGATATCACAATGAAATCAGCTTCAATGGGTTTTCAAGTTATAATGCAGATATCGGGGGATGGACTGCAATATGAAGAGGATAAAATGCAGAATTATGAAAATTTTTAAAAACCGATAAGCTGCCTTAGCTCCTTCACATATGTGCGGCTTACCGGAATGTTTGATCCGTCACTCATAATGAGATTATAAGTCGAGTTGAACCAAGGCTGTATTTCAGATATATGGATGACATTCACGATAAAACCGCGATGCACCCGTAAAAATGAGCGATTATCGAGCTTCCTTTCAAGCACGATGAGTGGCTCACCGATTTTATATTCATTTTCTTCAGTTTTAATGATCGTCTTTCCTTCCACGAGTCCTATGAACAAAATATTATCCCGGTCGATCAAAACGATCCGATCATCTATCGATACAGCCAATTTACCTGTCTGTTCCACCGCCGTCCGGCTGGCCGGAGGTGCTGTCCCGGATTTGTCTTTCCCGATTTGCCGCTGCTTCATGAGCTTATCCAATGTTTGACGAATCCTTTTTTCATTAAATGGCTTTAATAGATAATCAAATGCATATAACTCGAAAGCTTGGAGGGCAAACTCATCATAAGCGGTCGCAAAAATAAGCGAAGGTGCGGGGTCAAGTTCCGCCAATTGCTTAGCCAAATGCAGGCCATTGCCTTCTGCAAGCTCAATGTCCAAAAAGACAAGTTCAGGTTTAAGGCGGGAGATATCCCTCATGGCATCTTCTATCCCCTCGGCCTCACCCACGACTTCAACTTGCATGCTTCTCTTCAATAGATACTTCAATTCATCTCTTGCCAGTGGTTCATCCTCTACGATAAATGCTTTCATCATCGTTGACATATGCTCCTTTTTCGTTGAGTGGTATTGATATTTTCACTCGTGCTCCGTGCCCCGGTTCACTTGCGATCGAAAGGCTGGCCTGTCCTTTATAGATCCCTTCCAGCCGTTCACTGATATTATGAAGGGCCGTTCCTGTACCCTTAGTCGATTCTACAGCATGCTTACCCAATTCATCTATTCTCCCGCTTGAAATCCCTTTTCCGTTATCTTCCACAACAATGCGCATCGTGTCGTCTTTAAAGTATGCGTGAATGATGATTTCACCTTTGCCTTTCACAGTTGGAAATGCATGGTGTACCGCATTCTCAACAAGTGGCTGTAACGTGAATGGAGGGATGAGAACTTCCTTAAGCCTCGGCTCAATGCGATAGTCGATATGATATTTATCTGGAAAACGCGCCTGCTCCAGTGATAAATAAGCGTTAACATGCTCTAATTCCTTTTCCAGCGGCACCAGTATTTGTCGGGCACCTTGTAAATTTGAACGAAAGAAGGCACTGAGCTCCTGCAATAAATTTCTTGCCTTCTCGACATCCGTCCGGCATAAAACGGATATCGTATTGATTGCATTGAATAAAAAATGAGGATGGACCTGTGCCTGTAAGGCCTTAATTTCAGCATCCTTCAATAATTTCGTTTGCATTTCCGCTTTAGCGAGTTCCAATTGAGTGGAAAATAGTTTTGCCAACCCTTCAGCTAACTCTTGTTCCACTTGGCTTAATTTATCCGGATGCTTGAAATACATCTTCAAAGTCCCGACCGTTTTCTGTTGGACCTGCAACGGCAGGACCACTGCCGCCTGCAAAGGGCATTGATCATGAAAACAATAAATGTCCTTTTTTGTTTTGGCCACGATGATATTCCCTTGTTCAAGGGCTTTTTTCGTTAAGCCTGTCGCTATTCCAACCTTTGGGACATGGTGATCGGACGCAGCACCCACATGGGCAAGTACGCTATGTTCATTGGTAATGGCCACAGCGTCGGCTTCAGTCAGCCCCAAGATGATTTGGGCTATTCTCTTGCATGAAGTTTGATTCAGACCTTGCCGGAAAAAGGGCAAAGTCTGATCCGCAATAAGGAACGCAAGATTGGTTTGTACGGCCCGCGTCCGTGCTTCGTCCCTCGTGATTGACTGAATGATGAGCATGAACAGTAAAGTCCCGAACCCGTTGATGATGATCATGGGCAGTCCGATTACTTGTACGAGCTCCCACGCCCTTTCAAATGGTTTGGCCGTCACCAGGATGATGCCCATTTGGATCGCTTCCAATGCCATGCAAATGGGAAGGGCAAACCAAGGGGTGATCGTCCCATGCTTTCGCCGCCTTTTCCCCAAAAAACCCGATAAAACCCCAGCCAAAATCGCAGCGATCGCACAAGCCCCCGCCGTAAAACCCCCGAGAAAATAACGGTGAAGCCCCGCAATCAAACCTACTCCCAACCCAACAAATGGTCCTCCCAGCAAACCGCCGATAGCCACGCCCATAATCCTTGTGTTGGCAATCGCGTTATCGGGAGCAATCTCAGAATGCCAATCCCCCTCCGGCATGGCATGATTCCCGATTTCGATCCCTGTATAGTTACTTATGATGCCGAACGTTCCAAAAAGTGCGATAAACATGATTTTCTTTGACATTTCATGTTCATGGCCTATCATTTGCCGAAACGGTTTCATATACGAAAGCAGGAATGCGGCAATTACGATGATTCCCACTTTTTCAAACAGCGACGGTAATAAATCAACCAAAGCATTCACCCCATTTCTGGCTTTTTCATTCATCTTACACCAGCCAAGAAAACCTTGTCGAATTTTGTTTTTACGATTAACACCGATAATCAAAGAACATGGAACCTCCATTTAATCATGTCACATTTGGGACATACGCCTTCAAATAGCATAGGGAACATGATAAGGCTGTGGTTGGTTCAATCCCAGTATGATCATTCAAAAAAAAAGCCTATAAATACCAAGGCTTTTTCATAAGGAGGAAATCATTTTATCTGAGTCGTTTATATAGGAACCTGTCACCATCCTCAGGTAGACATTATCAAGTTTTTCGTCATAGAAGTTCCTGACAGATGAAAGCTATTAGACCAAAAGCAGTAATTGAATTATTTTTTAACATCCTTTGGTCGCCTTTGAAATGGGACGCTTTTTTTTTCAATATTCCAATCACTAACAATAACACCGGGAGAAGAAACAAATGGTTAAGGAAAATGGCGTCCATGCTTTTAAAGAAAAGTTATGACTATGTACTGTATTTGGATGTGTAACGATGGAGAAGGCAAGAATTAAAAACGCTAATGGGAAGTGAAGAATTTTGTGATTTTTTAATCCCAGTACTTGAGCTAACCCCAGAGACAGTACATACTAACAAATCGTTAGCTTGAAATACACGGACAGAATCCAAATGAAGGCTACAATGACTTCAATACGTTCCAAAAAATTACCCACACTCATTTACATATGGCATGATCATTAATAGGATAACGAGCTGTACATACGGGAGCGCTAAAATGTGATATGAGCCCTTAATAATTGGTTTCATGCCGTCTTCGAAAATAAGCTGTATATGTTCTAATTTAATATCAGGGATAAGAAGTAAACATAACATGAAAAGCATAAATACTATCCAAGGGAAAAAGATTGATGCCGTTCGGCTGATGACCTCTAATCCTAATCGTACACCGATTATGCTTGTCAATAAAAAAGAAAGAGCAATGCCGAGATTTTCCCAACCCATTTCACCAATATTTTTTCATTAACTTCGACGTAAGTTTTAGATGGATAAATGGAACGGTCACATTCACTTCCAAACAGCCAGCTAGACATATAGCAGGTAAGATGAATGTTACGGTTATGGTTTCACCTTGGTTGCAAAAAAGGTAATCATTATTCAATGGAGGTAACACAATGGCTGATGATATGCCTTTTGTTTATGGAGAATAGGGCTTCACAGCACATAGATATAAATGATATTGTGGACTGACTTTCAGTTCAGGAAATTTCAAGAGAATTTTCAAAGAATAAGGTAAATAAGATGGAGGCGATTAATGTGTTGGTAGTTACCACAGAAAAAATTGAAGGTTACAAAATTGTAGAAGTAAAAGGACCCGCCTTTGGTCTAATTGTTAGAAGCAGAGGGATTGGCGGCGATATCATGGCAGGGTTAAAATCCTTAGTAGGTGGAGAAATCAAGCAATATACAGCTATGCTTGAAGATTCAAGAAAAGAAGCTATGGACCGTATGATAAAAAATGCCAATCAAATGGGAGCAAACGCAATTGTAATGATGAGATATGATTCTGGGGAAATCGGTAAAAATATGAGTGAAATTGTTGCATATGGAACTGCCGTTATTGTGGAGGCAATATAATGAAATTCATCATAGGGTACTATATATTACAAATTGTTATAGTTATCTTATGCATTTTACTTGGATACTTTATCTATGATAAACGGTTTAAACGTAATCACGGTGTAAAAGTTCCTGATGGATTTCAATCGACAGATGAAATAAATATAGACCCTGTGACTGGAGAAAAAACAAGGGTGTTTTATAATCCTGATACGGGTGAACGCTTTTATAAAAAAGAAAAATAATTATAAAAAGCCACGATTCGTACAAAAACGTGGCTTTTTATTGTTTTTTATTTACTGAATCAAATGATACTTCATCATCATGTCCATTATTGTTTCGCAGAAGTTTGCTAAAACTTAATTTAATAGATGAATCCCGTTAAATCAACACTTATGTGTAAAAACTGGGACCAACTCGCTTAGCGAATTGGTCATCTAATTTATATGCTAATTTGTGATTCAAACAAGGGATTTTACTAACAAAATTATTTTTGCATTACAGGCTTATAGTGCCCGGGGATGCTTTTAGCTGAAATGGCCAATCTGTTCCAGCCGTTGATCGTGATGATGATGGTAACGAGATCGATATATTGTTTTTCATCAAAATGAAGGCGGACCCGCTCATATAGTTCATCAGGTACACCGTTTGCAGAAATGGCCGTGACCGCTTCCGTCAATTCCAGAACTGCCCTTTCCGACTCAAGATAGAATGGTGATTCACGCCAAGCACTCAAGCAGTAGATTCTTTGTTCCGTTTCACCCATTGCCCGGGCATCCTTTATATGCATATCCAAGCAGTACGCACAGCCATTGATTTGAGACGCGCGAATTTTAATCAATTCGATTAATTTGCTATCGATTCCCGTTGTTTTCTTGTATTCCTCCAATTCCATCATTAATTTGACCACTTCCCGATTTGTCTTCATGTAGTTAATGCGTTGTTCCATGTCTATCTCCTCCATTAAATCTTTTTGGTTCCACTTATAAGACAAAATAGGGGTTTGATTTGTGACATACAAAAAAGAGAGCCCGTTATGAGCCCTCAGTCTACCCTATTAAGGAACAGGAATATGATTTAATTTATCGGGATTGGTAACAATAAAGATTTTTCGGATATTTTTTTGTTTTGAATCCAATTCAAAGCAGATGACTTTGACGGGCTTTCCTTCTTTCATTTGCAAGATTCCTTCCTGGCCATTGACCATCACCGGAAGAAGTTCTCCTATGAAACTTCCTTTAGCAGAAACTCCTTTAAGAAAGGAGGATACACGCTGTTTGTTTACAATTGGATTTAATGCAGAAAGCACTTTCCCTCCGCCGTCAGTAACAAGGACAACATCTTCTGTAAGGATATCCAAAAACTCCTCAAAGTTTCCTGTCGTAGATGCTTTTATGAATTTTTTTGCCAACAGATCGACATGTTTTGTATCCTCCGGATGGACTGGCAGATCATTTTGTAATTTCCGCTTAGCCCGGCTGTAGATCTTTCTGCAGTTCACTTCATTCTTTTCCAGCATTTCGGCAATATCTTCATAGCTGTAAGCGAATGCTTCTCTAAGCACGAAAACCGCTCTTTCAACAGGTGAAAGCTGTTCCAGCAAAACGAGGAAGGCATATGCAACCGTTTCATCCGTTACAACCTTATCTAAAGGCTGCTCTGTTTCGTTTACCCGAGGTTCAGGCAGCCAAGGTCCTGTGTAAACCTCTCTTCTCTTACGGGCTGAATTTAAAAAGTTCAGGCAGCGATTTGTCGTCATTTTCGCAAGATATGCTTTCATGTCCTTGATTTGTTCGGTATCAAGCTTAAGCTGCAGGAATAAATCATGAACGATATCTTCTGCGTCGGTAACCGATCCAAGCATCCGGTATGCGATGGAAAAAAGAAAAGGCTGATATGTCTTATATAATGTATCCAGCTCCACTTGCTTCACCTATTTTCTATCAAATTTGTAGAATGGCATTTCCAATTAGCAGAACGTATTGCATTTTAGTAATTCTTTAGAGACCATTACTCGGGATATGTCCACAAACCGCACTTTTTGATATCTATTTGATTTTGAGGCCAGTTGTTTTGCTTCTCGGTGAAAAGCAACCTCGTCAAAATCTGGACCCATAAGAATAAAGGCTGTTTTACACTCTAGCAATGATTTTTGATGCCCGTTGTTTTCTAGGATTGAATAGATTGGCAACTAAGATACTCTCAATGCTGAAGTTATTAAGAACTATCAAGATTCCAATTCCACTTCTTTTCAAGAACGCATGACACCTTTCCATAACTATTCTCTAAACCAATCATTTATCCTTCTTCACCATCTACAACTTAAAAAGAGCAGCCAAAGAGCTGCTCCCCCTTCCTTCATATTAGCTCGAGAGTGGTTCCAGGATTTTGCTTAAATCGGTTGTCATGATGAGCTTCAATCGTTTGTAAGAAGCTTTGCATGGAGTTTGTCATATAGGCATCTTTACGGTGAATGAAGACAGTCGAAATATTGCCGTATTCTTCCGGAATTGCATGCACGTGCACTTTTTCATTGGCTGTAAGGTGATTTACCGCTGATTGTGGTACGAGGGTAATGCCAAGGCCAAGTGTCACGCTGGTTAAGATCGTTTCCAATACATTGAACTCCATGATCCTTTTGGGCATCACTTCTTCTTCTTTCAGCCATTGTTCCAGTTTAGAGCGATAGCCACAACCCCGACTGAATACTAAAAATGGTTCTGTTATAATTTCTTCAAGGTTAAATGTTTCATTTCTCGTAACTAATACAAGTTTTTCTGTACACACATCGTATGGCTGAATGAGCGGATGTTTAATCGGTCCTGTAACAAAAGCGCCATCCAGCCTATGTTCGACGACATCTTTAATTAAATCCTCAGTTATCCCCGCCTTTATGGATAAATCGACATTTGGATACTGTTTATAATAAGAGGCTAGAATCTTGGGAAGATCGCTGACCGTTTCAACTGTACCGATGTTCAATATCCCTGTAGGTGTTTCACTATCCAGGAATACTTGCTTGAGTTCTTCCACATCAAGCAAAATTTTGTTTACATACTCAAGCATTTTTCTAGCCTCTGCAGTTAAAGACATACCACGTTTATGCCGATTGAATAAAGGCGTCCGTAGCTCCTGTTCTAAATGCTTAATCCTAGCCGTTACATTGGATTGGACGTAATTCAATTCAACAGCCGCCTTACTTACGCTGCCATATTTAGCGACGCACTGGAATATTTGCAAATCACGCATTTCCATAAAAGTGACCCACTTTCTCAACCATCATTAATAATGATGATTATATTCATTTTAAGTCATTTTACATGATAATGACTTTATCATAAGGTGTGTATAGGAATTTAATCAATCATTATTTTTTTGAGGGGTAGCTTTAAATGAAAAAAAATCAAGTTTTAATCGGTGCACTTTTATGTTTGACAGCCAGCATTTCTTGGGGTGCCATGTTTCCAGTTGCAGAAAGGGCACTCATGTACATAGATCCTTTTTATTTCTCTTTTCTGCGATATTTAGCTGTTAGCGTAATTTTAGCGATATTGCTTTTAATTAAAGAGGGAACGAAGTCTTTTCGTTTGGAAGGGGAAGGAAAGAACTTATTGTTTTTTGGAACGATGGCGTTCACTGTATACAACTTTCTCATTTTCGCAGGTCAAGACTTACTGGGCCATAACGGGGTAATCGTTGCTTCCATCATGGAATCATTAATGCCCATGATTTCAATTATGATCATGTGGGTTTTCAAAAATGCCAGACCTATGAAATATACCATCGCCAGTATGTTCCTTGCCTTAATAGGGGCCATTCTTGTGATTACCAATGGCAATTTATCATTCCTATTTTTATTGAAAGATAGCATCATTCCTATACTTTTCATTCTTATTGGTGTTATAGGATGGGTTATATATACGATGGGCGGCAACCAATTTAATGGGTGGTCAACACTCCGCTATTCGACTTTAACGTGTATTTTGGGAACAACAGTATCAGCAATCATAACATTCCTTGCAACTTTAATGGGCCTGTCTGTCCCTACAGCAGAGGTTATGCAATCCATTTATGGCGAAATGATTTTCATGATTATTTTCCCCGGTGCCATTGCCCTTTTAAGCTGGAATTTAGGCATTAAACTATTAACGCCGATCAATGGGATCCTATTTATCAATTTTGTTCCACTAACCACGTTGGTCATCGTTTTTATCCAAGGAAAATCACTATCATCATTCGAATTACTGGGAACTTTTTTAGTGATATATGCATTGATTCAAAACAATTATTATCAAAGAAAAAACTTGCCTTCCCATGTTGAGGAATTGAATCCAAGGAAAGAAAAAAGAATCAGTTAATTTATAAGGTACAAAACATCAATGGGAGGACAATAATGGATTACTTAACACTTTTAATAATTTTCGGATTGGCTGTACTATGGGAATTGGCCACGATAAATAAGAATGTAAAAAAAATGAATGAGCAAAATGCAGAATTAATTAATCTATATCATGATAGAAGTAAAAGAAATCAGTAATACTCAAAATGGACTTTTGGCACAACAGTTCATGTAAACAAAACTATGTGCAAAAAAGCCTCTTTTAGAGGCCTTTTTTGCACTTTGCTTCAATATTTCACTGCCACATGACCGTACTATTCACCAAGCTTCTTCCGGATATCCGCTGCTACGTTCTTTAGCGCTTTCTTTGATCCCCGTTCAAGGTCGCGGTTCAATTTCCTTTCTTTATAGCTGACAAATAAAGTATTGAGATCATAGCCTTCAGGATATAAATCGACGGCCTTTATTTCAAGCTCGAGCCTATTGGAATGAACCTCCTTGAAGGTATCTTCGAAAAGAACGACGACATCTATCCCGCTAGACAAGGAGGGCCGTATCATTTTTGAAATTGTACTGGTCATTTTTGGAACCCAGCAACTAAAAAAATAGTTTATTTTGGAAACAAGGACTAGTAAACTGTGACTACTATTCTAGGCAGTTATGTTAACAGTTTACCCCTGAACGCTCCGTTAAAAATATATTTCTGAGATTTTTTGAGTTAATTAATTTATTAAAGCGGGAGTATAATGTCGTTATTTAAGAAGGTATCAATACTGACAGTTTTAATGTTATTGTGCAGTTCACTAACATCTATAAGTAGTTTTGCAAGCGAAGAACCAATCCTTGAAAATGTTTTAGCTACAGAAAAAGTGGAGGGATTTTCAACTAAAGTTGATTTAGATGAATATGTCGTATCTAAAGATTTTGACCTAGAAGATGAAGTTGCAAATATGCCATCCATTGATAAAATGTCTACTGAAGAAAAAAAATTATTTGATTCAATTGTAGAAGAACAAGTGGCCTTGGCTGGATTAGAAAATGAAGAAGAAGAAAAATTATTTGCTAATGCCATGGTTGATTTTTTTGATGAAAATTCAGAAACATATAATGATCTTTCATTGGCACAAACTGAGTTAATAGAACAAGTTGAAGAAATTAACACAACAACTTATGAAAATGATGGTGAAATAGAAGCTTCTGCCAAAATGATTTTTGACAAAACATTTGCCATTGAAAAGGCACATGCTGTACAGGTAAAAGTTGGTGTAAAGTTTGCTGGCGCTGTATTTAATGGAGCAATTGGCTTTGCTATAGGCGGCGGTGTTGGGGCTATTCAAGCATTTATTATTAAAAAGGTAAAAAAGAAGCAGAAAAGTTATTTACTAAAACTGTGGTTAGTCGTTTAAAGGCATGGGGAGCTCCAAAATTAGCTTTAGCTACAGGTGCTTGTGTAACTATAGCTTTAAATTATTTAGATGTTGGCAATCAAATAGCAAAACAACTTGATAAAAGAGATAAAAGGCCTAATAATGGTTGGATAGATTTTTATTAAATTCAAAGGATGATTGATTAATAATGAAAAAATCAAAAAAATATATTGTCCTATTTCTCTGGGTAGTATTATTTTTATATTTCTTTGATATGTATATGCCCAAAGGTATTTATTATTTTGTTGTAGGAATACCAGTACTTTTTCTAAGTTCAATTTTTATTTTAAAGATGTTAGATCATTCAAAAGATGTAAGAAGCTAAATATCTAGGTGATACATACAACCTTTTTCAGAGGTTGTATGTATCCCTTTCTTACTTTTTCTTTCATCTCTAATTGATTTTGTTGTTACTTCGTTTTGTGAATATTCTTGAATTTAATAGCTATTAAAGCTGATTACTATTAAAATTTTGATTGTTTAATACCTTTCATACCTGCGTCTATAGCCTAATTCTCTTTCTCCACACGAGAAATTAAGGCAAAATTAAAGGGTATGAGCCCTGTTCATACAGAACTCATACCCTGCCAATGTCTAACTTTTTTTGTGGAACACGGTTATCACAACCACTTTATTACAATTTCATAAATCATCCGTTTTTCCCGTTCAAAATCCACCCCTTTTTATTCACCAAGCTTCTTCCGGATATCCGCTGCTACGTTCTTTAGCGCTTTCTTTGATCCCCGTTCAAGGTCGCGGTTCAATTTCCTTTCTTTATAGCTGACAAATAAAGTATTGAGATCATAGCCTTCAGGATATAAATCGACGGCCTTTATTTCAAGCTCGAGCCTATTGGCATGAACCTCCTTGAAGGTATCTTCGAAAAGAACGACGACATTATTGTAGGAATCGCTTTTCTTATAAACGATTGCATATCCATTCAGTTCGCTTACCTTCACTTTGTCACCGACTTCATATTCATAAGATGCTTCCTTAGGAACGGCCGTTGGCTTCGCTTTTTTGATTTTACCTTCCTGGACACGCTCCAAGTCGTAGTCTTTATTGTCGATATAGAGCTTTGCCTTTTGCAGAACCTGTTCACGAACCTTCATTTTTTTGGCTATCCAGAGGGCATTGCTTTCCCCGGATTGACCGATCAACAGCTTGTATTTTGGCTCAAGTGTTTCACTGTTGAATTGCATGGCCGCATTCATGAAATCACTGTGTATTTCCGAATAGCGCTTGATTTCACCATAATGGGTGGTCGCAATGGTTATGCAGCCCCTCTGATAAAATTCCTCAAGTATGGCAATCGCCAATGCGGCTCCTTCATTCGGTTCCGTTCCGCTCCCGATTTCATCGAACAGCAGCAAGGAGTTATTGGTTAATGCCCCCATGATTTCCGAGATGTTTTTCATATGCGATGAAAACGTGCTCAGTGCATTTTCTATGCTTTGATTATCACCGATATCGACGAATACCTGATCGAAGACGGCAAGCTCCGTCCCTTCTTTCCCGGCAACATGCAGCCCTGACATGACGGCCAATGTAAGGATGCCGATCGTTTTCAGGACGACTGTTTTACCCCCGGCATTAGGGCCTGTAATAATCAAGCTGCGATAGTCCTTACCGATTTCAAAATCCAAAGGTACGCTGTCCTGCGGCAAAAGGGGATGTTTACAGCCCTTTAATTTAATATAACCATGATCATTGATTTTCGGTTCGATGGCATCCATGCTTTTACTGAACTTGGCTTTTGCGAAGATCATGTCATATTGACTGATTAACTCGATGTTTATCTTGATCGGTTTCAGCTGTTCGAAAACCGTACCTGATAATGTGGCCAAAAGTTGATACTCTTCCATCGACTCCTCCGCTTTTAAACTTGCCAATTCTACATTCAATTTCGTCACAGAGGCAGGTTCAATGAACACGGTAGCCCCTTTTGCAGATACTTCCACGATCGTTCCTGCCACCTGATTTTTATAGGAGGCTTTGATCGGGATGGTATAGCGGTCATCCTTTTTACTTATGAAGAATTCCTGAATGAACTCCTTATTGGCTCCGCTCTTCAAGAACTTATTCAGCCGTTCCTCTATTTTACTTTCTGTCTTGATGATTTGGTTCCTGATGCGTTTCAGATCCCTGCTTGCTTCGGAAACAACAGCATTTCCTTTGATGGTGAATTGGATTTCTTCTTCAATGCTCCTGAATTCAGTCATGGAGCGGGCATAGGCATGCAGTGTTGGTGCAAAGAACTCTTTATCGGTCATGAATTTCTTGATATTCCTGCAGCCTCTTAAGAAGTCTGCTATCGCCACTAACTCTGACGGCTCCAAAATCATTCCTTTTTCCAGTTTGTCGATATGGAGCCCAATATGTGAAATGCCTTTCAAGGGAATATGGCTTTCTGCATTCAGTAAG
The DNA here is from genome assembly GCF_042788005.1 of Peribacillus sp. YIM B13472. Classification (NCBI taxonomy): domain Bacteria; kingdom Bacillati; phylum Bacillota; class Bacilli; order Caryophanales; family Bacillaceae; genus Peribacillus; species Peribacillus sp. YIM B13472. The sequence continues at coordinate 50,399 of NZ_JBHZPG010000015.1, forward strand.
TTCCTTGCCTCCGTTGTCTCGTTCAAACGATTTTTTACGACTTTCAAAGTACTGCTCGGCTTAAGCTGATCCAATAACGCTTTTCCTAAACCGCTTACGCAATGGTTTTTTACCATTTCCTTGAGTTGGATATATTGTAATTTTTCATAAGTCATTGTATTCATCTAATGATCCTCCTTGAATGAGTGAGTGATTAAAATTCCCGAATCCAAAAAATGCCCGCAATGGTCCCCCTACCTTTCCAAATGAACAAGCCATTTGAGTAGAAAGCTCCTGCGGGCACGGCCTTATCTATAGATAAGTACCTAAAATCGATAACAAATTGGGCAGCTCGAATAGACCTGCGTACACAAAAAAGCATGATAGGACAAATCCCACCATGCTTTTCGCCGTAACACCTGCATGTTACACGATTTATGGAAAAGGAAGCAGTCTTAAGGTAGGTATTCACAATGCAGAATTGCACTGTGAAAAAAGGCATACTTAATCCACTGACATATCAGTGATTAAATACCTTATTCAACTAAATTAGTTGATACCTACTCCCGACATAAAACACCACACCTTTTCTTAGATTGGAATTAACATACCATATTAGTAATAAAAAGTCAATTCACTTTTTTTGCATTTCTTTCCTTTTTAAATAAAAAGGGATATCTTGTATAATTAATGGGTTATTCTATTCAAGAAAACAAAAATGCAGTCAAGCCCATGATTTGACGATTGCCCCCCTATTCCTAAATGCCAAAGTTTTAACTTCTGCAACGAAGCATTTCCAGGGCTACTTCAGTAACTCCATTTTCAATGTCGGAATATTTACTTTAAAATCCGTATGTTATCCTTATATTAACTTAAACTGAAAACAGCCCAATAAGCTAACATGGGGCTGACAACTAACTTAATTAATCGTCAGAAGAAGAACCATTGCCATCTTGGGAGGATGAGTGGTTCTTTTTCCGTTTCTTGGCGAACACAGACAGGATAAGACTGGTTGCTACAGCAACAAATATCTCTTTACCCATATCAGTAATTAAGTTCAATAAGAAATGATTCATGCGGCCACGTCCTTCCCCATCTATCATTAGATGGAAAAGCAAAACTGTGACCTACCACTCTATCCTCAGTTGCCCCTCTTTCCTATCATATGTTTCCAACAATCGTAATTACGTTCAAATAAAACACTAATAAAAAAAAGGCCGTATTCTCCCCTTCTACCCTAGTTACAAGTGCAGCTGACATTTGACGAAAAGGCTTCCTGCAATAGACCATTTTAATTAGCTCAAATTTCTATTGAATAGCATTCGTAAGAATACGGGATTAAGCGTCATCACTCATTATGAGAGGGACCATTTTCCTTTCATTCACGTTGATCAGTCCATGACTTAAGAAGTGATCGAATACTTGAACATTCGCATAACCTACCCTCCTAAGCTAGTCAATAAGCACCATCTGGTTTTTCGGAATTTCTAGGATGATTTCCTGACCCGTCCGGTAGGATTCTGTCATTTCCTTGTTCACAGTGAAATCCCCTATTACGGTTTCAATGACATATTGATAGCTTTTTCCCAGATACGTACTCACCTTGACTCGGCCAGTTAAACTATTTTCCAGAACCGCTCCAGCATTATCTTTTTCCCTGATCATCAGATCGTCCGGCCTGATAGCACCTATTTTTCCAGTTGAATTGGTCATCTGTGCATCCTTGTGCAGCACAAATGAGTAGCCTGACTTGTTCAGTTCAATTTTATCTATATGATCCGTACGCTTATCGAATTCAATGAAGTTCTTGAAGCCGATGAAGTCTGCTACAAATTTGGTTTCAGGATATTTGTAAATGGTCGCAGGATCACTAAGCTGCTCGATGATCCCTTTATTCATGATCGCTACCTGGTCGGATATCGAAAAGCATTCTTCCTGGTCATGGGAAACATATACCGTTGTAATCCCCAGCTCTTGTTGGATGCGGCGAATCTCGATTCTCATATTCACCCTTAAGTTCGCATCAAGATTACTCAATGGCTCGTCAAATAATAGGATGTCCGGTTCAATCACCAGCGCCCTGGCAATCGCAACCCGCTGCTTTTGCCCTCCTGAAAGCTCTTTGGGATATCTCTTTTCAAATCCTTTTAAATTGACGATTTCGAGCACATTCATTACTTTATTTTCAATTTCACTTTTGGAATTCTTTCTCAGACGGAGTCCGAATGCAATATTTTCGAATATCGACAAATGCGGAAATAATGCATAGTTTTGGAACACAAAGCCAAAATTCCGCTTGTTAACAGGCACTTTCGTATAGTCCTTTTCCTTGAATAAAAACTTCCCTTCGTTCGCTTTTAAAAGCCCGGCAATTAAACGCAGGGTCGTCGTTTTCCCACAGCCGCTCGGGCCAAGAAGGGATACAAGTTTCCCTTTTTCAATCTCAAGATTGAAATCCTTTAATATATTCTGTTTGTTATAAGCTACAGATATATCTTGTAAAGTGAACAAAGCCATCCATCATTACCTCCTTTATCGTTTTGTGAAATAAGACAAGCCCATGAGCCGTTCTGGTAGGATCAAAGTAGTTTTCTACATACATCAGCATCTGAATCAGAAACGTCCTTACCCCAGCCCCTGTCATATAAACGAAAATGCCTACATTATTGAAGGATTCTAAGAAGGCGGTCATTACTGCCCAGAATTCCTGATTTTATATTCGGTAGGACGACTTTAAAGAAAGTGCGCTCCAAGGCTCTCAGCTGCTTCTTCAATGAAAAATCACACGGATGATGAACGGCGGCATGATAATAGTATGTCCTACAAACAGAGCCCATAAATCGGAAGCTGATAAACCCTCACAATATAACGTAAAAACGCAAAGCCCAGCACAATTCCCGGTATTAATATGGGAGAAACGAAAAATGCATGAATCACGCTTTTTCCTTTGAAATCGAACCGGCTTAATGCATAGGCAGCCGGCACTCCCAGTTACAGTGGAACAGATAGCCAAGCGATTTCCTGTTTTGAAAACTTTTTCAGAGAAATAAGTGCAGGATTGAAAACAATTGATATAACCTTGCATCGCATTGAAAACGCTCTCAAAGGGATTTAATATTGTTAGTAGAGAGCGATCAAAAATAGAGAGTATCAAAGGCTCGTTAAATGAGGGAGGAATTATTATGAAGAAAGCTTTTGAGAAAGCGCAACAGTTCGGTAAATCTTTTATGCTCCCGATTGCCGTTTTGCCAGCGGCCGGTTTATTGCTGGGAATTGGCGGTGCTCTTTCTAATCCAAATACAGTTGAGGCCTATCCTTTTTTAGACTTTGCTTGGCTGCAGGCCATTTTCACGATCATGAGTTCTGCAGGAAGTATCGTATTCGGCAACTTGCCGGTCATTTTTGCTGTAGGTGTTGCAGTAGGATTGGCACGTTCGGATAAAGGGACCGCTGCACTGGCAGCCATGATCGGCTACTTCGTCATGAACAGTTCAATAAATGCACTGCTTCAAATAAACGGGGAACTTGCCAAAGAGAATTTGGCAGGTGCCGGACAGGGAATGGCGGTCGGGATCCAAACACTGGAGACAGGTGTGTTTGGCGGTATCGTAGTAGGTATCGTTGCCGCACTTTTGCACAATAAATATAATAAAATTCAGCTTCCGCAAGTTTTAGGGTTTTTCGGTGGCTCCCGTTTCATTCCGATCATCGTTTCCTTCGCGTCCATCTTGGTTGGAGCCGTGCTTTTTATCGTATGGCCTTATTTCCAACTTTTCATAAACCAATTAGGTGCGCTGGTAACGAGCACAGGTACGATCGGGACTTTCTTTTACGGATTCATATTACGGATGCTCGGGCCGTTGGGGTTGCACCATATTTTCTACCTTCCCTTCTGGCAAACAGCTTTAGGCGGAACGATGGAGATAAAGGGGCAGATTGTCAGCGGGACCCAGAATATCTTCTTTGCGCAATTGGCCGACCCGACTACCGTCAAGTACTATGAGGGTGTTTCCCGGTTTATGTCCGGACGGTTCATCACGATGATGTTTGGTTTACCCGGCGCGGCACTGGCCATTTATCACTGCGCTAAACCTAAAAATAAGAAAGTCGTGGCCGGCTTGCTTCTTTCAGCTGCCTTGACATCTTTCTTAACAGGCATCACCGAACCGCTTGAATTCAGTTTCTTATTTGTCGCCCCGATCCTTTATGTTTTTCATGCCTTGTTTGACGGACTTGCCTTCATGATGGCAGATATATTCAATATAACGATCGGTCAAACCTTTTCTGGAGGATTCATTGATTTTACTTTATTCGGGATACTCCAGGGTATCAGTAAAACAAACTGGATTTATGTACTGCTCGTCGGCATTCCATGGTTTTTCCTATACTACTTCACTTTTAAATTCTTGATCAGGAAAAAGAATTTGAAAGTGGTCGGCCGTGAAGATGATGATCAGGCCGCCGTTACACAAGTAACCGCATCAGAGAGAACCCAGACCATCGTCAATGGTTTAGGCGGACAGGATAATATCGATATTGTCGATTGCTGTGCAACTCGTCTGCGTGTCACGGTAAAGGATGAATCATTGGTGAAAGAAGACGTCATTAAACAAACCGGTTCAAAAGGCGTCGTAAAAAAAGGAAATGGCATTCAAATAGTTTACGGTCCCCAAGTGACGATCATCAAAAATGAAGTGGAAGAATACTTGGGTCATTGAGAACATAGATAACGATAAGGACGTGTTAAACATGCAACAGGTGCTGGATAAAATTCACAAAGGCTTAATTGTATCATGTCAAGCATTGGAGAATGAGCCGCTGCACAGCTCATTTATTATGGGACGCATGGCCATTGCTGCCAAAGAAGGCGGTGCGAAGTGCATTCGCGCAAACTCTGTAGCTGACATAATGGAAATCAAGAAAAATGTGGACCTTCCAGTCATAGGGATCATTAAACAGGTCTATGGACAAAACGATGTCTATATCACTCCCACCATGGCCGAAATTGATGCATTGATGGAAACTAAAGCGGAAATCATTGCGACGGATGCTACATCCCGGGTAAGACCGGACGGTAAAACATTAAAGCAGTTTTATGATGAAATAAGAGCAAAATATCCCGATGTTTTACTAATGGCCGATGTATCCACCATAGAGGAAGCCATATTCGCTGACGATTTAGGATTCGATATTGTAGCGCCCACTTTATACGGCTATACAAACGAAACGTTCGGCCAGAAAATATATCAGGATGACTATGCTGTGCTCAAAGAGATAGTAAAAGCAGTGAAAAAAGCGAAAGTGATCGCGGAAGGAAATGTCATAACACCAGAAATCGCCCGCTCTGTATTGGATATGAATATCCATGCAGTAGTAGTGGGCGGTGCCATTACCAGACCGCAGCAAATCACTAAAAGATTCGTGGACGCTATCCAAGAATAGAACATTGCACATAGTAATGAAAAGACCCAGACTGGCAACAGTTTGGGTCTTTTTTACGATTCATGGTTCCTCAGGTTATTGACGTCCCTTATGGATACATTAAACTATGAATACATATAAGAAATTTGAAATGGGTGATCAAATGGAATATCTCGCAGAAAACCTCATATATGGCATTGAGTGCAGCATGGACAAATTCACCAAAACAGAAGAAGAATTGGCCCATTACATTCTGCAGCGCCCTGAAGAAGTAAGTCAGTTAACCATTAGTCAAATCGCTAAAAAGCTTCATATTTCACCTGCAACCATTACGCGTTTTTGCCAGAAATTAGCCTTTTCCGGGTTCAATGAGTTCAGGCATGAGTTAAAAAGGTTCGTGGATCTCCGAAATACACCGAAAAATTTGAAGAACATCAAGCAGGTGGATTATTTCGCTAAACTGTATCAAGATCACTTAGGTATCATTGATAATACCTTTCATATAACCACATATGACGATATCCAAAAAGCTGTATCTTACCTTACACAGGCAAATAAGATTCATGTTTATGGAATAGGGAGTTCAGGTATAGCGGCCCAGGAGTTCAAGTCAAAGTTTTTCCGTATCGGCTTAACTGTTGAAGCTATTACAGATCCCCATCAGTCCATGATGGATGCAGCTTTAAGTAACGAGAATAGTGTTGTCATCGGCATTTCCATTTCCGGAACAACGAAAGAAGTGATTTCTGCAGTTAAAATCGCAAAGAAGCAAGGCTCACGCATCCTGATTTTTACTGGAGATAAGAATTCCGAGCTCTCACAGCTTGGCGATATCTCGCTATTGGTCACGAGCAAGAACAGCATGCATATGGGGCAAAACATCTCTCCATTGCTTCCGCTGCTATTACTTTTTGATTTAATATATACAGAGTTGGTTGCTAAAGATTATAAAAACAGGATAAGCATCAGGGAAAAGACTTTAAAGGTATTGACCGAGAACGACTGACTTTCGGACGATCCGTTAAAAAAGTACATGACTTACCAATACACGAAACATAAAAAAACTGCATCTCCAATTGCTTGGATGTTACTAACAATTGGGGTGCAGTCCACTTTAAAAGACGTCTTTTCTTATGTTCCTTTTAAACTAAATTCTTTATTACTGGCATTGGCATGGAACGTTCTTGGAGGCTCTCGGAAAGAAGACTATACGCAACTACTTTATTCTTGTACTGTTTGACTACATCCACGTGGTCATTGTAAATGTACACAAATAATCTAACATCATTTTTTCCTCTTTTAGTATCAATCATTATTGGAATCCCACTGTTCTCTGGATATAAAAACAATTTCTCGTTCCCTGGGAATATATGATTTTTTTTCAAGAACTTAGCTTCGTTAAAATAATTAATTACTTGAATTTTGTCTTCACCTTCCAAACGTTTTCCATCAAAGGTTACGATTGCATCCGCGCCACTAATTTCTGAATGTATTTTGAATTTACTCAGAATCCAATTCACTGCATCGGTTGGAAGGCAGGTAACTAATAATTTAAGCAAACTTAAGATAATTGTCAAAATCAATACAGGCACTGTCATATTTCATCATCTCCGCTACGTTATAATTTAATGTTTAATGGAAAGAGGCGGTCAGTTTTTCTTTGAAGTCCGTTCTATTACCGTGTTTCTTGTTCACTCAGCTTGCAATGGTGGTTTTTTCACGTATCAATCGGATTATTTTCGTTCACATTTTCGCCACATATGTGAAAAAATTCACAATTCCCCACAAATAGAGTATGTCTTGTAAATCACTCGTACAAAACATGAGCTTTATACAATTAAGCCTATATTTCTATGCAATTTGATATGCTATTATAATAATCATTTACGTGATATCTTAGGCTAATTTTATTACGAAGTAGATGATGCCCACAGTTAATATTAGGGCAAGACCAATATAAATATAACTAAGGTTCAACAAATTCCCTCTCGTTGCTGCCGAATAATCACTATCACTCTTCCCCGCTAACGAAAGGGTGCCAACCAGGGCAACTAAACTAATGGCTACTACTAATATTACGCTTATCGTCATGATTCAACGCCTCCCCATTATCTATTTCCTTAAACCATTTCAAATTTTTCCGATTCTCATCGTATATCGTAGTGTAAATACATAAAAGATCGTTCCTAATTGGCATGTCAAAATTAAATTGTCCAGGTAGATCGCTCTTCGTAAATATATTAGAAAACCCTACTTCTCTATAATAAAAGAACAACCAATTTTAGGACCATCCAATCAAGTGAAAATTCCACCATCCACTTGCTGAATTCTTCCGTTAATATACATAGAAAAGTGCAAAGCTTCTCTGAAGGAATGGCTAAGATACCACGTCTTGTGGCAACTCCTGATCTAACTTGCTTCCTCGAAAAAGACAAAAAAAGAATCATGACTTTGTCACTATTATAATTTTAAATAGTTAATTGGAGCGGAAGGTACGAGACTCCTGCTTAGAAAAGCGCGTCTACGGGAGACCCCACAGGCGATTGCTTTGATGCGGCTTGGCAGACAGTCGGCGGAAAGAGATTTTAAAGAAAAGTTGATTGGAGCGGAAGGTGCGAGACTCCTGCTTAGAAAAGCGCGTCTACGGGAGACCCCGCAGGCGTAAGCCGAGGAGGCCCGCGGAAAGCGAGTGCCTGGAGTGGAAACCAACATCTAGATTATACAAAAACTGTAGACAAACTCGATTTTCATCAAGTTTGTCTACAGTCTGAGAATATCATTATAAACTTTTTACAGCCTCTGCAAACCTTTTGATGCCTTCGTGAATGGAATCCTCATTTTCCCTTGCAAAAGTAAAGCGTACATATTCCTTATTTGTGCCTAATGTTGAACCGGGAACGAATATGACTCCCCTTTTGATGGATTCCTCCAGTAACTTTATTTCGTTCAAAGGCACTTTCAGCTTACACCACAAATGAATTCCACCATTTGGCGAATAATAATCAACTTCTTTATGCAGGAATTCTTGAAGACTCGAAACTATTGCATCCCTTCTTTTTTCCAGTTGCCTCCTTAAGTAAGCAATATGGGCAGGGAAATACTCTGAATCCAAAAAATCATTTGCTATCCATTGAGTGAATGAGCCATGGCCGAAGTCAACCTGCTGCTTAGCATCAGATAGTCTCTCTATAACGGATTTCGGTCCGATAATCCACCCAATTCTTAAACCGGAAGCAACAATTTTTGACAAAGAGCTTATATATAAAACATTTCCGTTGTTGTCCATCGATTTAAGAGTGGAAATTTCTTCACCGGCAAAGGAAGTTAAACTATAAGGATCGTCTTCTATGACCGGTATTCCATATTCGGATGAAAGTTCAAGAATCCTTTTACGACGGTTGATATGAAGGACAGTTCCTGTAGGATTTTGAAATACAGGGTTCAAAAAAATCATCCTGATCCGATGTTTTTTATGGAGTTCCAGTAAATCCTCCGGGTTGATGCCATCTTTATCAACTGGTAAAGGAAAAATCCTTAGCCCCGCGGATTGAAAGATGGGAAGGTTGTAACTATATGATGGATTTTCCAATACAACGGCATCTCCTGGCTTTAACAAGCATTGGACCACCAGATGTAGGGCTTGCTGTGCACCAGAAGTAATGAGTATGGAAGATGGATGCGTGTCAATTCTCCTATACTGTTTAACATGATTGGTTATCGTTTCCCTCAAAACCGCATTGCCCTGGGGGTGATCATAACCCAAACTACCAATGAAGGACCTATTAGAAATGATTTCACGTAAGGATTGGACTGGAAATAAGTCTTCTGAAAGCTCCCCGCTAGCTAAGTTAATAAGGTTATGCGCTTCCGTCTCTTTACGTATTCTTTGGGTTACTGGCATATTGGGCAAAAAAGAACCCGCTTCGATATATCTATTCCAACTAGGTATACGTTTTCGTGTAATTCCCCAGATATCCTTGCTGATCATCGTTCCGCTTCCTTTTATTCGTTCAACCAGTCCATTTGCTTCCAATTCATCATAAGCCGCTACAACGGTGCTTCTGTTAACTCCCAGTTCACTTGCCAAGAAGCGTTCAGACGGTAGCGGCTTATCCAATAAAAATGTTCCATCAGCAATGCCACTCTCGATGTAAGCAGCTATTTGTTTATATAAAGGCTTCTTGGATTTTCTGTCAGTTTTCCATTCCATAAGCTACATCCTTTAAAATGTTTAGTTAAAAGCATACTAAATTATTAACTTTATATACTTATTCATTCCCTAAAGCAGTAAAACCTTTTATTTTAGTATAATCTTCAGCCGAGATTATTGCACTTTTAGGATAGAAGCTGTACTACAAAATAAAAACGAAAGCCCCCATTCCAAATGAAATGGAGGCTTTCGTTTCATCTTTTTCAACCATGCAGACCCCCCTTCAGCCAAGGGCGATCCCGATAGTTTCCGATCGGGATTTGGATCAGGCACGTTTTCCTTTGCGGACTGCCTATCCTGTAAAGTTCATCACACATATTCACATCAAAGCCGAGCAGCGGGTGCCCGTTCATTCCAAGGGCTGACGAAGCCAGCAGTAATTTCTGAACGAGCATCCCCGCCTCCATCTGCTGGATGCGGTATCCTCTATATCCAAGTTGCGTTTTGGAATAGTCCCGCTCACCAACTACATGTATGCAGATCGGCACTTGCTGAAAATTCATGATATCGAGGGACATTCCGTATTGCAATCGGAGCCGCTGATCTCCTGATTGTATCTGTTGTAATGAATGTGTCGTGCTGTCGTAATGGTATGCACCATCTTGAATGTCTTCCACATTATACAAACAAGCATATATTGAAACGCGATTTTCGTGGTTCTCGTTTTTTCCATCCAAGTCATTTCGATAGGAGAACGAAGCGGCTGCCTCCTGCAGGAGAGCAGCCAGCTGCGATTGACTGACTTTACCGAGTACGAAGTCCATTTCAGGTGAAAATCGCTTCCGGCAAACTGATGCCAAGTCATAGGACAGCCGCTTCACGATAGGAAGGGCTACAATATGTCCTTCGGATTTCGCCCCATTCTTTGGATTGATCCGTCTGAATGATTGGGTGGATTCGATCATGGATGCTTCATTCATTTTAGTTAGCATCGGAAATTCCCTGATTCTTTGCGACCGCATATAGTGTTCAGGCTGTATATCCGTCAATTCCAGCAATAATTCCGTTGAAGTGACAGGCCGGTCCATACTCCTTTCTTCTCTAAAGCTAAAAGAAGGTTCTGCCGATAAGGGGATCACCGCATACGTGCTCTCTTCCTCTTCCGAAAGCCCGAGCAGATGATTGATGGCCCGATCAAGGAATTGAAAGCACACCCCAGCGGCGATTCCAAACCGTTTCGCCACTTCGAGCAACTGTCCAAGAAGCACGCCTGCATCCAGACCTTGCAGACGGTATGAAAAGTTATTATATTTGTAGAAGTTTTTCCAAAACATCGTCGATACAAAAACTGTGCCAAAGCATGCGGACATATCAAAGGTTTCACCAAGAGCTTTTGTTATATATGAATCAAAATTCCCTTCCCGCAGCAAAACCAGCCGGTGGTGTGCCGCATCATAATGGTATACACCAGCAGGTAATCCTTCCATCTTCAAGTACACGTACAATTCGCTTGGATACAAAGCTCCTCCTGATGGCGGAAAACGCCGGAATGACTGCATGAGTTCCTCAGATTCCGAGGAACTCGGTACCTGACTGACTTGGGTCAGGCCATATGCATACCAGAGGAAATGACCAATTCCTTTGAGGTCCTGTTTTGAAGGCCCGTCGCACCCCTCGAGCGTCAGCGGCACCTCCAGTGATAGCGGAAAAACAGGCAAGTCACGGTAAAGCTTATACGTCAGCGGTGCATCATCCCAATCCACTTCCCAATCCGGCGGACTTGCCTTTTCGATATCAAAATGCAAATTGTGCAAAAATGCCTCTAGACTCATCCTCCAACCTCCTAAATCACCGCTTATGGAAAAGGATGCGGATGCGGATTGAGCTGTTCGAATTCAAGCGGCCGTTCAGCATATCCAAGTTCCATCGGAACCCTCAGTATTCTCTCAAGCCCCGTTATGCGGGTAAGATGATGGCCGAATGTCATCGGCAGCATCCCCGGTATCAGCACTTTCACGCAATGTAATCCATTCCGTGCAATTTCCGGTGTCGTCTGATCCACCACAATCACCTCGAGTTGCAATCGGCGAAACTCCTGAAGGATTTCCTGTAAATCTTCCGTCAAGTCCGGATGGTTCACCTTTTCCCCGAATTCTTCAGCTAATGTTCGCATCGGGCGGTCATCATCCAGCAGAAACTGCAGTCGCTCTTCGGCTTGCGGTAAACCGTACAGCATGCCATGATCATCCATTTTCCGTACCAGTGAGGAATCATGCAGCATTTTCTCAACCTCATCCTGATTCTCTTCCAATTTATCGTCAAGTGTCAGCATCATGCCAGCCAACTCGAAGACCGCGCTTTTCACGGCCCGGACCGGGTCCAGATGGGCCCCTGCCGCACATATGATATTCAATCCTTTTTGTTTCCTGTTTTTCGCCAACGCCCATACGCTCGGGATACCATGTTCCATGGTCGAATTAAACAAATGGATATCATATCCCGCTGCCGCCCTCGCCCTGTCAATCATCAGCTCAAGTTCTTTGTCATTTGCAGAATAAGGGTCAAGGCGTGTGAGGGGCAGCTGCGCATACCAGGTCAGAAGAAACGAATCACGTTCGACCACTTCCATGATGCCGTAGAAAATGGCCTCCTCCAAACTTCCCCCTAAAGCACAGCCATTGGAAGTTTCATAGACAAACCCATGACCGCAGCCCAAGCTGTAATAGGAAAGCAATTCCGGGACCAAGATCGGCCGCTCTTGCAAAAATGAGTGGCCCCACACCCAATCTATCGAGCGGTCAGGATTAAACGGTTGAAACGGGAAATCCCGCTGTGCATAATTTTCCTTCGAGTGTACCCCTATCCTGATCGGATCGAGCGCAAAATCTTTAAGGTTGTTGTAGCTGTCATGTATGACTGTCTGTTTACCGCGGGGCTCCATTCCGCAATACCTTTCCAATCCCTCCAATATGGCAGTCATCTCACTGATTGCATATGAGAGAGTACGGCCTGCCGCCCCCTCATCTCCTATGAATAAAGGCAAATTAACACTTACATCGGCAAATGGCGGCACAAGGTCTATCATTTTATTATTCAAGAAACCTGTGCGATGGTCCAAGTAATCCTTGGCCAGAACTTCATTCAGCTCCTCCATTGAACGGGTACGGTAACTGTCGGGACTGATTTTTGGACTTGGCTGCAACGAAATCCTAGCACGCTCCTTGGAGTCATCAGGTAATGTTGAGCAAACCGGACACAATGGATCTGGTAAAAAAGAGTGCCACGAACCATTCAGCGTTTTCAAGCTGATGATTGAGACACGCCCTTCCGAACGGGCGCGTTCTCCTTTCATCGCCTTCCTTACCTCCGCACAAATCAAGTGGGCCATCTGTAAAAGACCTGTGCGTGATGCAGCCGCATCACGATCTATCCCCCCATTTTCCTCCAGCTGTTTGCGGATTCCCCACATTTCTTTTCGATCACGCCCGGCCATGAGATACCTTTGGTCCGCACACTGTGAGCAGCCAGGAACATCCGGGCGCACCAACGGACCTATCACTCCCTCTCCAAATGATACGAACCCCCGCAGCCATGGAATGCCCGCTTGCCTTATCACCTCTTCCGCCTTTAAATGGATAGCTGGATTCCAGGCATCTTGCAGCAGAAGGACCATAGCCGTCGTTTGCGGTATTCCTGCCTCGAAATCGGTTTGGCGATTCACCTGATATTGGCCGGACAGGTCCCCATGAACATGGTCGGCCAACACTCCTTCCCCGACAACCAATACGTCAGTTTTCACCCTGATTCCTCCTCTCGCAAAAACACCCCAAACACTCCTGCCATTTCTTCCTTCAAGAAAGGTTCCAGATTTAATTCGAAAACACAGATTCGCTTTCTGTTCTTCTTCAAAACTTGAATGGCCGACTGTACTCGTTCGGGATTCCCTTTCACCGCGCATGAAGGAATCACAAGATTCAGGGGCATCCTTTCTTCCTCAAGAACAGGCGATGCCACTATACCTGGAGCTGTTAAGCAAACCGTCTGGTTTTGGACTTTCATGACGGCCTTTTGCAAGGCATTCCGTAATGCGATCGTTACATTCAAACCGACAGCTCCGGACCAGCCGTCGCTCGTTCCTGCCCAAACTACCGGGAAACCGGATACTTCCTCACCCAACGCGATGATCGGTTCTCCTTGCAGCCGGGTCAGCGCTTGTAGATAATACGTGCAGCGCTCATCTTCCACTTGAGCCAACTGCACCGGCACGAGTTTCTCCTGGTTGAACCGCTTATTGTCAAACTCTTTATCCAAACAGCTTTGCAGTCCACGGCAAACACATTCAGCAAATGTTTCCCCTGCTCCGACACAAACCGATTCCTTTATATCGACTGCCCCCTGAAGCGGCGGAAGAGTCGGAGCGAGCTGGCTGAGTGTTCGGGATACATATGCTTCAACTCCTGCAAGACCGGATTCCCTCCTCGCTTCCTCATGCGTCAGATCTGCACGGATAATTTCGAGCAGCAGTTCGGCCGGACCGGACGACAGCGGATCAACAACCTGAACTCGGCATTGGGCCAACGGCAGCTGTTTTAAATCTCCCTCATCCCAACGATGAAAGATCCCGGATTCCGAGGATGTCAACCGGCTGAAATACATAAACATCTTCCCCGGGTCACTCGGGTCCGATTTCTGTTCGAGCCGCTGATCAAAATCTTCAATCCATGCAGCAGTCCCTTTTCCCGTCACTCCCGGGTGGGGAATGAACGGATGCCATTTTCCCTCCATTGTATCCATATCCAACAGATAAAATTGACTGGCTTGTTCTGCAGTCGTAACGCCTGTAGCGTCTTTAAACCATTCGAATACCATTATATTGGCTAACATCGCCCCGGCTGTGGCGGAAAAGGAAGATGGTGCCTGATTCTTTTCCAGCTCAGCTTGATGTAAACGATGCCAAGCCGACTCCCAACAACCATTGGAATCCGGATGGACAAGCGGACCAGCCATGCCTACTTGATTGATGATCAACGCAGGAAACAGGATCTTTTTCCCTTGCCTGCAAACCGAATGAAGTTCCCTTAACTCCTCTATATCACCCTCTTGTGACACATATAATATTGAGTCAAAAGGCCTCACGATCTCTTGCCATTCAATCTCTTCTCCCTTTTCAAGCACGACCTCCCCTATGGCAACCTCGTCGTCCGTCTTTCGCGCATGTGCCACGATTTCATTCAATCTTTTTCTATTAGTCGGTACCGTGTCCGTAATGAAGATATGGAATGCGGGCAATCCGGATTCAATCAGCGAGGACACCAATGAAAGGAACAATGGGCCAGAGCCTATAGCCAATGCCTTTTTCTTTCGATAAGTTTCAAAACGGTAAGCCCCGGAATCGCCACAGCTTTCCAGGAACTCGATTTGTGAAGCATACCTTTCAAGTTCTTGCTTCCTTAATTGATGGGGACTGTCCTGACTTACATCCCGTACAAACCCATTACCGTACAAAACTTCGGCAATTTCCATCACCCTGTTCCGGTATGGGCCAGGCAATCCATCCGTCAACTCGCTTAATGTATGGTTCCCGTTGAACATCGGTAATAACTTTTCAATCCACTGGACGATCGAGCTGCCCTCCATACGGAACGAACTTATGTTATTCCTGAAATACACACCTATGTTTGGTTCAGGGAGAAAAAACGTATCCCTTTTCACTTTCAAACGCATGGAAGGGGTCAATTTCACCATTCCGCTCCTCCTAACCCGATGCATTCTAAGTACTGCTTTTAGCACAGCACTTCACTTTAATCCTATGTACGACAATTTGTCCCTTATGTCTAATGCTATAAGAAAAGTCCCTGCACATGCAGGGACTTTTCTTTAGAAGACCTGAAACCTTAATGGCCGCAACGTCCGCAACGTCCGCCGCACCCTCCGCAGCGTCCGCATCCGCCACAGCGACCGCCGCAGCGACCGCCGCAACCAAAGCAACCGAAGCACAAGAAACAGCCAAAACAACCAACGCAACCACCCACACCAATGAATTGCCGGGACGAATCATCCAGATTGTACTGGTTTTGTTCCCAAGGAACTGGCTGAGTTACCTGGAAATCATCGACATTCAGGTTTTGCAATTGATTTTGAAATTCATACATTTTATATAACCTCCGTTTATTATTTATAAGGTAGTGCTTAGAACAGGAAATCGGAACGAAATGGTCAGGGAATTAACACCCTCCAACAAAATATGTCAGGGGAATGGGTATTGCCACTGATTAAAGCGCCTAATTTCAGCAATAACCGTTTACGATGAACGCCTGAATGATCAATGAAAAAAAGAAAACCAGAAGGTTAACACCCTTCCGGTTTTCTTGATCGCCTCTTAAATTAATTTCTTACAAGCACTTGGCATTTTCATTTTCCCTATTTCAATGGAAGGATCCTTTATGTATAGCCATTACTTTCGAAGTCGCATTAGTTCTGCAATTGTTCATAACGATTCCAGTTCACCGATTTTTCCAGTACGATTGATATCAATACGCCCATTATGAGCCCATTCGTCAAAAATGGCAGTAAAAGCGTGGGAACGTTCGAAAATGCACTAGGCAGGATGTTCATCAAGCTCACTCCAATCAATACTGGTACGGCAAGCCTGAATATCGTGTCTGAAGTGAAATGCTGACCCTTGACGCTGTTGAAAGCCGTACCGAACAGCTGAAGGTAAGCAACGAACAATACTGCATTCCCGACTGTTATCGGCATGGTGGCCAGGAAAGAGATGAAAGGAGGAATGAGCCCAATTATGGTCAATAACATGCCTCCAAGTAAGAAGGGCCTCCGCTCATAGATTTGAGTGCTCTGCAAAAATCCGATGGATGAAGTAAAAGGTGTATACGGAACAAGGCCAAGCAACGGGGCGAAAATGGTAAAACCGCCAGTCATGAATAAAGAATTTCGATACTGCTTGTGTTCAGCTTCATCACCGATTAATTCCGATGCGGCTTGAATGGAAGCGAACGTGTTGCACAAATTCAGTAATCCTGCAAAAAAGGAAATCGCTATTATCCCGAATTCCAGGTTTGGTGCACCTAATGGAAAAAATGAAAAAGCCGCATCCGTCGATCCCATTTCTCCCCCGGTGTCCGGAAATAGCAGCCCGTAAAAAATCCATCCCACAATAATCCCGATCAATATGGAGAAATTGCTTATGGTCCTTGGTCCTTTTATCTTTAATATACTTACTAAAAGTACAATCCCCACTGATAGGAAACTGACCGGGATGTTAATTTCCCCATTCTCCGTAATCCCGAGCATCCCCTTAAAAAACACAAAGATGAGCTGGAACGTCAGAAGGAATAAATAAACCGTCATGACCATGGGAGTGAAAATCTTCTGGACATAAGAGATCAGGTTGAAGGCAGAAATAATGAGGGTCACGACACCAGCTGCAATGAGGCCAGTAGCAATTCCCCCTCCTATCTCTGCATAACCGAGCCCTATGGATGGTGCTGATAACCCTAAATTCAACATCACTCCCCACAATAGACCGGAGTGACCTTCCATAAGTGGATACTTATGACCCTTCCACCCCTGAAACACGCAAGCGATCCCGGTGAAAATGAGCGAGCTTCTCATGGTCATTTCCGTAACATTGGGAGGAAGATCAAAAGCTGCGCCAATCGATATGGGCACTACTACCGTATTTGCAAAAATAAAAAACAACCATTGAAAAGAAGAAAATAGAGTCACAGAAGATCTCCAACTTTTCATAGATTCCATCTCCTTTGAACATGATTCTTTTGCAGCTCATGGTGAATTTCAATTGCCCTTCGCTTGAAAAAGGCGATAAGACAGCACCATGCTAATAAACGCGGTCCCCGGATGGTCTGCTGCCATTGCTTGACACATGATATGTCATATGACCTTTGCAGACGCATGCGAAATGATAACGTTACCATTAATAGTAACAAAGACTGCGGCTCCCTGCTAATTTGTTGGCTTGACTAAGGCTGCAAGGCAAATGGACAAGCAGAAGCCAGTCCGTTTAAAATATATCGGTGGAATAACGATAATGACTTGGGAGGGCTAACCAATATAGAAAAAAATCACTTCACAGCATATAACATAAGTAAGTAAAAGTACACGGAAGCGGAAGCCGTTCCATACCCAAAACGAAAAAGGAAATCCGGAAGTATCCAGAAATCCTTTTTCGATTAGTCTTACCGTTCAATTGACTGCTTTTGTTTATATAGTGAACCGGAAACTAAGTTTCCCTTGTAAATGACCGCTTTACGTTCAGAACGCCTGGCAACTGCCTCTGCAGAACAGCTTGCGTCAATTAACACCAGACTTGCGGCATCTCCCGCTTTCGGCCATACGTGGTTACCCTTTTCGTCCAATGGGGTTTTTCCGCCGGTTATATACCCGAGTGTTCGGGAAAGTGAGACTTCATCAATCCATTTGAAACGTTCTGCGAGCCTTCCTGCTCTCTCCAAGATGTCACCATTCCCAAGAGGGGACCATACATCAAAGATATTATCATTTCCTACTGATACTTCAACCCCTCTTTCATGTAATAATTCGACAGGGGGCATCTGCCTGTTAATAGGGACACTGGTGACGATGGAAATCCCCGCATCCCTAAGAATGTCAGCTAGATCATAGGCTTCTTCCTTGGATACGTCCCCGATACCGAAAGCATGGCTTAATGCTACCCTGCCTTCCCAGCCCGCCTGCTTGGTCAGTGCTGCCAAACGTTTCATGGTGAACGTGCCCAGATGGCCTGGATCATGCAAATGCAAGTCCACATCAGCGTTCGCTTCCACTGCTAAATCCATCAATTGAACCAGCGATGCCTCAATATTGTTATCGACTGTGGCTGGATCCACCGCCCCGACGATTCCTGCTCCGTTTCGCAATGCCTCCCTGACAAGCTTGACAGAACCGGACCGCAATAATCCATGCTGCGCAAATGCGACGATTTCTGAACTGAGTCTATTAGAATAGCCAGCATGCGCCTGTTGTACCTGCTCTAAGTTTTGCAATCCCACTTCCGGGTAGATATCAACATGAGTCCGTACATGTGTGGAGCCAGAAGCTAAAAGGATTTCCAGTAAAGATTCAGCACGTTTACATGTGCTTGTTGCAATGGAAGGTAGAACCCTCTTCTCATTTTCAAAGCGTTCAATGACACTTGAAGAAGGAGTGCACGCTCTCCAAATATCCCCCATCAGTGTCTTATCAAGATGAACATGCTTTTCGATGAAGGATGGTAACGCCAGCAATCCTTTTGCATCTTCCACCGGTAAATCTTCATGTATGGCTTCCCCGTCTTTGACAATCTTCGTGATCCTTCCATCCTCCATCAACAGATGAAATAGACCGGTCATCGTTCCTGTAACTCTTTCATTCTCTTTCCGGTAACCACATTCCAAACGAACATTCTTTAACCAATAGATTGTATTCATGCCCTTCATCCCCTCTTGAAATAGTCCTTCAATTCGACTTCAAGGCAGATTCGCGATCGAGTCCGCCGTAAACCAGATTTCCATTGACCATAACCGCAGCACGCTTCGATCTCCTGGCAACTGCCTCGCTAGCACATGATGCATCCACAAAAACCATGCTTGCGTCATTTCCCACTTTCGGCCATAAACGATTTCCTTCAGGGTCCAGTGTCTTGACCCCTCCCGTAATGAATTGGAGCGATTGGGACAATGCATACTCGTCCTTCCAGTTGTACCTCTCGGCCAATCGTCCTGCCTTTTCCAGCATATCTCCTGTACCGAACGGGGACCAGGAGTCATAAAAGCCATCGCATCCGAGAGCAACATGGACACCTTTTTCATGCAGTGAATCAATCGGGGGAATGACCCTGTTGATCGGAACTGTAGACATGATGGCTACCCCCTGGTTTGATAATTCACTGGCCAGTTCATTTGATTCTCCTATTGAAACATCACCAAGTGCAAAAGCATGACTGATGGCCGCTCTGTTTTTCCACCCTGCTTCATCGATCAAAGAAGCCAGTTTCTTGATCGTATATAAACCTAGATGACCGGGATCATGTATATGAATATCAATATCTGCATCAAATTCAACGGCCAAATCGACCATTTCAAATAGGGAAGCTTCTATATTATTATCCACGCCGCCAGGATCCAGGCCGCCCACTAAGGACGCCCCTTCTTTCATCGCTTGTCTCATCAACCCTTTTGAATTCGTTCTTAGCAGTCCATGCTGCGGGAAAGCCACGATCTCGTATGTCATTTTCCCTTTGAAACGATATAATGCACTTTGAATCTCTTCCAAGTTCTTCATACCGATGTATGGATCGATGTTAACATGCGTCCTTACATGCGTCGCCCCGCCGCTTAACAATAGTTGAAGCATCCGTTCAGCCCGGAGCCGACCGGTTTCAGCCAGTTCAGCAAGCTCTTTTGCTTCTAACTTTAAGCGTTCGATTAAATTCGGAACCGGAGTGCATGATTTCCATGGCAGTCCTAAATAAGTCTTGTCAAGATGGTTATGCATCTCCTTAAAAGGAGGAAGTGCAAGCAGCTTTCCCGCGTCGTGAACAGGATCATCCGTTTTCAAAGGCATACTTGAAGCCAATTGCAATTCCTTTATGATCCCATTTTTTATATACATGTTGTATGCAGCTGTCTTCGTCCTATCAATTCGTTCATTCTCAAAAACAAAACCACTATCAAGTGTAACGTTTGTAAGCCAGTATGCTTCATTCATCAAATCACTCT
This sequence comes from Peribacillus sp. YIM B13472, assembly GCF_042788005.1. Classification (NCBI taxonomy): domain Bacteria; kingdom Bacillati; phylum Bacillota; class Bacilli; order Caryophanales; family Bacillaceae; genus Peribacillus; species Peribacillus sp. YIM B13472. Next base: position 70,703 of record NZ_JBHZPG010000015.1, read on the forward strand.
CTTTAAAAGAAGATTAAACACCTGTCGTCTCAAAAGATGAAATAGATCCGCTAACAACATTGCCCCTGAAGATGACAGCGGCACGCTTTGCCCTTCTAGCCACCGCTTCCGCAGAACAACTCGCTTCAAGCAACACGATATTCGCCTCATCACCGACATTAGGCCATGCCTTGACCCCGTCTTGGTTTAATGGGGTCTTCCCTCCTGTTATGAATTGCAGGCTTTGCGCTAAGGAACGTTCTTCAATCATGCGAAACCTCTCGGCAAGGCGGCCGGCCTTCTCCAGATTGTCCCCGATGCCAAAGGGTGTCCAATGATCAGTGATGCTGTCATTACCCAATTCGACTTTCACCCCTTTTTCATGGAGCAGGGGGATGGGGATCGTTCTGAAGATCGGCACTGTGGATGTAATCGATATTCCTGTTTCCGAAAACCTTTCGGCTATGCCCGTTGCCTCCGGGACTGAAAGATCTGCCAAACCGCTTGCGTGGCTTACCGTTACCCTTCCTTGCCAGCCTGCATCTTCCGTCAGTGAAGCGAGGCGCTGCATGGTGAAGAGTCCAAGGTGATCCGGATCATGTAAATGGACATCGATATCCGAATTGTATTCAACCGCGATATCCATGATCGTTTCAAGTGATCGCTCTATATTTTCATCAATGGTGGCGGGATCCACGCCTCCTACCAGATTCGCGCCATTCTTCATGGCCTCCCTTATCAAACCGACGGAATTGCTGCGTAATAGTCCATGCTGTGGGAATGCGACGATTTCATACGTCAATTTATCCTTATATCCTTCCAGTGCCTGAATAGTGGCTTCTAAGTTTTTCAGACCTATAACGGGGTCAATGTTGCAATGTGTGCGTATATGGGTAGATCCGAAGTCCAATAATAAATCGAGCATTTTTTCCGCTCTTACTTTAGCGGTAGGCAATAATTCTGGCAGTAAGACCTGCTCTTCTTCTATCCGGGTTTTCACGCCATTAATGGCAGGCATGCAAGCCTTCCACGGACCGCCATAATAGGTTTTATCAATGTGGATATGCATTTCCTTAAACGAGGGGACCATCAGGAGACCGTGAACATCATGCTGTGGATCCTGATCCGTTATCGCTTCCTTCGCCAATAAAATGGAGGATATTTTTCCGTTTTCAATCTTGATGTGGTAATTTCCGGTTTCAGTGCCGGTGATCGTTTCATTTTCATTATAAGTAAACCCATTTTCCAAGCGTACATTCGTCAACCAATACGATTGAGACATTAAACTCACCCTTCCACTCCAGATTGAATATGCATCACTTTCATTATAGTTCTAAAAATCAACAAATAATTTCAGAATTTTTACTCATTTTTATGTTATTTTTACTTATTGCGGCAAAGAAAAAAAGCTCCCCTTAATGGATGAATCCTTTCAGACTGTAGACAACTCTATGAAAACTCATTCTGCCTGAAATTTTTTAAAAAACGTTCCAGCTGATTTCAGAAATCCGCTCCCTTTCGTCTACAAACGAAAAGGCTCACCCTAATGGATGAACCCTTTCTTCTTATCTCCCCATCACTTTATCGTTACTTCATTTATTTCCAGATAGCCTGAAGGGCTGATTGAAAATCCTTTTACTTCTTTAGCGACTGCAGCAACATTTTCTATGACTCTTACAGGAATATACGGGGTGTCACCCATCTCGATTTCCTGTGCCTCTGCGTATAGTTCTTTGCGTTTCCCTTCTTCTTTTTCCTTCCTGGCGGCATCTATTAAACGATCAACCTTTTGATTGCTGTAAAAGAATGTATTTCCTGCCGCTCCCTGTGATTCCGTATGAAATAGATTATATTGATTATAATCAGCATCCCCGGTCGCGTTTCTCCAACTGATGATGAACATTTCCGATTGCCCATTATTCACTTGTTCCACGAACGAACCGTACTCCATCACCTGTACCTTCAAATTGATCCCGATACCTTTTAGTTGGGATTGCAGGACCTCGGCCAAGTTAACTCTTTCTTTACTGTCCATTGTCAGGATGGTTGCATCCAAGCCTTCTGAATATCCAGCTTCGGCCATCAGTTTCTTCGCTTCCTTCAGGTTGTAATCATAGGCTTCGAGATCTTCGTTGTAACCGAATACTTTAGAGCCCATCAAGGAGTTCGCCTTCACTCCCACATTATTAAAGACACCCTTGATGATCGAGTCCATTTCAATGGCATGGGCGATGGCTTTACGGACCCTTACATCATTGAACGGTTCTTTATTGACATTGAACCCTAAATATTCGGTACCATACCCTTCACTGCGGTAAACATCCATTGCCGGTGAAGATTCAACCTGGTCCATGACAGCTACAGGAAGAGGCTCAGCGATTTGCGCTTCACCGGTTTCAATCATCGATATCCTCGTGGAGTCTTCCGGGACGACCTTGAAGATGACCTTGTCCACTTTTGGCTCGTCCCCCCAATAGCTGTCGTTTTTCGTCAATGTGATTTCCTGGCCTGGGGACCATGAATCAAAAACGAAAGGACCGGTTCCATTCGGTTCCTGGATAATCTTTTTGCCATACTTTTCAATCGTTTTCGGACTGATGATTCCGCCTTCGTGATTCGCCAATATGGAAAGGAGAGGGGAAAATGGTTCCTTTAAAATGAATTGCACGGTAAATTCATCAACCGGTTTCACCTCTTTTACCATTTCGAACACTACCGCCCTGGGAGAAGCGACCAACGGATTCAATAGTCGATCAAACGTCTTTTTTACTGCGTCTGCATTAAATGGCGTGCCATCATGAAACTTTACATCTTCCCTAAGCTTGAATTCCCAGGTCGTGTCATTTATTTGCTTCCATTTTTCTGCTAGCATTGGCTGTATCTCACTATTCTCATCCCGTTGTACAAGACCTTCATAGACTTTATGGTGAGTGACGCTAGCGGCGTTAATCGTGGACATGAACTGCTGATCCAAATTCTCAGCGTCGGATAAGCGGGCAATGACCAATGTACCCCCTTCGTTTGATGCCCGGTTCGGATCACTTGCCGTTGTGTTTACGTCATTGTTAGAAGAACAGCCCGTAATGATGATTGCCATGATCATGACTAGAAAAAGCCTACCTGTCCCACGTTTTAACCCCATGGTCTTCTACCTCCCAATTTCATTTTTTGAACATTTATCTAATTATAGGAAATATTCTGACTACTTTTTTCGAATATCTTTACTATGTTTTTCATTTTCTTTACTTGTTGTCATAAATTGCTTCCGTATCGCTTATCGATTCCACGACCTTGAATGATGGCTTAAACAATTCTTTCTCGGGAAGCTCCTGATAATCCCTTTCCATATATCCTCTTCTCATCTTCTTAAAATATTGTTGTCCCTTATACTTGATTTCCGTTAAATCCAGATTGGGGATTATTTGATTCTTCATGACTACTTTTCCATTTATGATGGATAATTTAACGTCCCTTCCAGACCCGCTTACGAACATGCTTCGAATGGGATCATCGATTACCCCCATATGAAAACTGTCCAAGTCAATCGCGATGATATCCGCCTTGGCCCCCGCTGCGATGCGTCCTAAATCGTTCCTGCCAAGAAAGGCGGCCGCATCAAGTGTGGCTGACCGAAAGAAATCGGCATAGACAGAGCCTTCCGTTTCTCCTTCCACCATCCGTGAGAGCATGCTGCCTGTCCTGACGTTCTGGAACATATCAGGAGGGAATGTGTCCGTTCCAAGGGCTATATTGATCCCAGCCCGTTTATATTTAGCAAAAGATTCCAGCGCCTCCCCATGCCTTCCGATGATCAGAGGGCAATGAATCACCGTTGTATTCGTTTCAGCAAGCAGCGCCAAGTCATCACCCTGTCCATATTCCGCTTTACTATATCCTGAAACAAAGTGGGCATGCGGGATCCCTGTTCTTGGACCGAGAAAGCCAAGATCGTACAAATATCTGATCGGTGTAACTTGATGGGCTTTCCAGATGGTGTTGAATTCAAAACTTCCTTGTGCAGCATGCAGCTTTATCGGTACGTCCAATTTTTCGCTGTAATATTTAATCTGTTTTAATTGATCTGCCGTTTGGGACTCTATACGTTCTGGGGCAAGCATCCCTCTGACCATGCCTTCATATGCTCCATCGAATTTTTCTACAAACTCGACCGTTTTCCGTAATCCCGCTTCCCCGGCTTTTTCATCCCAATGCAGTTTAATATTCCCGTTAGGCTGGACGACTCTCATTCCTGATTGGAAACTCGGGCCAAGGTAAATCCTTAATCCCAATCCAGCTGCATGTTCTGCCGCAACTGCCAATTCATCATAGGTTTCAGCCCAGCTTTTATAAAAAACGGAAGTAATGGGCATCGCCGTCGTCACGCCATGAAGAATGAGTTGTGAATAAGCATATAGTGATTTAAAAGCTTCTTCTTCCTCGGTCATTAATTCAGGATGTCCGCTTTTTATATAATTCTCTGACCAGAGAAGGTTTTTCTGTCTGTCGGCATCGGCTTCAAAATGTAAAATATCATGGTCAATGTCCCCTAATGCATTTAAATCTATGAACCCGGGACTGATAATGGCGTTACCGGCATCCATTACCTCGTCCACTTCTTCTGGATAATTTTTTCCGACATACAGAATCGTGTCTTTTTCATAAATGATTTCCGCGTTTTCCAAAATGACATGATCGCATCCATCATATCCAATTACATATCTTCCTTTAAGCATGGTTTTCATCTTATTCCCCCTTTCACCATCGCGGCAGCGTCTTCTCCTTCGTCATATCGCTTTTCATCTACATATGCCCTGGCATGGCCCCAGAAATATTTCGTCGGTTGCATATACTTTTCGAGCCCCGCACGCTTTATCGTTGAAAAGGCCTCCTCATTCGCTTCATCAAGCACTGTACTTTCATGGACCGTCCGTACATTCCTCCCTTCCATGATCAATTTCCCATCCACAATGACATGCTCCACATCATTCGCCACTGCTTGAAATACAAGCCGGTGTACATGCATGAATTCAGGGGTCAGATGAGGCTGATGCAGATTGACCGTAATGACATCCGCTTTTTTCCCGATCTCAAGGGAGCCTATTTCATCATCCCAGCCAATGCATTTCGCAGCATCTATCGTGATCATTTCCAACAGCTTGCCTGGTGGTAAATAATAGTAGTCCCTAAGCGCTGCCTGGTGAACAAACTGTGTTTTCCTCATTGCCTGAAACATATCGAAACTTGTGGAAGGGGAAGTCCCATCCGTGGAGATTGCCACAGTTGCACCCATCTCCAATAATTCAGTTATAGGGGTTCGGGCATGAACCTGGCCAAACCCAGGTGATGCACTGACGTTGGTACCTGTTTCTGCCAGTATTCTTGCCTCATCGAAGGAAATGCCCCGACAGTGCTGTAAATGGACATCTGGACCCAATAGGGCATTTTCCTTATCCTGTACCGCTAAATGAATCATCCCGCCAAAGGCATCAGAGTGAATGCGTGTGTTATATTTCCTGGCAATCTCCCTTATTTTCTTCGCTTGATAAAGATCATGATCAGTCAGCCCATAAAGCCTGTCAGGAGATGTGGGATTGGAGGGATCCACGGATGTCACGATGACAAATGGTGTAATGAAGGCTCTCGTACGGTCTTCATTCGCATGGTTCAGCGCCTCGATTACAGCTTCCGCCCCCTGTAACACTTCTTCATACGAAACTTCCTTTTCCACTCTCTTTCCGTCAATCCACCGGCTGAATGAATGGGGCCACGGAGGGTTGCAAGGACCCGTGCATACCACTTCCCTGATCCCCACTTCAGCGTATGCTTTTGCATGATTGATGGCAAAAATCGGTTCATCGGACCGCGGCATGGAGCCTAACACGCTCACCCCAGTTGTCACGCCCGCCTTTAATCTCTCAAGAGAGGATAGCTTTCCTTCGTAATACCAAAAGTCATCTGTAACAAAATGCTTGTACGCATTCGTCATGATGGGCATCCAAAAGTCAATATTCTCCATTGCGATCGTTTTGAACATGGAATGTCCCCCATGCCCATGAACATCTATCAATCCCGGCAATATGCATTGATGGCTGCAATCGATGACTTTTACAGCCTCATACTTCAATTTTAGTTTTTCGCTTGAATCAACGGCTAAAATCCTTCCTTGATGTATGGCGACGGCGCCATCCGGCAGAATTCTCCGGTTTTGATCCATGGTTATCACGGTCCCATGGATTAGCAGTAAATCTATCATATTTCCCCTCCTAATTGAGAAGACAGCATAACATCCTTATGCTGCCTTCCTTTTGTGATGAATTCCTACTTCACGGTTACGTCATCAAGCATTAAATAATTTGCGGGATTCAGCCAAAGTCCTTTAACCGTCCCGCCATATACGGCCAAGTGTTCATAGTTACGGATAGGAACATATGGAACTTCTTCCCTTTCAATTGCTTGTGCCTTGGAATATAGTTCCTTACGTTTATCGCCATCCGATTCTTCACGTGCATTTTCAATCAATTTATCCACTTCCGAGTTGCTGTAGAATGAACTATTTCCCGCAGCGCCTTGGGATTTGCTATTGAAAAGATTGAATTGATTATAATCCCCATCCCCGGTAGCATTGCCCCAGCCGCCTATAGCTACCTGGTGCTCACCCTTGGCTGTCGCGTCAATGTAAGCCCCATACTCAAGGACTTGAATCTTGACCTTGATTCCAATTCCTTTTAATTGGGATTGAATCACCTCGGCCATATTGATCCTTTCCTTACGATCACTCGTCGTCAGTGTAAACTCCAAACCATCCTTGACCCCCGCTTCAGTCAAGAGCTTCTTCGATTCATTAATATCGTAGTCGTAGCCTTTTATATCCGGATCATAACCAAACACCTTTGGGCTCATTGTTGAATTTGCCCTCGTACCGACGTCGTTATAAACCCCTTTGATAATGGAATCGACCTCGATGGCATGAGCGACCGCCTTACGGACCCGTACATCATCAAAAGGTTTTTTCTTAACATTGAAGCTTAAGTATTCAACGGCAAGTCCCTCCGTGCGATATAAATCCATCGTGCCCGACGCTTCGATCCTATCAATCTCCGTCACTGGCACTTGATCAGTCACATGTGCTTCACCCGTTTCAATCATCGCAATCCTCGTGGCATCTTCAGGGACAACCTTGAATACCACGCCATCGATCTTAGGCTTATCCCCCCAATAGTCCTTGTTTTTCGAAAGTGTGATTTCTTCACCAGGCTTCCACGATTTAAAAACAAATGGCCCTGTCCCAACAGGATTTTGAGCCAATTTGTCACTATTTTCCTTAATCGCTTTAGGGCTGATGATGCTTCCTTCATTACTCACTAAAATCGATAACAACGGAGCATAAGGATATTTCAGCTTGAATTGTACGGTCGTTTCGTCAACGACTTTAATTTCTTTGATCATTTCCAATTTACCAGCCTGCGGCGAAGCTGTTGCCGGGTCCAGTATCCTTTCGAAATTGGTTTTCACCGCTTCGGCATTGAATGGAGCTCCATCATGGAATTTGACTCCCTTCTGCAATTTAAACTCCCAAGTGACATCATCCAGTTGTTTCCACTCTTTTGCGAGCAGCGGTTTAGGATTCATGTTTTTGTCAGGAACGACCAATGTTTGATAAACCTTTTCATAAATGACGTTTGCAGATGGAATGTCTGTTATGAAATGAGGGTCCAAGGTGGTCGCGTCAGATAATCGCGCGACGATCAGCGTTCCTCCTTCTTTCGCTTTTTCCTCTGTTTCCTTGCTGCCGGTTTGTTCTGTTGCACACCCTGATAAAACGGATGAGATGCCTAATAAAGAGGCAAAAAGCAACCCAATCATACCTTTTCTCATTCTATTTCCTCCCTTTTCATCCTGCCTTTGTTTCTCCAAGTAACTTTCAGCTATGAGTACATCGGGCTTACTGTAAATTATAAAAAAAAACCGGATTTTATATTTTCAGAATCTTTACTCATTTTTTAATTATCTTTACTGCTTTTCCGCATCATATTTACTTCAATACCTTTTTTGAATAAATTGAATGAAAGAAAAGGAGGAAGTCCAATGAAGCCAGAGGTCGTAATGAATAATACCGAATTGAATGTAAACGAAAGAAAATCTCCGAAACTAAGACACTGGAAAGCCTTTTATAAAAAATTCAAGCGAAATAAATTGGCATTGATAGGCGGGTACATCGTACTTTTTTATATTCTATTGGCTATCTTTGCACCTTTGATCTCACCGCAGGATCCCTATGAAATTGATTTAGTCAACAAACTCCAGCCTCCGTCAGCCGAACATTTGATGGGTACGGATGATAAGGGAAGGGATATTTTAAGCAGGCTATTATATGGGACAAGGCTTTCATTAACGGTCGGGTTTGTCTCTGTATTCTTCGGGGCGTTCATTGGCATACTCCTCGGGTTAACAGCTGGTTATTACGGAAAATGGATCGATACCGTCATTATGAGGATTGTCGATGTTCTGCTGGCTTTCCCGGGAATATTGCTTGCTCTTGCCATCATCAGTGCACTTGGTCCAAGTTTAATCAATGTAATGGTAGCGGTCGGCGTCTTCTCCATACCTATGTTTGCCCGAATTGTACGCGGTTCCACATTGTCAGTAAGGAAGCTGGAATATATCGATGCCATTCGTGCATTGGGAGCCACTGACTTCAGGATCATATGCAAGCATATTTTTCCGAATATTCTATCACCTGTCATCGTTCAAGCCACATTACGTCTGGCAACGGCCATTCTGTCAGCAGCCGGATTATCATTTCTGGGACTGGGAGCCCAGCCGCCCTCGCCAGAATGGGGAGCGATGCTGAGCAGCGGTCGGGATTATTTGTTCAGCGCCCCACACATCGCTTTGTTTCCGGGGATAGCGATATCTACACTGGTACTTGGTTTCAACATCTTCGGGGATGGACTTAGAGATGCCCTGGATCCAAGAATGAAAAAATAAGGAGGAGAGAAAATGTTCGTATTTATTATCCGACGGGTACTTCAAACCATACCGGTTTTACTGGGAGTAAGTCTTGTTGTTTTCCTCATCATGCAAATGGTCCCGGGAGACCCGGCAACACTGCTTGCAGGTGAAGGAGCAACTAAAGAAACAATTGAATCGCTGCGGCATGAGCTTGGCTTGGATCGTCCAATCCTCTATCAGTACGTTGACTATGTCCTTCATGCCGTTCAAGGTGACTTCGGGGAATCACTCCGCAGCAGTCGCCCTGTTTTGGACGAAATCATGGTCCGCTTGCCCATCACCCTTGAACTGGCACTTGCCAGCATTTTCATAACCGTCGTGCTTGGAATGATCGCAGGAATCATCTCGGCTACCAAGCAATATTCGGCAGCTGACATTTCCATCATGATCGTTGCTTTACTGGGAATCTCGTTACCTAGTTTTTGGCTGGGCCTCATGCTTATCTACTTCTTTTCCGTGAACCTTCATTTGTTTCCAGTTTCAGGTTGGGGAACTTTCAGCCACATGGTTCTCCCAGCCATAACCCTTGGGGCTGGCGGTGCGGCCATTGTAGCAAGGATGACCAGGTCGAGCATGCTTGAAGTCGTTCGCCAGGACTACATCCGGACCGCGAGAGCCAAGGGATTAAAAGAATATATCATCATTTATAAACACGGTCTGAAAAATGCGCTTATCCCCGTCATTACCGTAGTTGGCCTCCAGTTCGGTGCACTCCTTGGCGGTACGGTATTGACAGAGTCCGTTTTTGCCATCAATGGACTTGGGAGATTGATAGTCGATGCAATCAGAACGAGGGATTTGCCGATGGTCCAAGGCGGGGTCCTCATCGCTTCCGTTATCTTCGTATTCATGAATTTAGCAGTGGATGTCCTCTATCGATACTTTAACAAAAGAATAGACTTGAACTAAGGAGGTATGATGATGAAACAGGATGATGATAAAATACTGGAGGTAAAAAACCTGCAGACCCACTTTTTCACTGATGAAGGAACGAGTAAGGCAGTCAATGGAATTAGTTTCTCCCTCAATAAAGGGGAAACGCTCGGAATCGTCGGAGAGTCGGGAAGCGGGAAAAGCATAACATCACTATCATTGTTAAGGCTCATTCCATCGCCACCCGGCAAGATTGCCGGTGGCAGCATCCTTTTTAAAGGGGAGGATTTGCTTACGAAGTCTGAAAAACAGATGCGGTCCATACGCGGGAATGAAATTTCGATGATATTTCAGGAGCCGATGACATCATTGAATCCCGTATATCCAGCGGGCGAACAAATTGCAGAAGCGATCCGGCTCCATCAAAAACTGGGAAAAAAGGAAGCATGGAATAAAGCGGTCGACATGCTTCGGCTCGTCGGCATCCCCTCACCCGAAAAAAGGGCAAAACAGGAGCCGCATGAGCTAAGCGGCGGAATGAGGCAAAGGGTCATGATTGCCATGGCACTTGCCTGCCACCCTGAAGTTTTAATAGCGGATGAACCTACAACAGCACTGGATGTGACGATCCAAGCCCAAATCCTCGAACTGATCAAGACGCTGCAAAAGGATTTCGGGACGGCTGTCATTTTGATCACTCATGATTTGGGTGTCGTATATGAAACCTGTGACCGGGTTGCCGTCATGTACGCAGGAAAAATCGTCGAATACACTTTGGCCAAGGAAATATTCACAAACCCAAAACATCCCTACACCATTGGCTTATTGAACTCCCTTCCGCGTCTGGACATGGACCAGGAAGAACTGACTACAATCCCCGGGACCGTTCCAAGCCCTTACAACATGCCCAAGGGCTGCAGCTTCGCTCCCCGCTGCGCACATGCGAGGGGCATTTGTGAACAGGCAGTACCGGATCTCCAGGCTATCGGTCCAAGCACCGAGGTCAGCTGCTGGATGTTCACCCCCCAATGGGAGAAGGAATATGACCAAGAGAAGGTGGGAATTTAATGATGGGTGTACCAGCTGCAGAGAAAAAGGTTCTGCTTAAAGTGGATCAATTGAAACAATACTTTCCGATCAAGGGCGGATTTTTCGGAAGAACCATCAATCATGTAAAAGCCGTTGATGACATTACCTTCGATATCCATCAGGGCGAGACCTTAAGCATCGTCGGCGAATCCGGCTGCGGAAAATCGACTACCGGAAGGGCCATCCTTCGATTGGATGAACCAACAAGCGGGAGCATTCACTTTCAGGATAAGGATTTACTCAGCTTGGGGAAAAAAGAAATGAGGCGCACCAGGAAGGATCTGCAAGTCATTTTTCAAGATCCATTTGCCTCCCTTAATCCGAGACAGACGATCGGCCAAATTCTCGGAGAAGCATTGGCCATCCAAAATGTAGTACCTAAAGAAAACCGAAAGAGCCGGATTGAAGAATTATTGGGACATGTCGGGCTGAGACCGGAATCCATGGAAAGATACCCGCATGAATTCAGCGGCGGCCAGAGACAGCGGATCGGCATTGCGCGGGCTCTTGCAGTGGACCCAAAATTGATCATATGTGACGAAGCTGTATCTGCACTGGATGTCTCCATTCAAGCGCAAGTGCTGAATTTATTAAAATCCTTACAGCGCCAGTTCGACCTTACCTTTCTTTTCATCTCACATGATTTAGGCGTGGTCAGGCATATCTCGGATCGGGTAATGGTCATGTATCTCGGAAAGATAGTCGAAATAGCCGATAAAAAGTCCATTTTCGAACAGCCGCAGCATCCATATACAAGGGCATTGCTATCGGCCATCCCAGTACCGAATCCTGTGCATGAAAGAGAACGGATCCTATTGACGGGTGATGTCCCCTCACCCATCGATCCTCCAAGCGGCTGCCGCTTCCATACACGGTGCCCTTTTGTACAGGATATTTGCAAAACACAGCTGCCTGAACTAAAAAGATCGGCACAAAATCATCAAGTGGCTTGTCACATTGTGTCATAACCTGTAGATTTCTGAAGGGGTCTTTAGTATGATACTAATAAACAGAATAATTCAAGTTATTTAAAAATATAACCAGCAGAGGTTCTCCATGCTAAGTTACGAAGGATTCACATTAATTATCATGCTCTTCATTTTAGCTCCCATCATGGGAGCTATCGCTCTTTTATTTCTATTCATATTCGAGAAAAGGATCGACCTTCTTGAAAATAAAAACAAAGAGATCCGCCTGGAGCAAGCACTGCAAGAAGCACAGTATAATAAATTGAACCAGCAAATCCAGCCACACTTTTTGTTCAATACACTGAATGTCATACTGGGCTTGGCCCGCCTGAACAGGACGGCTGAATTGATACGTGCCTTAGAGGCATTTTCACAATTCCTGAAATTCAAATATAAAGCATCAGAACCGTTGATCCCCCTTTCCCAGGAAATCCAGTATACCCAGCATTATCTCGACATCCAGACCCTTCGCTTCGGTGATCGGCTCAAGATTGACATGGAATGCCCGGAACCATTATCAATCGCACTGGTCCCACCCTTCATTCTCCAGACATTGGTGGAGAATTCGTTTAAACACGGTTTGGAAAAAAAAGTGGGTGAAGCCCTGCTGCATATCCGGTTCTATCTGGATTCGCAGATGGTATATCTGGTAGTGGCGGATAATGGATTAATGGGAAATGAATCTTCCGTTACGGACGAAGGCGGCCATGGCCTGGATAATATCCAAAAACGTTTATATTTGTATTTTAATGACCGTGCACAATTGAATATAGCATCTAATGAATCGGGAACTAAGGTAGAGGTATCATGGCCACTGGTTTTTGATAAGAAATTGGAGGAGGCGGAGCCGGAATGAATGTATTATTAGTTGATGACGAACCATTGGTCCTTGAACAAATGGAATATATGATTCAGTCCATATACCCTTTTTGGAAGTTTCACAAAGCTGCTGATGCCTGTCAGGCACTGACCCTCAACCAAAATCATAATATCAACCTCGCTTTCCTGGATATTAATCTGCCGGGGCGATCGGGTCTTGAATTTGGTGAAGACCTAAGGGCGCTTAACAAAGAAGTCGAAATCATCATGGTGACCGCGCATCAAAGCTTCGATTATGCCCAGCAATCCATAAGGATAGGCGTGGTTGATTATTTAACGAAACCTGTCATAGAAAGTGATTTGCATAAAGTCCTGGCCAAGTATGACAAAAGGGAATCTTCTCATAACTATTCAACCCTTATTCACCATTCGCTTTCATTCATTCATGAAAATTATGCCGAAAAACTTTCCCTTTCGGACATCGCTCGCGAAGTGCATACCAATCCGACTTATTTAAGCAGGAAATTCCATGAAGAAGTCGGCACTTCCTTTTCGGAATATTTAATGCACTATAGAATAAAGGCCGCTAAAAGGGCCTTAACCAATAACACCAGCTGGAGCATATCAGACGTCGCTGAAAACTCGGGTTTCAATAGCCAGCATTATTTCAGCACTTTATTCCGGAAGATAGAGGGAATTACGCCCAAGGAGTTCCGCGAGAAAGGAAAATGAACATTGCGATCACGTACATTTCAAGAATACGTACAAGGCCCCATTCAAATCGGGATGGGATTAGGGATCATCTCCCTCCTGGCACGCTGGGTGACAGGAACCACGATATTATCCTCCCCCGAATCGATGGTGAAGTATGGAGTTTTCGGCGGGATCGGATACGCCCTGATGGGAGCTATCGCCCTGTTCATGTTCAGCTTCATCGGAAAGAGGGTCCGGCAGGATTTCCCCGTGGGCTTGACCATCGGGGACTATTTAAAAGCCCGGCTCCATCCCCTCGGATATTGGATATTGATCGTGATTCTGGTCATAACCAGCTTACACATTTTATTCATTCAGGGAATGGCCGCGTCCACCCTATGTCAGTTTCTTTTCGATACGCCGCTTTATGTCGGGCTGTTCTTTTTTTTCGCTTTCTGTGTCCTTTATGCTGGATTCGGCGGGTTAAAGCTCATTCATGGATTCGCCGCTTTTCAGGTCATATCCATGTTTGCCGCAGTTATCTTGATTCCTTTATACTTTTTCGTCAAAGAAGGGATTCAGCCCGTTTATGATGGGATTCGTTTATACCATCCATACATGCTCGTAATCAATAAGTATGATCTATGGAGTTTTCTTTTTGCAGGACTTCTTGTCGGGTTCGGCCAGTTTTTCTTTGACCTGACATCATGGCAGCGATTATTCATGATGGAAATGAAAAAGGTTCCCTTAACATTCTCTTTGTCCGGCCTTATCTGGATCATATTCCCGCTCTCCTTTTCATCCCTGTTCATCATGGTTATCTTTACGGGCGGCTTCACTGATATACACTCGATCCTGGCTGGATTGGCAAACAAAATAACGACACCATTCTTTTTCATCCTTTTTGTGCTCTGCGCTTTCAGTGCAATCACCTCAACATTCGGTGCCTGCCTGCATTCATTGGTAAGCCTGATCGTAGCCAATATTCTTGAACCATTGCAAACAAAAAAAAGCGACCAGCAAAAAATAAGGATGGCCTGCCTGCTTTCAATCTGTATTGGAGGATTGGTTTTCGTTGCTACACTCTTCTATTCCCCAAACCTATTAGAGCTCTTATTTTATTCAGGCAATATATATTCGGCATTGCTGGCCCCAATCCTGGTTATCGTATTCAGCAAAGGGAAAGTCCCTGATTACATACCGATAAGCGCGGTCCTGGCCATTTTGACTTCATACATCATCAAGCCTTATGTAAGTGAATTCCAAAGCATATGGTTCAGCGGATTGGCTTCATTGACGATCCTAGTGATTTGTACGCTCCTTACGCTCATCAAGAACAAATGGAGGATCGTGAAAACAAAACGATGAATACGGCCAACCCCATTCATTATGCATGAATGGGGTTTCTTCTTTAATCTCGTAAAAACTTAGCTAGCCACCTTCCTGAAATACCGATAAACCTTTTCTAGCTTTTGCGTTTGTTTCCCCTTTGGGCTTTCCATATTACCGAATTCGAAAAACTTCACCTTCTTGATCCCGACAAAATTGAATAGTGCTCTTTTCATCAATATTTTATGCGCATCATTCAACCAGAGAAGCGGATACTTTGCAGGTCCCTTCATCGTGGACACACATACGACCGACTTTCCTTTCAGAAGGCCTTCCGGGAACAAGCCCTTTTTATCCCTGTAGGCAAAATTCGCAGAAAATAATTGATCGATGTATCCCATCAGCATGGCCGGTGGCCTCCCCCACCAGATCGGATAGACAAAGACAATCTTGTCGGCCCAAATAATTTGTTTTCTATATTTTTCAAACTGAGGATCACGATGCATATCACGCCTTCGTTTATGCTCATTGAACTCCAAGAGCGGATTGAAGCCCTCTTCATATAAATCCAAGACCTGCAGCCCCTTTATGTTCGGGTTCTCCTTACTTCCTTTGACGACTTTTTCTAAAAAAGCATGGCTTAGGCTTTTATGATTTGGATATGTGTAGATGACCAGCATGTTCATGACGCACCCCCTATTTACTTATCATTTGATAACAATCATATAACACCATCTTTTTTATTGTCAAATGATAATTGTATTTTGATAATATTTTTGATATCTTCTCAGTAAGAGGTGAAAGTTATGGACAAAAAAGCGCTTTTTGAAAAAATGGTCACATTTACAACTTCCGTACATCAAGTGACACACGAATTGACACAAAACGCCAAATCCGATTCCATCACGCCGGTACAATATAAAATTCTTGAATATATAACCGTCAGTCAGCCTGTCACACCAAGTGAAATCAGTGACTGTCATCATATCTCCATGCCTAACACGAGCCGTGAACTGAAAAAATTAAGCGAAAAGAATTTAATTGAAAAAATAAGTGATTCGGGAGATAGACGGAAACAATACATCCGCCTCTCCAAAGAAGGGGAAATGATGATGAAAGAGGCTTTTGCAATCGTGGAATCCCGTTTCCAAAGCCGGCTGCAACATGCATCAAAGGAAGATTTAGCGGAGATTGACCGTGCCCTGGACATTCTTCAAACAAAACTTTTTTACTGATGAACACAAAAAGGGCTCCCGCAATTGAAGTTGACGAAGAATCGACTTCAATCGCGGGAGCTCTTATATTATCTCCATGCATGTTTTATGATCAGGTACCGCAAAAAGTCCGGTAAGGTTTTGTTGACTCAGGCAGTGCGGCGTATTCTGCTTGTTTTTCGCAGTGTGCATAAGGATTTGCAAGAACATCCAACAGCCGTTCCATCACGCTGTAGTCCTCTTGTTCCACTGCCGCCTCCAACGCCTCTTCCACCCGGTGGTTCCGCGGAATCACTGCAGGATTGCTGTTCTGCATCAACTGATTCGAAGACTCTTTCGATTCCTTCTGCCTCCCTAGCCTCGCCTGCCAAAGCTCCTGCCACTGGGCGAATTCCGGTGTCCCGAAAAGGACCGTATCCTCCATTTTATCAAAGGTCAGAGCTCGGAAAGTATTGGTATAGTCGGCACCATGCTTCTTCATCATACTGAGGATGCCATTAATAAGGGCTTCATCCTGAGTCTCTTCGTTGAATATCCCCAGTTTCTCCCTCATTCCCGCTAACCAATTGGAGTGATACAGATCATTAAAAACGGAAATCTTATCTTGGGCCAGTGTAACGGCCTGATCCTCGTCATCATGCAACAGCGGCAATAGGGATTCAGCGAACCGTGCAAGATTCCAGCCCCCAATTACCGGCTGGTTTCCATAGGCATAGCGGCCTTGCCTATCAATTGAACTGAATACGGTTGCAGGGTCATAGGCATCCATGAAGGCGCAAGGGCCATAATCGATGGTTTCCCCGCTGATCGTCATATTGTCGGTGTTCATCACTCCATGAATGAAGCCGACCAGCTGCCATTGGGCAATGAGCTCAGCCTGACGCTTGACCACTTCCTGCAGCAGTGAAAGATAACGGCTTTCATCTGCTTCAATGTCTGGAAAATGACGCTCAATGGCATAATCGGCAAGTGTCCGTAGTTCCTCGATCGTGCCCCATTTTGCAGCAAATTGAAAAGTTCCGACACGAAGATGACTCGAAGCCACACGGGTCATGATGGCACCGGGCAGCCCTGTTTCACGGATCACCGTTTCACCGGTCGTCACCACTGCCAGACTTCGGGTGGTAGGAATGCCGAGCCCGTGCATCGCCTCGCTGATGATGTATTCGCGCAGCATCGGTCCAAGTGCAGCCCGGCCATCGCCACCGCGGGAATATGGCGTTCTTCCTGGACCCTTCAGCTGGATATCGACCCTCCCGCCTTCTGGCAACACCTGCTCGCCAAGCAATACCGCCCGGCCGTCCCCTAACATGTTAAAATGACCGAATTGATGCCCAGCATATGCTTGGGCAAGAGGCGAAGCACCTTCCGGGATCTCGTTTCCGGCAAACACCGCCACACCATCCTCGCTTTGCAGCGACTTCACGTCCAAACCAAGAGAATCCGCCAAACTCTCATTGAGAATGACCAACTCCGGTGAACGTACAGGAGTCGGGTTCGTGCTCGTGAAAAACTTTTCCGGTAGACGTGCGTAGCTATTGTCTAAATTCCATCCTGTTTCATTAGTCATGGTTTCTCCTTTTCTTATTTTGACTTTTTTATAAAGATTCTTTCGCTCAAGATTCAGTTAATACACGTGATAAAACTCAGTTGCAGTCCATATTAATGTCTACTTCTGCCAATTAATTATACCGTCTCTGCATTAAAATGGCTCTTTTAAAGTAGCGTTAAATCCATGACAACTCCCAGGATTTCATAAAACGATTGTGTAAAGCGCCAATATCCTCATCGGTCTCTTAGAATGAAAAAAAGCAGTCACCCTTAATGTTATATTAAAAGTCAAGAAAATAGTCAGAACATCCTAAAACTAAATGTTTAAATATAATGTCATACATTATATTCAAGGAATATAAAAGGATAGATAAGCAGAGATACTGCTTTTCCTATCCTTTTTTCGTACTACAAATGACCGATTGGAAAATTTTGATTCTAAAAATAATTGGGGGATTGGAAGAAGGAAAGCTAGGTATAATTAGTGATGTAAGTTTATGCTTTTTTATGTAATAATTATTTTGTATAAATGTAAAGTTACAATTCATACATAATGAAGGTGGGGATCGTAATGGCAACGGGAACGCATACTGTAGTAGTTCCAGTGGATGTACAAGCAGTTTGGGATTATGTCAGTGATCTCGAAAAATGGGCAACGACAGTACCAGCCTATAAAGAACATGAAATCATAAATGACAAGCAATCTATTTGGACATTTGAGGGTAGTGTGAAAGGCATTAAAAAAACAATACAAGCGCAGGTAGATATTACCGAATGGAATGAACCTTCAAATATTAAGTTTGAACTAAAAGGTTTATCAGATAATTTTACAGGAAGCGGTCACTTTACTGCAGAAGATGTTAATGGTAAAACAATAATGACTTGTACAGTGGAAATCCATGCAGGCGGATTATCCGGTGCAGTGTTAACGCCAATTATTAAATGGGCTGTTCCAAAAGTAGCATCTCGTTTAACAGAATCTATCGCACGTAAAATTGCAGTATTCTCCTAGTTTTCAAAGATTGAAAGCCAATTCATTTTGGAGATACCTTCTCTGAAGTATAGATGGTAACATTCTGAAGTGACCAATGTAATGATATAGATTTCTACTAGAAATTTTATAATTAGCGGAAAGGGGGCTGTCCAAAAAAGGATGGCCTCTTTTTTTCAATATTCCAGATCGGGTGCTATGGCATAAGGATCACAAAAATTATCAAGCTTGTTTGAAAATCTCATACTTATCTAAAAAGAATAACTCCCATCCCGAACCATGATTTTAAAGTAGACTTGGTTATCCTTCATGTTTTTTACTTTTTTATATAAATAAAACCCTCATTGGATTGAAGAAATTAACACTCCTGCCGAATAACTGCCTAAACGAGACCCCACAGACGCTTGCTTTGAAGAATCTTGGCAGACAGTCGGCGGAGAGGGAGAAGATTTCTGAAATCAACTGGCACGTTTTTTATTTAAAAAAACTGCAGGTAAACTCGCTTTCTTCGAATTTATCTACAGTCTGAAGCCTGCCATTGATTCGGCAGGCTTTTTATATCATCTATGATTTTCCCAAACAGGTGAACAGAAACATGCTAATCGTGTGGAGGATTCATGTTTTCAGAATGCCTCCCCACCTTTTTCCTGTCTTCTTTCTTCCTACTTTGTCTCCCGAATCCCTCTTCCATTCAAGGATATGCTTAATTCAGTAAAGTCAGGCTGATAAAGGCAATGCCAAATATACAGTACAGAATGAGGGTAAAGGGCTGGGGAAAAATAATATATACGATCATACTAATGATCATCAGCAGGATGCTGAAGGCATTTATCCTATCTCTCCACATACTCACCTTTGGTCAACTCCTTTTCCACAAGCGTAAGGTACATTTTCATCGCAAACTTCTTCCGGTGCTGCCTGGCCGGCTTTGAGGAAGCACTTCTCTCACAGTCAGCGAACATCAGCAAAAATAGAGTTTCTTCTTCATCCTTTGTTCCTCTTTGTTATAATGGCTGTGTGCCTAATTTGGATTTTTTTCATTTTTCGTTAGTAAGTAAGCGACTGATAATTTATAATTATAAAATTGAACCCACTAAACAGCCATGTAGCCAAAATGATAAATTCATGAAAATAATTTAAATTTTCAGATTTTTTAAGGGGTATGAAGTGAATGATCTATAAAACTTTCAAGGTTGTATTGAGGACCATGCACAAAGGCCAAACCGAGGAATTCGCCTATGTATATGAAGGGAAAAGCCTGCTGATCGGCCGGGCAAGCCAGCACTCCAATGCTGATTTCAGGCTTTACAATGACTTTGTTTCCAGGGAACATTGCCGGATTTATATGGAGGAAGGGCAGCTCCTCATTGAGGATTTGGCAAGTAAACACGGCACCTCCGTGAACCAGATGCCGCTTGTACCGGGCAATCCCTGTCACATTGAACCCGGGGATTCGATTACTTTGGTCAATGGATTGATTGAATTCATGATCTCCATCGACAACGATTTAACAATGGATTTCACGCCCGTGAACCCGGAATTCCTGCAAACCGTCGCTATCAATGAGCACCTTCAGACCGTGATCATCAATGAAGAAGCACCCATTAAAATGCCGACCAAGGAATTCAATTGCTTTAAGCTGCTATATGAAAATTTGGACAATCTTATTTCAAAGGAAGAAATTGTCCAGCAAGTCTGGCCAGAGCGAGTCGGAGATCCCGAGCAAATTGTGACGGCAGAGGAAATCGCTTCACTTCTGTACCGCGTGCGGAAACGGTTAAATGGGCACTTTGCGATAAAGGCCGTCATTCAAAAGGGATATTATATGAAATCCATCCATTCATTCAATTTATCGGACTTATCATGACAATCATTCGAAAACATGAAAAAAGCATTGTTGAAAACAATGCTTTTTTCATGTTTATATTGGAGCTGGCAAGTGTATATGTCCACGGTCCATTATCATTTCTTTGGCAAATCAAGATTAGTGAATTCATCAACTGGAACGATGTCTTCTTCCATATCCATCACCTTCAGCACAACCCGGTCTCCTACATTCGTCAACACAATATCAGATAGCGCATTGACTCCTGGGTCCACCGAGAACCTCTTGGCATTGCCTTCAACGATCAAATGGAATACGTATCCATTCGAGAGATTGGCATCATTGATCCTCTTTACCTTCCCCTTTATTTCTTTCATCTCAAATCCTTTTTGAGGCGTCACACCGCTTACTTTCCCTAATGAGGCAATCAGCTTTTTATAATTGCGGAAAGCTTCGTCTTTCGTTTTCCCAAAGACCACTTGGGGATTATCGCTATTGGCATAAACGATCGCCACACCTTGGAACTTGCTGCCCTTTGTAACCGGAATCACATATGTGGGAGCACCGTAAATCGTATAGAAAATTCCATTAGTGGCTTTCCAGCCTGGATATTTGGACAAAAACTCACTCGCATTGGCGTTGGATTTTGCTTCCTTTCCGGTCAGAACGGACGTGACGCCTTTGTAGTACGTCATTTCACCGGTTTTGGCATTGAAAACACCATAACCTACAAGGGTTTTGGAGTTGCCTTTTGATTTAGCCCGGGTAAAGTCCACTACATAAATCAATTCGCCTTTTTCGTTAAACGTAACCTGCATATTATCCTCATTAGGAATCAGGACATCTTTCTTCGGTCCAATCAGGGACTGGTTTTTCCACCCGTGAATATATTTTCCCCAGTAAGTCCAATATTCCAGGGCTGTTTCCAATGTGAATGTCCGATCTACCCATTTAGGTTCTTTTCCTTTTGGATAGTATTTCGTGTCACCCGTTTCCGGATTCACCAATACCACCCCGTCCACCACGGGACCGCTGCGGTATTTCAAATAATGTCCGACTGAAGCTACGAAAAAGGGCTTTCCATCTTCATTCGGTTCCAAATATGAATCATGGATGATTTTATTCGGATATGCCTTGCGGATGGTCCTTTCCAAATCATGATCAAGGTACTGTGATGGAGCATACAGCATCTTCCCTTTGACAGTACTTGCCCCTTTATCCGTCGATACGGCGGAAATCAGATTATAACCTGGCGTGTATTCCGCTTTCCCGGCTTTTAAAAACCCGTCCATTTCAATGGGGGATGTATAAGCCAATTCATCATTGATATTGGTCAGACGGTATTCGCCTTCAGTGAAATATGATGCATTTTCTATTTTATTAATCGCTGCATCGCCTTTTGCGTCAGCCATTTTCACTGTAACGAGCGGCATGGTTTTTATATCTTGAACTTCTTCCAGCTCTTTTTTCTTATCGACCTTCGCCAATCCATGCAGATCTGCGGCAAAAGTGAGCGGGTAGAACAGCATGATGATCCATGCGGCAATCAAAACGACACCCATCAAACTGTTGAAGTGTACGTTCCAAGGTGTTTTTGGCTGCTTTGCCGCTTCATTTCCCCTCCGATTCCGTCGGGTGCTTGAAGATTCACTGGCACTGTACATATACATGCTTGAATCGATGATGAGAATGAGCCCCAGAATAATGGCAAAACTTGAAAAGAATGCAGCGGCAGTGAGATCCAGCAGCATGATATCGATAACGAAAAACAGTATGGCAGCAGAAACTAAAAGTCTCAGCACTTGTTCAATGAAAAAAGGTATATCTTTTTTGGTGATGGCGTTTGTCCATCTCTGCGGAATCAAGGAAAGTCCCAATATGGCAAATGGTATTTTCATTAAAATTCCTTTTAAGATGAAACCGAGTAGTGAAAGTATCATGGTTTGAAAAATCTCTCCTTGTCATGTATGTTCCTATTTACCCATTTTACCACTTTCGTGCAACTAATTTACTATTTTTTAAATCTAGCGAAATTACGTCAAAACTATTTGCTCCACCGATGCTACTTTTTCCGATTCAATGTTTATATAGACTCTAGAAAAGGATGGATGCCAAAGGGGGCGAAGCCTTATGATTTATGAAGAAACTTACCAATACCTATTAAGAAATGTATCTTCCACTGAATTCGATACGTGTTTGTACGCCTTGCTCCACAGTGATTGGGACGGGGTCATCCAGAGCCCGCTTCATATGATGGCCCGAGGAGTCGGAACGACAGAAAAGTACTTAAGGCAGATCATCAATAAATTCACCGCACCACAAGGATCACTAAAAAAAGTGTTTGTGCCTGTTCATCAAGGTGAAGATATTTTATATAAGTTTAACCTTGGCCCTGCAAGTAATCTTGGCTATAACAGGAAGACGGACCGTTATTGCAAGAAATACCGTTTCTTTTATTGCGATGCCTTCAAAACCTTAACGATTCATGGAAAACGGCTGCTGCTTATGGGCGCTTTCCGAATGTCTGTTTTGAAGTCTGAAGAAGTTCTATTCGATTATAATGAAATCGTTCCTGATTCCAACTCGCCATTCACGAGGAAGCGCTTATTGGATGCAGTCGATGCCATCCATGACGCATTAGGCCATTTAGTGACGATTTCTTTTGCAAGCAGGGCTTTTTCAAAGAAAGAAGTTCTGGTATTCACCTTTACCGAAGGCGTCTTGGAGCAGTATAAGGAAAATAGGGCGGAACGGACATGGTTGCGGAGAACGATTTTTAACTCTGGCTACCTTGGGCATATCAATGATTCTGTATGCAGGGAATTGGAACGGGTAGGCAAATATATTTTCCGTTCATTTCTGCAGGAAACGACAAACATCTCCAATGATATCCAAAAGGAACTGCAGAAGTTAGCCCGTTTCGTCTATTCTCATTCTCTTAAGAAATTTGGCCAGGCGATTCCTGCCAATGAGCACTTACTTCTTGCCCCAAAACAAGCCTCTGCTTATTTAAGCAAGATCATTTACAATGAAACATTGGAACAGATGGTCAAGTTTGCCCACCAGGCAGAATCTATCAAAAGCCTGTTGGAACGCGTTCATTTTCATAGAAACATCTCCGAGAAAGCTCTCTGCCGGGAAGTGAATGATTTGGAAATGGCTGAACATATCAAGCCCATTCTCCAAAAGTACCATCAAGCAGACTTCATCCGTCATGTGCTGAACGACTGGTGCGAAACATGGCTCATTTCCCGTGTAAAGACAGTGACAGAAGAATTCCGGGCAGAAGGAAAAAGGAAAAGTACCGATGCTGATAAGCAGGCCGCGGCCGAATATATGGTGCGCATTAGAAACGATACATATGACCAGTTGGACAGGCTGTTGACCTTGCTTCTTAAATTCGGCAATCATGCAGTTGCCCCGGCTGTCCGGAACTTCCCTCTCACTAAGAAAAAGGAAACCCTCCAATCCTATTTTGCAATCCAAAAGGAGCGTCTCGACTTTCTCTCCATTTCCTCTTAAAATCAGACGGTTTAAGCCTTTTAATATGTCATTTGTTTTCCAAGAGAACGGATCCGTTCTCTTTTTTTTGCTTGTAACGAAAGCCGACTGTGAATTGCAGAATGACGATTGTGGTTTTGGGATGGCCCTCTGTGGATTTCTCCTCTGAATTCGTGTGTTGCATAATGGTCTTGTGGATAAGGGAACTTGGTCAGCAGATTGTTTTGACAACAGGCCTTAGCCCCTCTAATGGCAAGGGCTTAAATATATAAGTTATCAAAGGGTCTAAGAATGGGCCTATATAAAGGAACTGAAAAAGTTTCTGATCATCAGTATGAATAAGGTGTTGAGTGCAGCAGGCTATTTTAAAATAAGGCTCTTTTCGTAAAGATTGTTGTTTTTAAAACGAAACTATTTAAGGTTGATTGGAGCGGAAGTGCGAGACTCCTGCGGGAGCAGCGGGACAGGTGAGACCCCACAGGCGTTTACGCCGAGGAGGCTCACCGCCCGCCCCGCGGAAAGCGAGCATCTGGAGGGGAAATCAACCACAACTCACTACCTGGTAAATAGCAACAAAGTATGTTAAAACAGCCTAAAATAAAAAGGCCCCCCATTTAGAATGGAAAGCCCTCATGACTTGTTATGGCATTAATAATATTTTCCCCGAACTTTTCCGGCTTTCAAGAAGTCTATGTGCATCCTCCCCATTTTCCAAAGAGAAAAGAGTCGGTTCTTTGATGAGGATTTCCCCTGACAGAATCCATTGGAACAGCTCTGCTGTTCTTCTTGTCCGTTCTTCATGGGTAGTCAGGACGTTCCAAAGGTCTCCACCTATTAATGCTTTCGATGTATCCATTAACATTCTTGGATCGATTTTCTCTGGATCACCGCCTGCCATCCCAAAAAATACAACAGTTCCTCCAGTCTTGGTCGCCTCGAAACTATCCATCAAGGTTTGTCCCACTGATTCATAAACGACATCAACGCCTTTACCGCCGGTTACAGCCTTGATGGAATCCACCCAATCCGATCCGTAAAGGAAAACATGAGCCGCACCCATTTGTTTGGCAACAGCCGCTTTATCATTTGATGAGGTCAAGCCAATGACCTGACCGCCCTTCATCTTGATCATCTGTGTCAGTAATTGACCGACTCCACCAGCAGCGGCATGGACCAGAATGGCTTCTCCTGCTTTAACTTGATGACTGTCATGAGTTAAATATTGAGCAGTCAATCCTTGAAGTAAAACGGATGCGGCCGTTTCAAAGGAAATGCCCTCAGGCAGAGGTAACAGTTTATCAGCTGGAACTGAAACCAGCTCCGCATTGGCATGGGGAACATCAGCGAACCCGACACGATCACCGACTTTCACATGATGGACATCTTCCCCAACATATTCGATGACCCCTGCTCCCTCATAACCTAGAATGAATGGGGGATCACCTACCAAATGATAATTCCCTTTCCTTCTATATACATCAGCAAAATTCAATCCGATTGCTTTCATTCGAACGATCACGGCTGATCTTGAATGTTCAGGTTCTGCAATTTCCCTTACAGACAGAACTTCCGGCCCGCCGAAATCATCAAAGACTAGTGCTTTCATCATCCTAACTCCCTTCAATGCTTCTTCATTCTTTAAGATATAGGATGAACCCTTTGGTGGCAAGAAACACAAATAACCGCCCTGCCCTTTAAAGGCAAGAGCGGTCACTAAGTTAGTTTACTCAATCTATATTGGAACCAGGACCGTTCTTTCGTTTATTCGCAGAATATTCCTTACCGTGTGCTTCATGTTCTGCAATGATATCCGCTTTCGGAATATGGTTATTCTTTTTCGGTGAAGCGATACGGTTACGATGTTTTTTTCCCATGATTTATCTCCCCTTCATTCAAAGCTATTTATGATGAACTAATGTTAGCTTGTCCGATTACCACCGAAAATACCGGAAAAATAGGCACTTCATAATAAAGGAAAAACCACCGCGGAGACCGAATAGATGTAAAACTGATGTATGAGGAGGGAAAAAAATGTTTCCTGTATTGAATACGGAAAGGTTACGCTTTCGGGAAATTCGTGAAAGTGATGCGGAAGCTGTTTTCCAATGCTTATCAAAAGATGAAGTCACCTGCTTTTATGGCCAGGATTCATTGGAAAATGTCGAACAGGCGAAGGATATCATAGCATCTTTTGCGAAAAGCTATCTTGAAAAACGAGCTATCCGATGGGGAATTGAAAGAAAAGATACACAGGAATTGATTGGTACCATTGGTTTTCATGCCCACAGTCCCAAATACAGACGGGCGGAAATCGGTTATGAAATCCATCCAGCACATTGGCGTAAAGGATTTGCGTCAGAAGCTCTAAAAGAAATTATCGCTTACGGTTTCAACGACCTTGATTTAACCCGCATCGGCGCGGTCGTTTTTCTGGAAAACCAGCCATCAAGTGAGCTCTTGCTTAAGCTGGGCTTCATCCAGGAAGGAATATTAAGGAGTTATATTTATCAAAACGGTATCCCTCATGATACATATGTGTATTCCTTGCTGAAGTGAAACCCCTGGTAAAGAGGGAATACCCCAGAAACGGATATTCTTAGGTTCTTCCCTTTACCAACGTTTTCCTGCCATTGGTAGCATTCGTTTGTGCAAAATAAAGTCGAATCTGTTTTTTCTGGATAGTGAATCATTTAACAACGGCATTCATTTTTTGATATGGATAAATCAATCCCGGGTCCATACTGAATTGGTCAAAAAAATGATCTTCAAAAAATTGTTTAATTTGCATTAATTCCGAAGGAGTTGGAAAAGAGGATACCTTAATTACCGGAATTTTCTGAAATACACCAGTGTCTTCTTCCGTCGAAATGATTAAATCAATCTCTTCATACTTGTAAATCAACTCTCTGCTGGAGGGATCGAATGTTGAAATCCTCACCTGATTTCCGTAGTGATACTTTAACACTTCCCTTATATAATCTTTTTCGGTATATGTACGACATACTAAAGCAACTATTATTGTGTGTTGATTCTTATTTCGTAAAATGGCTGCCTGAAGGAGCGAGAATATTTCCAAAACATCCAGCTTCTTAATTTTAAGCGGAACTGTCAAGAAAGATTTAGTAGCCAGCTCCTCAATGGTCTGAAAAATTGGATTATATTCGAAATATGGAAGATATTGCAACATGCAATTCCTTACAGTCTCCATTTCAAATTCTGTTTCAAGTGATATTCTCTTTAATGTTTGGTATAAATGAAATAAGAAGATATCATCTTGTGATAGATTAAAACAAACATATTCTGAAAGGGAGTCTAAAAATTGAGTCAACGGAAACCCTCGTTTACTTTTCATTCTGTTTCGAAGGTATCGAAGATGTTGTGATCTATTAAGTGGTTTTTCCTCACTCATGAGATAAATCGCTAAGTAAAATATTTCCTGAAGCTGGATATCTCGTGTGGGGCATCTTTCCATGTAATGTCCTAGTTCTTTGGAGAATTCAAAATACTTACTGCCTTCATAATTAATTAAGACTGATTTTGGATATGAAACGAAATAACCCATGGAAACACGAAGGTTAGATATATATAAAATCATTGTAAGTCGGTGTAAGGCACCAGTCCGAAATGACATCGAATGTTTTGAAAACAATTGAAGTAAAGTTGTTTGAAATTCCTTTTCATCGAGAGAATCTTTATCGGGAAAGGTTTCCAATGTCGCAAAATCCAAATTTCGCATGATAAAGCGTCGGATTTTTTTTTCATCTCCTACTAATTTGAATGGGCTAGCAGATAAGTCAACACCTGTTTCCCGTACTACCTCCTGTAATTTTTCAAGGTGACGATATGCGGTGGAACGACTAATATGCACCTCTTGAGAAATCTGTGAAATATCAACACCATCATTCAAAAGGATTAACTTTAATATGTGAAAATAGGAATTCTTCTCTCTTATTTGCACCAATAAACTTTCTAGAGTACCATTTTCAGGTTTAATAAGACATATTCCAAGACTTTCACTTTTCTCAAAACCCCATCCCTCGGGGATTAAAGTCTCCAGGAATTTTAAATCACGTCGGATTGTACTTTTTGAATACCCTGTTTTATCGGATAATTCAGTCAAATTACTCCATTTATTATCTTTAAATAAGTGAAAAATCACGTCTGAATAACGTTTATAAAATCGATTCATACTATCACCTCTTCTTACTTGTCCACTTAAAATAAGACCTTAGCCCTAAATGCATTTACCTTATACCCATTAAATACTTAAGTAAACTCCCTGAATAATCCCATTTTTATCTGCACCTTTTCTTTCTTGGAACACTAGTTCAAATATGAATTGTTATATACCGCTTTTGAACCTACCCAATAAGGTCATTAAAATGATTTTCTGCTGCTAAATTTGTAGTGCAAGAAGAAAAAGAATCCTCTATTCCAAACTCGGATCTAAATAATTGGATTAAATGTATAAAGATCATAAAGAAGGAGACTTTTATTCAGTGGAAACCTTTCTCCGGAACTAAGTGCTATGAACGTTTTAGAGAAGCGCAGTAAGGATCTATATGTAAGAAAAAGGAAACCGATATTGACCTATTTTGAAGGGTCTACGGCTTCCACAACGATCATAAGGGCTATACAGTTTGCCTGTACTCACTTCGTTAGAAAAGGAATATACAAAAAAAGGCCTCATTCACGTTTAGAGGAAGCCAGTATACATCGAATGGCTTACCAACTTGTTAAAACGAAAATGAGCTGTCTATTAAGAGCCAGTGTAAAAGAAAAAGCGAAACCGAGCATTTTACATTTTTTGTTTTAAATAATTCAGGTACACTTGCCCCATTTTAATTAGACACCAATCATAAGCACGGATGGGTTAACGGATAGGCTGTTTAGCTAGCTACGTATTGGGCATGCCTGACGCAAATACATGCCCAATAGGACATCCCTTGAGTCTTGTAAAGTCGTCCATTCAAACGATAGCCAATGTTCTTTCAGCTTCGGCTTGTTCAATTTAAATTGACTTATCGTCACTTTAAAAAAGGAGAAGAACATGTTTGATTTGGTTTTATTCGATCATCTAAAAAATGATTAGCCATAGGCTTTTTTTTATGGCGCATCCACTAAATCCCATTTAATCTTCCCCTGATAATCACCTATATAGACAAAAGGTTCCATTTTTAACAATATTCCCTGATTTTCTAGCCAATTTATCGATATCTCATCTATACTTTTGGTTGTATGTTCAAAAACATTCATGGCAACTCCTAGTGCCATTTTTTCTTCTCTTCCAAATTTATCAACAAAAGTTAAGGCATCTAATAAATAATGACCGGCTCCATCAGAAAAATCTTCACTTAAAGTAGCCGTCAGCCGCCACGAACTACCGGTACCACGAGTATCCTTCACGCGAATATCCCAATCGGCATTTCGTTTTGCAAATGTCGGTTGATTAGGAATTTCCATGCTTACAAAACTAACATGCGCAGCAACATTGGTGAAACTAACTTGTCCAATGACGTTCAAGGTGAGTTTTTCCACGTTTGATCGTCTGCCAGTATCATCCAAACTGTAAACATATACAGTATGTGTCCCTACTGATAATTCATCTGCTGGAATGGTATGCTCGTAGCTGACTTCTTCCCCTTTATCAGCAACATTTGCTGCACCAGAGGCAAATTTAATTGGCTCACCTTTATCCAACACATAGTATAGGTCCACTTTGTCACTATCTGCATCACTCCATGTCCCTTTTATTTTGTAGCCACTTCCTAAATCAATTGGTATTTCCTTATCAGCATCAACAAGTGTAAGTGATGGCGGTTCTACAACAATGATTTGCAGTGTTGCTACATTGGACTTTCCTCCATTTTCATCCGTTACATACACTTCAAAAGTGTTTTCCCCCATTTTTAATTGGTCTTTTGCAAGGAGAAAACTCCAGTCGGCACTTTCGGAAGACACATCTTTCTCTTTTTCTTCAGAATTGATCTCCTCGGAATTCAATTCATAGTAAAAAGTGCCTTTGGAATCATCACTGTCATTCCAGGTTCCTTTCACCTCATAATCTTCACCTTTGGATACGTAAACAGGGCCAGCATCATTTATTGCTACTTCTGGTGCTTGATTAGGCTGGATGACATAATCAATTGAATTGGTATCAATCACCATGTTATCTCCATTAAACCTTGCTGTTTCAGTAACTGAGGCAGCTTCCGTTGTTGCATTTACTTTCACTTGAAAAGTGACCGTCGCTGCATTTTGAGTGGAATCCATATTTGGAATACTAAGTGCCAGCGATTGCCCTGACCACGAATTATCATCTAATGCTGCAGTCTCACCAGAGGTTGTCAATGTCATGGAGCCTGGGATAAACGTAACATGATCATTCAAGACCGTGTTCAAGATGATATTTTTCCAATTTTGTAAACCACCGTTATATTTCGCAT
This sequence comes from Peribacillus sp. YIM B13472, assembly GCF_042788005.1. Taxonomy (NCBI): domain Bacteria; kingdom Bacillati; phylum Bacillota; class Bacilli; order Caryophanales; family Bacillaceae; genus Peribacillus; species Peribacillus sp. YIM B13472. Next base: position 100,993 of record NZ_JBHZPG010000015.1, read on the forward strand.
AAAGCGTATAGGTTAATACATCACCTTTAAAAACTGAAGAGCCCTCTCCAACAACAGAATCATCCTGTCTCGTTATCGTTTGCTCAACTTCTGCATTTACTAAATCCGGTATTTCATCAAAAGCGACACGATTGGTTTGCTTGAAAGTAGGACCTGTTGAACCAGTGAATCCCCAATAAACTTTTGTAGAGCCAAAAACATCTTGTACATTTACAGCAACAGTAACCGCATTTACTCCTTCTAATTGATACGTGAGTGCTTGGCTTGCAGCATCCCATCTCACTTCGAATTTACGCCATGTACCATTTGATAACAGACCGGGATACTGAACGCCAGTATTACCATCTACGTTATTATGTTTCATGGTTCTCCTATTACTTTGTACCGGCCAAACACCAGTGGTATAATCTATATAAGTATCGGCTTTCCCTGGATACCCCCATGCAACATGGTCATCGTTAACATTAGTATCAAAATAGCTGCTTCCACCATCATTTTTATAGGTATCAAACTCAACAGCAAAACTTTTTTGAATGCCAGATGTTTTCGATCCATTATAGCCTTCGTCTGCCCAAACCCCCAAACTTGCCCCAGATTTTGCTATAGCATTTACACCTCTTGAATCATTATGCATCACAAATGCCATACCATCTGCCGCATTAGCCCCATTATTCCCAAAATACAAATACATAGAGGCTGTAAAATCTTTGGTTAAATCCATTTTAAGATCGTCGATCGACCAAATTGCCCCCATTTGATTTGTGGTTCCAGGGGTTACTGAAACCAGATGACTGTTAATGATGGAGCTATTTGATCCTGTTGATGGAGTGGTAAATAGGCCATCCAATATAATACCGGATGGAGGATTATCTTCTATTGGACCGGCTGCCTCCACTTTAATGGATTCCACTGGATCCAGCCATTGAAGACTTGAGAACATCAAGCCCATAATAATGAGAAATGAGAAAGTGATTCTAGTGAATATTTTACTCTTCTTCATGCTTTTCCCCGCTTTTTTTCCTTCTTAGTAGAATAATGACCAGTATGATTAATACCGCAATTAGCACGCCGATCCCTACAAAAATAAGTGTATAGTCTTTTTCCAATTCAACTGCTTCTTTATTTAATTTCTTTGAATCATCACCTTTAATCTCAAACATTTTGTCAAATTTCCAGGTTTGATCTCCGTCTTTTGCCGTTATATATATATGATATTTGCCAGGCTCTAACGCTTGATTATCCCAGCTAATAGGAAAATCGAAATTAGAATTCGGTGCCATGGATACGTTATTCTTCTCTGAAGAGTGAAGCATCTTCCTGTTTCCTTCTTTCGTAATTCGAGCATTCACTTCCAAGTTATTGACAATCATAGCTTCCGTGTTTTGCAGATTCGCAGTCACCACTGTGCGATAGTTCATCAATCCTGCTTGAACTTTATTTAACTTTAGATTGGGTTTTACCCTTTTATCCGTTTCGGTCAATTTGACGCCAATCACATACGAAAATTCATTGTTGATTTGAACATTATCATCTTCTTGTTTTTTGGCGCCTTGATTTATTTCGTACACATAGAATCCACCCAAAATCACTCCATCAAATGGTTCATCTGGCATTTGAATCGTAAAAGGCACTTTTTTCGTTTGATTTCCTTTTAACGTTACTTTTTGTTTTGGGGAAATGAGATCAGAAAATGCATACTTTAATGAACGATCTTTTTTTTGATTATTTTTACTGTAATCAATCACTCCATTTTGATTGGTTACGGCTGTATTCGGTTCAATCATTAAGTCGATTTTTTCACTCGAGTTATTCTTCACTGTTAAAGATATCGTTTGTTCGGCCCCCGGTTTCATATACAAGTCAAAGTAAGTCAACTTCTTATTGATTTGGTTTTTTGGAATATTGGCTTTGATTGAATATTCCATGGTCCCAGCAAAGGCTGTTTCATTCTGGGAAATGATTCCTAACCCAATCAATAAGGACACAATCAAAATAAATAGCCCTTTTTTCATCTATATCCCCCTCTAGTTTCAACATGATGTGATCTATATTAATGGAACTTGGCTTACATAATTTCTTATAAAGCCAAGCCCTATTTGAGTATTTAGCTAGGTGCGTTGGTTAATTCCCATGTTACAGTACCACTGTAACTTTCGGCTTCAGCTGAGCCAGCCAAAACTTTTAGTTGCACATTACTATTATCGCCGTCAGAACCTGAAAATACGTCCAGCCATGTTCCGCGGCCAGTTTCTAAAGGTGCCTCCATGAATTTTTTTGAATCACTATTATCAAATGTAACGTCATAAGCCGTTGGCGGTTCAGAAACATTTGATGATTGTGATTTTACTTGTCCATTTTTGAATGTTAACTCAGCCCCCTGTAAAGACTCCCCAGTGCTATTTTTTAATTCAGAAGCCTTTGCTGTCAAAACCCATCCTTCGCCCGTTCCGCGTTTATCTGAAACTTGTACATATGGGTCTTTATTATTTGCGTTATATGTAGTGTTCCCACTCATAATTTTTTGGGTTCCAAATTGGATGTTGGAGACATAGTCCAAAGTTAAAGATCCACTATTTCCCGTTCCGCCATTGTCTGGATCTATAGGATCAATCGGACTCGGTGGATCCGGTTCATCTGGATTAACCGGATCTACCGGCTTGGTAATACCCTCATCCGGAATAAAATCAATATAATTTTTGGAAATAGCGCTATTCACGACAGCTGCTTCCGCTGAATTTGCCGAAAAGATCAATCCAGCCAGAATCATACTTCCTGCCACTGACAGGGTAATTACTTTCATCTTCCTCACCTCATGGTTTTTTATATTATTGTGGTGCATCCAATAGACTCCAAGTTAATGTTGAGACATACTCTCCAGCTAAGTTTCCTGCAGGAACATTTATTTTCAAGTTGCTAGGATCAAATTGATCTACCCACGTTCCCATTCCTTTTGAGTCTTGAGCAGACATAAGGATTTGTGGTGCAGTTACTTCAGAATCAGTACCTAATTGTACTTCCCTTAATTCTGGTGCAGGTGAAACATTTCCTGGCGTTGTAACTGCAGTCCCGATTGGAAGTGTAACAGTGGCACCTTTTAGAATCATCGTTTCATCAGTTAGATCCTTGAATGGTGAAGTTGAGACCTGTAATGTCCAGCCAGCACCAGTACCACGAATATCCGTTATTTGAACGTTTGGTTTTATTGTAGTTGTTGAATATTCCACAGCTCCACCGGATAATTGGTGGGTATTAAATTCTAAAGGCGAGACATTATCAATTGTCAGCGCCCCTGTATTTCCTGTTCCCCCATCCGGTTCACTAGGAACGATCGGGTCAGTTGGACCTGTTGTTTCATCTGCTGGCATTATTGTGATATGGCCATGTGAAGTGGCTCCTTTACCGTCTTCACTTCCTAATACTTCAGTTGGATCAACCGCGCTTGCAAATGTAGGTGTCACGAATACCAGCAAGGCTGTCGCTGCCAGTCCTTTAAATAGAACCTTTTTTACATTCATTTTTTCAATTCCTCCTTAATTTTTATGAAGATTTAAATGCCTACTAAATGAAGTTGCAACAATACCTTTCTTGAATCCCTCTAGAAACCCCTTAAAACGATGAACATACCTCTTATATTTTCACCATCTCCATTCCTCCTGTTGTAGGTTGATAGGCTGCCGCATCAATATCTGAGACTACCCAATACCTTTAATACATACAAAATGCCAATCACTAGAATATTTGCGACTTTCACTAAAAATGAGTTTCCTAAGTTATCAAGTTATCGAGATAGGGAAAGGAACACGAAAGGTTGCATGTATTTGGTTCAACTTCATGAAAACCATTATATAAGTTAAAAATTAAAACATTGTTTCAATAATGAATTTTGCTTTTCCATTTAAGAAACTCCATTTAAGAAACTCATGATTTTGCTTTTCTTTAGTGACTTACAAGTTGTTTTTTTATGCATCAAGTGAGAAAGAAAGTTCGCTATAATTATAGAAAGGTGTTATTGGTTGGAATGAAAGGGGAAGAAGTCGGCACAAAGTTTTTTTTTAGAAGATGGAGATTCAGAAATGGATCTTAAACCATATACGAATGAGGGTGTTTGCGGATAGGCGGCCGCTACTTAACGATTAATAAAAAGGTTAACCTGCTTCAGGCTAACCTTCATTAGGAATTTTTCACACCTACAAACGATCCTTTGATCTTGATCTACTGTGATCTCCCTATTTTCCTACATACCTACATTTCGAGAATCAGTAAAAGTTTGTACTTATAATGAATAAATGTATCGTTGTACGTCAATTTCTATACACATCTACTTATTCGAGTCGAAAAAAATAGCAAAACAATTTCCTTAATATTCCAAATTACCTACAAAAAAAAGTCACCACAACATGGCGACTTCACTTCACGATTAGTTGACTACAAGATAGTCCTTCAAGGCCTGCTGCAGCGTACCCTTTGTCTCTGCTTTATTATCGAGCTGGATCCCTGAACGAATCATTTTTGTAACAACCTCTGGGCGTAATCCAGTCACTACAGCTTTACACCCCATCATTGCCGTTCCATCGAGGATTTTCAAAAAATCATTAATGATTTCAACTTCCATATCGATGATACCGGATAAATCCAAGATCAAGGTCTGTATCCGCAGTTTACCTATCTCCTGCAATACTTTTTCCTCGATTATCTGTATACGTGAATTATCGATTGTCCCAATTAACGGAAGGACGCAGGTAGTGGAAGTGATTGGAATGATCGGGACGGATAGATTTTCCACCAAGTTTTGCTGAGCCAGAATCAATTTGTCTTTGTAATCGGAGTAACTGACGAAAAAGGATTTAAGAAATACATCAACCTTTTCATTCACTTTTTTCTCTAATTCAAAAAAGGTTTTGGATTCATTAAACACTACTTTTGCACTTTCGAACTTATAAAGAAATGTCCAAAGCGTTCTGCGGAGGGCCTGAATCCATTCCAGCTTGAATGAAAGCGTCAAGGAGTGGGTTGCCCACGTAACTCCCTCTTTTTCAGCAAAGGCAATCAGATCCGTTTCATTCTGTTCCACTATATAACGGATGAGTTTATGTGCATTATTCAAAAGGTCGACATTTCCTATCAGCAGAATTTCTTCGATTTTATCCCTGACATTGACCGCTTCTGATAAAAGATATTCTTCAAACTCACTTTTATTCTTCAAAAGGAATTCCATTATCTTTTCTTCCTCATAAACAAAACTCACTCTTCCCCACTCCCTTTTTGAAATATCCAACTGTGATTTTTGTTACTATTTACTTTCTATACGGATGGATTTCTTTCCTGCTAATTGCTCCTATATTAAAAAGATGGATAGTAAATGTGTATAAACCGGTTACATCTCCTCGCCTGAAAAAACATTTTTCGATGCGGAAGAAAATATCAGATGGGTGGACGATTTCCCATATTTAATGGCTTCATCGACGAAGTCTTCCAGCGTTTCCATGGAAAATGTACTTATTTTAATCAAATAACTGTATTGACCGGCTAACCGGTGGCATTCCAGTACTTCCGGATGGTTCAAGCTAAATTGATAAAAGTCTTTGCATCTATCCGTTTCGAATAATATGAATGCCGTTATGCTCCTATCAAGTTTTTCAAGTGATATTTCAGTTTTATATCCTTTTATCACTCCGCTTTCCTCTAATTTATTCACACGTTCTTTCGTTGCCGGAGCCGTTAAGGAAACTTCATGTGCCAGTTCTTTCATGGACATGCGCCCATTATTCTCCAGCAAGGAAAGTATCTTTCTATCCGTTCGATCCAATTCAATCACTCCCACTTTTTATTATTAATAAAATCACCCTAAATACATTATAAAATAAACAGAAAAGAAATGATTACGTAATTTATCGTATGTATTAGGGAATTCGCTTTTTATATAATAAATACAAATATAAATAAGGGGGATTCACGATGAAAAAAGTATTGATGCTGCTATCCAATGGATTCGAAGCGGTTGAAGCAAGTGTGTTTACAGATGTATTGGGCTGGAATAAATTAGAGGGTGATGGTACGACTGATCTGGTTACGGCGGGACTTCATGAACAATTAAAATGCACCTGGAATTTCATCGTGCAGCCCGAATTGACCATCGATCAAGTGAATCTTGATGACTACGATGCTTTGGCCATTCCAGGAGGTTTTGAAGAAGCCGGTTTCTATGAGGATGCCTATGATCAGAGGTTTCTTGATGTGATCAAGCATTTTCATGATAAGAACAAAATCATAGCAACCATTTGTGTCGGTTCTCTCCCATTAGGTAAAAGCGGGATATTGAATGGAAGAAAGGCCACTACATACAACCATCCAACCAGTAAGAGACAGGGGCAGCTAAAAGATTTTGGTGCGGTTGTCGTTAATGAACCGATTGTCGTCACGGACAATATCATTACATCCTACAATCCTTCCACAGCATTCGATGTTGCCTTTACGCTCTTGGAAATGCTCACTTCCAAAGATAATTGTAAACATGTGAAGGAATTGATGGGCTTCCATTAAGAATGTCTTCGAAACCTACACGATTTGGATGTTATTGGGATGTTGATTTCCGCTCAAGAAACTCGCTTTCCTCGGGCGGTCGTGGAGCCTCCTCGGCTTGCGCCTGCGGGGTCTCCCTTGGACACGCTTTTCTAAGCAGGAGTCTCGAACACCCGCTCCAATCAACTGAAACTTTTTTCAACTTAAAAAACTGCAGGCAAACTCGTTTTTCTTCGAGTTCATCTACAGTCATGGGTTCCGAATGAAATCGGAACCTTTTTCACGTTACTTCCAATAGGCCAATTTGTTTTGTTGATTCTGGCAGGACTTTATTCGTTGCATAATCGATGATGGCACCATACTGGCGAATGACATCGAGACTATCCAGCTCGCCATTGGCGAATTTATCTTCCACGGTTTGTATGTTTTCCTCAAGCCATTGTTTACGGTTGTTCCTGATATACGACCTAGCTTGTTCCGTTGCTTCAAAATCTATTTCGAATAAATCGAGATCTTTATCGATTTCCTTGATCACGACTCCATAATCTTTTTTGGCTCGCTCAATTGAAACATATTCATCGATAACATCTTCCAAAACATCTTCGGGACTTCTTTCAAGCGGATCTCCCAGTCCCCCGCCCCCAGCGGATGGGCGTACAAAGGAATCTCCTTGCTGCACCTTCACATTTGAGAAAATCGCACCTAAATAGCGTTCGTCTGCCTTGCCTGGATTCAGCCATGCTCCATGCGGGGAAGAAGGGAGCCGCTGGATATTCTTAGGCCAAAAAAGGAACAAGATGAATGATGAAATAAAAAAAACCAGTCATATCAATAAAAAATCATTGATATAACTGGTTTTTGATCTAGGTTTAGCTTCGCTGGCCGGCGAAGTCTATTAGATTCGACAGTTATTTATAGAATTCATCTTTTAAAGCACCAAGTCCATTTAAGGCGATGGCAGAGTAGTATTTGCTAGATAAAACTACCTGTTCACTATGGCTATATCCTTTATCTTACGTCAATCCACCATAAAGCCAAGGGTGTTTTTAGAATAGTCAAAAAATTATAAGGTTAAGAAGTTTACAAAAATAAGTAAAATTAAGTAACCATAACTGTTTCGCCACGCTTACACAACATGATTATTTATCAGGTGTTTCCGATGTCCCTTCCTCACTGTTTTTGAGGTAAACTTCAGATATTCCATTCATGCCTTCCGATAGTTGTGCTTTAGTATATTCCATACCGCCAACCAGTTTATGAAGCTTCTTATCATCATTCTCTTCTGTAAGTTTAGATTCTGAATCAGTCACATTTTTCACCCCCATCATTTAGGATGGCAAATCAAGATGGAAATATGTATGACAGGCGATGATGATAGACACCCTCAAAGTCCATTTTAGGTAAAGTATGGAATCTTACATTCGAATCTGTACTTAAATAAGCAGGAAAAGATTATTTTATGAATCTTTTTTTAAAAATCAGCTGTTTTCATGGAACTAAAGGGATATACTATAGTTTAGCTTTTATTACATTTTTGTTAGTATTTTTTCTTGCCGCACATTGTGTAATACTTTACAATTTTTTCTATTTACATCAACAAAATGCTTATTGCAAAGGAGAATTGGATATGTCAGAAACGATTACCCAATCACAAACTGAACAACTTGATGCCCGCCAAAAACAATTAGATGTACTGGACCAATTATTAAAGCCTGAGGTTCAGGAATCATTGAACACTTTAGTTGAGCAGTTACCAAAACTAACTGAATTAGTGAATATTTTAACAAAGTCTTATGATTTCGCTCAATCGGTTGCGACGGATGATGTTTTGAAAAATGATACGGTCAGCGCCATTTCGGAGATCGCGACACCTGTAGTCGATTCTGTAAAAGGGCTTGCGGCTAATGCCATCGAAGCTAAGGATCGTGCTGAAGTGAATCATGACGTGATCGGTCTTTTTGGTCTGTTAAGAATGATGAAAGACCCTCAAGCACAAAAACTTTTCCGTTTCGCCCAAGCTTTTCTTGAAGTCTCTTCAGAACGTAAAAACCAAAAATAATTTGATAAACTTTCAATCAGTAAGGACGGGGGATTAACTATGTCAAAACAAATCGTCATCTTAGGTGCAGGTTACGCAGGATTGCTATCTGCCTTATCCGTACGTGAATATTACAATAAAGATGAAGTACAGGTTACAGTGGTGAACCAATT
>NZ_JBHZPG010000080.1:0-1511 GCF_042788005.1 Peribacillus sp. YIM B13472
TAGTATAGCATGAAATATTTTAAGTTTTCATTGAAAAATGTTGACTAACTATTAGCTGGTTTAGTTGCATAAGAAAAGGAGTTGCTGATCAGCAACTGGTAATGAATTAAAGCACCCGTTAGTTTTTCAGTGGCCTCACTAATTTGATGGTCTCTTTCAACGTTCCGAACTATTTTGTTTTTGTTTCAATGCGAGAGCTTTTTCTCGGCGTTCTTTTAATTCCATAGTGCGAGTTTCGTTTACGTTAATTTTTTCTGAACATAAACGTTCAATCGCTTCATCAATGATTTCAATTTCATTGTCGTAGTCTTTGAGTTTTCGATATGTCATTGCATACGACCTGTATAATGCTGGAGCATTGTAGCCGTTATATCGGGCTATATCAAATAACTCAATAGCTCGTTCAAGGTTACCAGTTTTTCGTTCCTTATCGCCTTTTTCCCAATACGGCATCCCTTCGTCAAAGCCTTTATCCCAGTCGTATAGGTTCTTTATATCTTTTAGTGGAACTCGATTGTGAATTGGATTAATCGGTATCTCTTCCGTTGAAACTGTTTCAACTTCGCCAAACTTTTCTTTTAACAACTTCCAAACATCAATTAAATGATAAGTTGGTATGTTTCGCCCTAGCTTCTCTAATGCTTGCCCTTGGCCTATTTCATAATTCGTTACGTAATCGTCACCAATATATATCCAAGCAGTAACTGATTTTGCATATTTACTTTTAAGTATTTTGTTGCCGTTTGCTGACAATAATGCTATTGTTTCACTTTGATACTTGTCTAATTTCCCGCCATAAATGATACTAATTTCATCTCGTACATTTCGAGTGATAAAGACTACTGCTTTTAAATTTTCGTACTTAACTTCATCAAATGATCGAGATTTTATTCCAAAGTAATGTTCGTCTATCTCACTTGCATAAAGATATGAAGCTGTTTCAAATTGCAGCTCAGGCGTGTTAGGACTGCGGTCATATCCGTTACCTCTTTTAGTGAAGAGTGGGATTATGCGGTTCGTTAGTCTATCGTTTGTTTCATTTAATATTCGCGTTATTTCTTTATCCTCTAACTCTATTGCTTGTTCTTCGGTTAACCCAGTTCCAACAAAGCGAGAGTCAGTATCATAAATTTCACGAATTTTTTCAGCTTCATATGCTCGTTCATGGAACACTTTATAACGGTCGCCACGTCCTTTTCCGACATAGAATATTTCGCCAGTATTTTTGATAAACCATTCATACACATAAAAATCTGTTGCTGTACTACCAGTAGAAACGCCCACAGGCGATGAAGAAATAGAAAGCCCATAGTTTTCGTTTTCATCAGATGAAATATTGAAAGATACGCCCATACCTATTCTAACATCGTTAGTATTTTCAGGTGGTTTATTCTTTTTTTCTCGTTTTAGTAATTCTCTCATATCTTCTAGATCTTGGAGTTAGTATAGTTTCATGGACACATTTTAGTTAAGTCCTTACAATGATTTTTGAGAGGATGTGTCCGTCTTGG
>NZ_JBHZPG010000016.1:0-107454 GCF_042788005.1 Peribacillus sp. YIM B13472
TGAACACTCTGTACATTCTAAATACTAATAAATTAATTCAAACAAAGACATTGACTAATCGTAAGAAAGGCATGAGCACGGTAGATTACCGGGTTCATGCCCTTAAGGCTGCATAATTAAATAAAGTGCCTAACTTTTCGGGTTCACTTCAATGAAAGACCCTTTTTATTCACAAATTTAGTTTACTTATTTTTCTCCTAAAATAGCGAGTGGACTAAATACTTCATAATGAATATGGTCTTTCGATACACTCCATTTATTCAGGGCCTCATTGATTGCTTCCATAAAAGGAATAGGTCCGCAGAAATAAAAATTAGCTTCTTTTGATGGAACGATAGATTGCAGGAAGTCTAAACCTACGTATCCTTCTTTATCAAAATGTCCAGAGGTTCGATCGGCTTCTGTTGGTGTACCATAGACTACAAATGATTTTATATTTTGATGTTCATTCACTATTTGTTGCAGATGGTCTTTAAAAGCATGTGTTTGACTATTGCTTGTTGCATGGATAAACGTAACCTGACGTTGTGGTTGCTTTTCTATAATGGTGTTTAACATGCAAAGCAAAGGTGTAATTCCAATACCGCCACTAATTAGAACAACGGGTAAATCGGTGTTATCCAGTTCGAAGTCACCTGCAGGAGCAGAAAATTGCAGCGTATCTCCAACTTGCAGCTGTCTATGTAAATAGTTAGATACAATTCCAGATGGAGCATCTCCATGGACATCTTCACGTTTAACACTAATTCGGTAGTAATCCTTGCCAGGTGAATCCGAAAGACTGTAATGGCGTATGTGCGTATATTTCTCGCCAGGAATTTCAGCCTTAAGTGTTAGGTATTGCCCAGCATGATAGGAGGCAAAGGGTTTTCCGTCTGTAGGCTTTAGATAAAAGGAGGTTACCACATCACTTTCTTTTATCTTTTTATCGATATTGAAGCTTCGATATCCTTCCCATCCACCAGGCTGATGTTCTGTTTCCTCATAAAGGTTTTTTTCAATCTCAATAAAGGCATCTGCAATATAGCCATAGGCCTTTCCCCATGCCTCTATGATTTCATCTGTGGCTGCGTCACCCAACACATCTTTAACTGCTTGAAGCAACGTTTCACCTACAACCGGATACTGTTCAGGCTTGACCCCTATGGCACGATGTTTCTCAGTAACTCTTTTAATTACAGGTTTTATCGCTTCAAGGTTCGTAATATGTTTACCTGCAGCATAGACAGCATACCCCAAAGCCTCCTGTTGAATTCCTCTTTTTTGGTTCGTTTGGTTAAAAAGGTTATACAAATCAGGAGCTTTTGAAAATAGTAATTCATAGAATTTCTTTCCTATTGGTTTACTATGTTCCTTGAGAACAGGTGCTGTTGACTGAACGATTTCTATGGTCTTAGCATCAAGCATGTTAAAATTTCCTCCTCAAATTTCAGGGATATTTACTGTAAATAGCATTCCCGCTACATATAGGAGTAAACATGATATTTTGGCCCTGTTCACTGTTCACCTTATGACTAACCAACCCACACTTTTTACTAAAGGCGGGCTTCCGCCCATTTGGAGATTTTGAAATCCCTTAAGATAATTCAAAGACACCATACCTATTAGTACGGTGTCTTTTGTTATTTTGGTATCCTGTTAACTTAAACTGGCCCTTTAGATCAATAAGAACAAAGCTGCTGATCAATAGCAGAAAAAAGCGTTATAGGGTCCAATTGATAAGCAATCCTGCTTGTGCTAAACCACCACCGAAACCATATAATAAAATCTTCTCACCATTATTGAGCTTTCCTTCACTTACTCCTTGATCTAAAGATAATGGTATGGTTGCTGAAGAAGTATTTCCATACTCCACTAAGCTATATAAAGTACGCTCAATTGGAAAACCACTTCTATCACATATTGACTCAATCATTCTTAAATTTGCACTATGCGGAACAAACCAATTAACATCATTCAAATGAAAATCAGTATTTTTCATCACAGTTTGCATTCCTTTTGGAACAGTAGTAACAGCCCATTTATAAACCTCACGTCCATTTTGAACAAGGTTACCACTATTATTCAAGTCTTCACCATTTATACGTGTCGATAGGTTTGTACTATATAAATTTTTCCCGCCTTCTCCTTCCGAATATAAATGTGAAGAAATAAAACTTGGCTGTTTTTCATCATATTCTACAAGAACTGCTCCTCCACCATCTCCAAATAAAATACAAGTGGCTCGATCTTCATAGTCCATAATTTTAGATAAAGTATCAGCTCCAATAACAAGAACTTTCTTGTTTAAACCAGATGTTACTAATCCATTAGCTACATGCAACCCATAAGTAAATCCTGCACAAGCAGCGTTTAAATCAATAGCTCCAGTATTCTTAATACCTAGCTTTGCTTGGACTAAAGAAGCTACACTCGGAGTGTTGAAATCAGGTGTAAAGGTACAGACAATAATCATATCAACATCTTCGACAGATTTATCATACCGTTCCATTAAATCCTTTACAGCTTTATAACTTATATCACTAGTAAACTCTTCTTCATGTGAAATTCTTCGCTCTTTAATACCAGTACGTTTAACAATCCATTCATCATTGGTTTCAACCATTTTCTCTAAGTCCTTATTTGTTAACCTTTTTTCTGGAACATAAGAACCTATCGCAGTAATACGTGCTTTGGATTTGAACATAAAATAACCACCTCGTGTTATGAATCGCATCAATTTTATAACTGATATTAATACCTGGTACTAATTATAAAGAAAAAAAAATCTTATGCAACTACAGGTCACTTTAAACCCAAGGAAAAGCCATACTCCCAGTTGAAGTAAGGCAACACACACCATGCATCTATTACTTATTTATGATGACAGCAGATTTGTTCTTGTCTTTCGAGGTTTTGTTCGACTGCATATGTATTGCCCCATTCACACATTGTATTTAATACAGGTACAAAGGATTGACCTAACTCAGTTAAACTGTATTCTACTTTTGGCGGCACTTCTTTATATACTTCTCTTCGGACAAGCCCATCTCTTTCCAACTGCTTTAATTGGTCAGTTAAGACCTTCTGGGTAATGGCCGGTATTAGAATATAAAACTCTTTCGTTCTCATTGGTTTTTGACTCAGAAAAAAGAGGATTAAACATTTCCACTTTCCTCCTACAGTATTCATGAAAATATTTATTCCAGTATTCAGACTCTTCATTATTCATTCCTCCTGAATAGGCACATAAAGGTGGCTATGCCACTTTATTGTGCGTTATTTTCTACTACGTCATGGTCCATTATAATCGAATTATGAAGCAAATAGAACATTTTGGGAGTGAACACGATGAGTGTAAGAGAGATAATAGAAAAAAGACGTTCCGTAAGGCATTATGATCCCCATTATAAAATTAGTCCAGAAACTTTGGCGACATTTATTGAAGGAGCCAGTAAATCGCCTAACGGAAACAATATTCAAGCAACACGATATCTGGTTATAGATGAACCATATTTAAAAAATTTATTACTCCCCATCGCTTTTAATCAGCAACAGGTAATTGAAGCATCAGTACTAATTGTTGTACTAGGTGATTATCAAGCATTTGAGAAAGAAAATATCATAATGATACATGAGGATGGATTTCAAAAAGGTTATTTTGACGCATCATTAAGAGACCATCTAACAAACGCGGCAATCAATTATTATCTAAATAAATCTAAAGAAGATTTAAAGGTCGAATTAACAAGAGACGCAAGCCTGGCATCAATGTCGTTGCTTTTATTGGCGAACGAAGCAGGTCTTGAAACGATTACAATGTCCGGGTATGATTCTAAACAGTTAAAATCAGCCTTAAAAATTTCTGATAGGTATTTAGATGTCATGCTTATTGCCATGGGAAAAGGAATTAAGGAAGGTCACAAAACAGTAAGACACGATGTCAACAAAGTCATTTATAAAAACACAATATAGAGAGTGTATTTACTTTTTTAAACATTTGGATATTGAAATAAGTGTGGAAAGAGGGGTAAAAAGAACCCTCTTTTCTTTCTGCTTAATCTTTCGTAAAAATCACCGCGAGTTACCAGTCTCTTAAATCATCCACATACAGATTTATCACTTAGTCATATTAACGGGACGAATCCATTTTAGTGTTTTTGTTTGTAATAGGTTACCGCGAGTGCAAGGACAAGAACTGTTCCTTTGATGATATCCATCGCATCCATGATCATTCATTTTGAAGGAATCTGATCAGGACTGCACCGCTGAAGGTTCCAAAGGCATTAGGTTTTCCCGCTCCTAAGACGGAGGAACCAATGAAGGCTGCTGCGACGGCATCCATTAAATAGGGGGACCCTGAATTGATTTCCGATGTCATGACCCTTGAAGCTAGGACAATCCCCCCGATTGCAGCTAATAGAGCTGAAAGCAGATACGTATTAACTGATATTCCGGAAAGTCTGGCCCCCAATCTAAAAAGGAATCAATCACATCTCTTACAAATTCCCATTCCAGGCGCTTTTGTTTAAAGCCTTCTTCACCCACTGATGTAAGTCTGTAATATTTTCTTACACGAACAATTTGGGCTAATTCAAAGCCGTACATATCCCTCCTATGTATAAGTGACAGGATGAGCGTGTCTATCTGACCTTTTAAGATTCCCTTATTAATATCTTTCTTATATTGGAATTTGCAGATCGTTTTTTTAGTTAAACCTGATTTAACACTCTCCTTTAGGTAAGTACCTATACTAAAAGTGCATACTTACGCACTTGCAGAGTGCACTTTATACTTAATAAATAATAATTAAGGAGGAGAAATCTTTGAAAACTCTCGTTATCGTAGCACACCCCAGTCTAGAAACATCCGTCATAAATAAGCGATGGGTAGAAGCGCTAAGGAAATATCCGGAAAAGTATACAGTACACGAATTGTATAAGGTTTACCCTGACGGAAACATTAATGCGGAAAAAGAACAGCAATTAATCGAATCGCATAGTAATCTTGTTTTACAGTTCCCTTTTTATTGGTTTAATTGTCCGCCTCTCCTAAAAAGATGGCTTGACGATGTTTTTACTTATGGTTGGGCTTATGGTTCAAATGGAGGCGATAAATTAAAGAATCGCAAAGCTGCTTTAGCTGTATCTGCCGGAATTAACGAAGAGGATTATAGTGAAGAAGGAAGATATCGCTATACACTTGAACATTTATTATCTCCCTTTGAAACTACCTTCCTATACTGCAATGCAGATTATCGTTCATTCTTTGCGTTTTATGGTGCTGAAAATGAGCCATCCGTGAGCGAATTGGAAAAAAGCGCACAAGATTATTTGAATTTTGTCGATAACCTATAATAGGCAGTTCATAAAGAAGTATTTTCTTGTCAGGGAAATACTTCTTTTGATTTAATCAAAATAGCTACACCTACTGCTGTTTAGTCTCCTGAACTGGCAAACTGTTTTTCTCTCCCCACTCGCACATCATATTTAACAATGGGATGAGAGATAGACCACGTTCAGATAATGAATATTCTACTTTTGGAGGTATTTGGGGAAATTCCTTGCGTATGATAAGGCCGTCTGCCTCCAACTCTTTTAACATGATGCTTAGCGTTTTAAAGGAAATGGTACCGATACTTCGCTTCAGCTGATTATGACGCATGACCTTATTTTCAGACAGCCAATACATTATGATCATTTTATATTTGCCGCCTATCAAGGACAGCGTATATCCAAAGCCAGTTTCATTTGGTTTCACACCAGCCGGAACACAGGTTTCGCGCATAAGTTTACACTCTCCTTTAGATAAGTATATGATATGAATGTTCATACTTTACAATAGATCATTATCAATCTTATTAAAAGGTAAATAAGGTCCCTATAAAAATTACAATTGCGGTCAATCTTTATACTCCAACAATGAGGGTTCAAAAAGTGCTCCTGCCACCATTTTAGCGTAAGTAAAAGGATGACGATCTCCTTAACCCATCCCTTTTTAAAAAGGAAAAATCCTGTTGCATTACAACAGGATTTTTTCATATTTTTGGATATCTGTAGAGTAACGTAACGAATTCATTTTAATGTTTTTGCTTGTAATAGGTTACCGCGAGTGCAAGGGCCAGCACTGTTCCTTTGACGATATCCATCGCATAATACGGAACGGACATCATGATCAACCCATTTTGAAGGATTCCGATCAGGACTGCACCGACAAAGGTTCCAAAGGCATTCGGTTTTCCCGCTCCTAAAACGGAGGAACCAATGAAGGCTGCTGCGACGGCATCCATTAAATAGGGGGACCCTGAATTGATTTCCGATGTCATGACCCTTGAAGCTAGGACAATCCCCCCGATTGCAGCTAATAGAGCTGAAAGCAGATAGGCAAGGATTTTGTATTTATTGACCGATATCCCGGAAAGTCTAGCCGCTTCCTTATTTCCCCCAATAATGTACATATAACGACCGTGCTTCGTATAAGTCAAAAAGATATGGGTCGCAATCACAATGACTGCCATGATCAGGATTATCCATGGTACCTGACCAATTTTGGCGAAAAACGGGCTGATCAGTCCTGTTGCGAATGTTCCGTCGGGCATGACCATATTTTGCGAAACCGTGGCCCCTTTTGTATAGGTAAGGGCAATTCCCTGGATAATGAACATGGTAGCCAATGTCATCAGCATGTCGGGAATTCTCAATTTAACGATCATGAATGAATTCAAAGCCCCTACGACAAGCGAGGCGCCGATCGCAGCTAATATGGCGATTAATGTATCCTGCGAAAACCAGACAAACATTGATATGACGATGGCATTGGCCAATGATGCGACGGAGCCGACGGAAAGGTCGAAGCCATCCACGGTCAGGGATATAGTAATGCCGATCGCAATGATGGTCACGATTGAAATGGAACGCAGGATGTTGATCAGGTTATTCGTTTGAATGAAAGATGGATTGGACACGGCAAAAATCCCAATCAGAATGATAATCGTCAATATTGTACCGTATTTATAGAAAAAGTCGAATAGTTCCAGCTTTTTCTTCGCTTTCGCTGTCTGTGTAACAGGAATGGGTATGCTCATCCTATTTTCCTCCTGTTGAATAGAATAGTAGTTCTTCTTCATTCGTTTTGCTCGTTTCTAATTCGATGACAGTGCTCCCGTCATATAACACATATGTCCGGTTGGTGATGCCAATGATTTCGGAAAGCTCGGATGAGGCATAAATGATCGCTTTCCCATTCCTTGCAAGCTTTGCAATCAATTCGAATATATCCTTCTTGGCTCCAACATCGACCCCTTTCGTTGGTTCATCGAATATGTATACATCCGCATCGGCCATAAGCCATTTTCCGATGGCAACTTTTTGCTGGTTACCACCTGAAAGGTTTTCGACATTCACTTCCCCTGAAGGAGTTTTAATGCCGAGACTTGCGATCATTTCCTTCGCCTTTTCTTTTTCCGCCTTACGATCCACGAAACTGAACGTCTTGCAGAATTTGCCGAGACTGGCTGCAGTCAAGTTCGCCGAGACTGATTCCTGAACAAGGACCCCTTCTTTCCTGCGTTCCTCAGGTACAAGTGCCAGACCGCTTTTTACTGCTTCGTGCGGTGATTTCAAAGAAAGCTTTCGACCATTCAGGATGACTTCACCCGCTGTGATCGAAGTATGACCGAATAGGGTTTTACACAGCTCCGTTTTTCCCGCCCCGACTAAACCTGCCAAGCCGATTATCTCGCCTGCTTTAATATTCAGACTGACATTCTTGACTTTCTCGGCATCTGACAATCCGTTCACTTCCAGAATTACGTCCCCGATCGAAGCATTCACTTCTGGAAACTGGTCTTCCATGGTTTTACCGAGCATATTCTCTACCACTTCGTTACGGGTTATGTCCTCCTTCTTTCGACAAGTGACACGCTCCCCATTTCTCATGATCGTAATTTCTTCACAGATTTCAAAAATCTCAGGCAGACGATGTGAAATGAAAATGATTCCCACGCCTTTTTGCTTTAATTCATTTACAATTCGAAAAAGTTCTGTCGTCTCCGTATGGCTTAACGGAGCAGTTGGCTCATCGAGAATCAGGAATTTGCATTCTGTCGAAACGGCTCTTGCTATCAGGACCATCTGTTTTTCAGCCAAGGTAAGGTCTCTTACCAGCTTTTTCGAAGGGACACGAATTTTCATATCTTCAAGAATATGAGAGGCTTGTTTGTGCAGCTCTTTCCATTGGACCCTCTGTTTTTTTCCCATGTTTTGGACCATATCATTCAACATTACATTTTCCCCAACCGTTAAGTAAGGGATGAGGGCTGTATCCACTTCCTGATAAACAATTTGAATGCCTTGTTCCTGTGCCGCTTTTGGCGAGCGGATATCCCGCCTCACCCCATCAATAAAAATGTCACCTGAATAATGAACATGGGCTCCCGATAAAACTTTCATTAACGTCGATTTCCCTGCTCCGTTTGCACCGACCAATGCGTGGGCTGTCCCTGATTGTACGGAAAAATCAACTTCACTCAGCGCCTTCACCCCCGGAAATTCAATCGAAATCTTCTTCATTTCTAGTTGCGTGCCCATGTCCATTCCCCCTTATTGAACAGACACTCCCTTCTACTTGAAAGAGAGTGTCTCTTTTTACTTTTTATAATGATCTTTCAAAACTTTCATCCAATCTTCTTCAAATTCCGTCGATACACCCCAGCCATCGACAATACCAGACAGATTTGCCATGTTTACCGCTTCCTTTGAAGCTTGGACTTGCTTTTGTGAAATGAGTGAAGCCTCTAAGTCATAGGTTTGCGGCGTTTCTTCGCCCGCTAATTTTTTAGCCAATATCCTCATATTCACTGCACCGATCAACTTGGGATCGACTGCTGCGGTGTAGGACCATGAGCTATCAGCCGATTGGATTTCCTGGAGATCTGCGTTAGATACATCAATACCATATATCTTCACTTCATCGCGGCCCGCTTCTTTAATCGCCCGGGCTGCACCGATGGCAAAGGCATCCCATGTTGCGAAAATCGCATCCAATTTACCTTTAGGGTATTTATTCAGCATTGCGGCTACAGCATTTTGTGTCTGAACCGAAGTATCAGCTGATGCCACTCCGAATCTTTCGACTTCTTTAATTCCAGGATTTTCTTTTAATTTTTCCTGATAGACTGCATTTCTTCTTACCATTGGAGGAAAACCATCCACCCAAAGATATGCAATTGCCGCTTCACCATTCTGCTCTTTTATCAATTTATCAAAAGCCAGTGTTGCCAACGCTTCATCATCCTGTGAAGTTAATGTCACGCCCTCTATTTTAGATAAATCGCTTATTGAATCGAATGTGACAACGCTTTTACCTGCATCAACCAACTTCTGAACGTCATTTACAGTTGCAACATCATCACCATGTGAAATGATATAGCCGTCGTAATCTTCCTCCAAAGCCTGTGCTATCGCATCATGGAATTTAGCCGTATCACCATTGGCTGTGTACGTATCGACTTGAAACCCCAGTGCTTCTCCTTCTTCTTTCGCCCCCGCCAGGTATTGGGCAGTATGATCATCACCGCCAATTTTACGGATCACCTTGATTTTGGCTCCATCGCCATCAGCAAATCTCTCCGGGACATTTTCAAATGATACTTTTTCTTCTTTCTTCGATTCTGTGGAACTCTGCCCCGCAGAGCAACCCGTTAAAAGCAAAGCCGAAGCGATGGCAGAAATGAATATCCCTTTAATAGACCTTCTCATCTTGTTTCCCTCCATGTTTTCTCATTAGTCTTATCAGTTAAGTCGGTGTAAATCCCAAAATAAAAACCTCTCTAATATAGAGAGGTTTAATCGGCTGTTTTGCAGACTTGTCCCTCTCTTATCTGTCAAAACATTTCTGTTTTGCAGGATTTAGCACCAATTCCTAATGGAACGGTTGCTGGGCATCTTAGGGCCAGTCCCTCCGCCACTCTTGATAAGAGATATATTGTGTTACGTTTTCGTAATTATCACTTTATAGGGATATAGTCGTAAAGTCAATAGATTTTTGAATATTTGAAATGTTTCCCGTTATTTTTATTTTCTTTGAAGCTGGGCTAAACGCTTTTTCTCGATTTTTTCAAGCCTCTCCAACTGCCTTAATTTCACTTCGAACAACGTGATCGGATCACGGTAAACTTCCGGATTTTCTTTCATATGCTCCAATGCAGCCTGGTAGTCTTTTATTTCAGTCTGCGTCTGCTCTATCGTTTTTTGAAGTAAGGCAAATGAACTGCGATAGAAAAGTGAGATGTCCCGATCCAATGATTTTTCAAACAATCCAAATTGGGTTAGGAAACGTTCCGTGATCATTTCGGCAACATCCAGGTAATCTTCACTTTCCAGGTATTTCTTGTAACGATTGTACATATTGGCCTTATTTTGCGGTATCGCCCCAAATAGCTTCCCTGCTCCTTTAAGCAGCAATTGTGATGGAGTCCTGCGCAAAAGGATATTAACGTTTTCGATGCGGATACTGCTTGTCATCCGGTCGGCATCACGGCGCCAGTCATCCAATACCCTGAAGTCACCTGCCAGCGTAATCCGTTCTTCTTTGTATAATTCATTGAATCCGGCACTCATCTCATCCATGAACTGCTGGCTTTGTGAGAACTCCATTTGGGAACTGGCAATCCAGTCTTGAAGAGAACGGTAATATTGAGGCATGATCTTGTCAGAAATGAAGTTTTGAATCCGCTCATTCATTTCCTGGTTTAACTGTACATGGACCTGACTGAAATCACTGCTTTCCGTTAACGATTTAGAGCAATCCCTCAGTAATTCAGGAATTTTTGAATAAAGCTGACTTTTCACTTCGTCCTTAAGCGAACGATACGACCTTATGATATTTTCACTTTTTTCTTTTTCCAGATCAGCCAGTTGATTGACCGCTCCATTCAGTTTGACTTCCATCTGCTCATTCCAAGAGATGGAATGCTCGCATTTCCGCTCATTGGCTGTCCGTTTTTCTAATAGATAAGATAAGGTTTTACGAATGAATGCCAGGATTTTTTCAGATCTTCTTTCCTTCCAATTATCATCTTGATAATTCGATTGAAGGAAGGCTGAAAGGTCCTTCAATTGCTGCCTGCTGTCATAATGTTTGGAGAAAGCGAACACTTTCGCATTCGGGAAATATGCATTCACTTTATCCCATGTTTCGTCTTCCATCCGGACTGCAACCTGATCACTGTATATCGTATCCATTTTATTTAATAGGAAATGGATCGGCAGTTTCGGTGCCATCATTTGAATTTCCAATAACAGATCCCTTTCGCTGCCGGTGAAAGGAGCCCGGGCGTCAAGAACGAACATCAGGCCATCACTGCCATGTAAATAGCCTTGGAAATCGGATTCCACGCTTTGTTCCCCATTGAACCCCGGTGTATCCAATAATCGCAAATGATTATTTCTTAGGTAGTCACTGATGATTGTCACATCGACAATAGTCCCGCGCTGACGGCGTGTTTCATCCAAATCAGTTAGCTCCTCGACAACTTTGCTATCTGTATCGGTAATTTCAAGGATTTCCAAATCATCCCCGTCTTTGACACTGACTAGGGAAGAATGGTCCTCAGCGGCAATGCTCTCTCCAACGATTGACTGAATGAAGGATGTCTTGCCATTTCCTGTACTTCCTGCAAGAAGGAGATTGAAATTGCTGGTATCTTTAAGCCCCTCCACCATCCATTTAAGCTTATTTCCAACCCTTAAATCATTATCTTCAGCCCACTGGATAATGGAATTGAACAGTTTCTCCCCCGCTTCCAGTCCGCCTCCCAATTTAGGCGATTTCGAAAGCAGGCTCTCTGCATCCTGAATGACCAGCGCATTGATCGTATCCGGGAAGATTTCATTCCAGGACAACGTGGATGCCGCCGCAAACAGCGAAAGCTCCCCGTCTGCGATTTTGAGCCAGTTTTCCAGCAACCTTGGCACGACAGGACTTAATTCTTTGATTAGGTGCGTTCCTTCTAACAAACCTGCATATGCATCCCTGTAATAGACGGAAAGCTCATCCCATACATCCGCATGGTTCAATTCGATGGTATCTATCAAATTATTAATCACTCTTAACCATTCGAAATAAGCATCCGTATATTTATAATTTTTCCAAAGGGCAACCGTCATTTTCTCGAAACGTTCCTGGTCGAGTGTGTATAGCGAACCAAGGACAGTTGAGAAATAATCCGGCTCCATCGATTGGGCAACACCCTGCTGGATATACGTTTTCAGCACATCGAACCAGCCCATTGACTCTGTACGGATACTTTCATTCGCCGCTAATACCACCGCACTGTTCCAATCCTTTTGTTCTTCAAAAAAGGCGCGTGCGATTTCAGTGACATTCGGGTAGTCTGGTTGAAACTCGACTGCTTCTTTCACGACTTTGGAAGCCAAATCATTTCTCGATTCCACTATGTACAGGGAAAACAGCTGCAAAAGAACTTCTGTTTTCAAGACCGCTTCATTCGTATCGACGGATTTATAGATATCCTCTGCGGTTGAATACATTTCCAATTCAAAATAAGCATCAGCAATATTTTTCTTCGCCCATGAGCCAAGTTCCCCTTCTATGTTCTCCCATTTAAAAATGGCTGCTTCATAGTCATGGTGCTGAAAATATACCTCTCCTTGAGCAAATCTAATTGCGGTTAAATCAGATCTTTCCTTTTTTTGTTCCACGAGGAACATTTCACCCAAAGCTTGGATGGGGTGCTTCCTTGTATCCTCAAGCATCGTTTCATAATATTTTTTTCCGATCAGACGTTCGTCCATCTTTATTCCCCCGATATATTTCATATTTTCAATTAAAGGATAATCACTGATTCTATAAGCCTTATAGCAGACCTAATATTCAATTTATAGGTTCCTTTAGTTAAAAAATCATTTACAAAACCTTAAAATGTTATTTTAGCAAAACAATATGGTAACAACATGTCACCACTCTTACAATTTTAAAACAGAAACAACTGGAACTGTAATGTTTTTAATAAACCGATACAGAGATGTCATTTCCATTTTCGAGAAAATATGTTTTTCTAGTTTTACCACATATCAGCTAGAAGTGAGCGAACCATTCGCCATCCCTCTAAATGACCAGAAGCCCAGTCCTTCAACTTACCTATAAACGGGAAAAAAAATCACTCTGGCTCGTCCATTACTTAATCCCCATTTTTGCATTCATATAAAAAAGCAGTACCCTCATTCATAAAAGGTAACTGCTCACTGATAAGCTCCGAACAGTACTTGTCCTTTGACGAATTAGGATTATACCCCTGTACGCTTACGTTGGTTATTCGGCTTTTTGGTCAACTGGCTTTTAAGCTGTTTCGTTTTCTTCACAACGCCTGTTTCCAGTTTATCTTTACTTGATCCTGCTTGCTTTTGAGCCAGTTTTTGTTTGACTGCATCCGCCAGGCTTAATTTTTTATTTTCAGACATGCTGTTGTCTCCTTTAGTGTTCTGCCTTCTATTATAATATAGTTGCGATTAGAAAGATAATAGGGAGTAATATCCTATTCTTCTTCAAAAAACACTCTTGATAAAGGAGGTTTCGCCAAATGGGGACTAATTTCCTGCTCCTTTGAAAGGATTAATGATAAATTATGTTGACTTCATAATCAGAATTTGCTAAATTATCTTTATATTATAAAATCTATGAAGAGAAAGAGTAAGATGAGAACCCTGTTCCACAGAGAGTCGACATGTGGTGGAAGTCGACGTCCAAGGCCTATCCGAAAATCATCTCTGAGATGCAAAGCTGAAAATGCAGTAGGCTTTGACGGGTTTCCGCCGTTACAATGGATCACGTATGAATTCGTACGTTGACTGAGTGCCGCAGCTTCTTTGAAGTGCGGAATATGGGTGGTAACGCGAGCACAAACTCGTCCCTGATTTTTCAGGGGCGAGTTTTTTATTTGCACAAAACACTTTAATTAGCCTTTTTCAGGCCAGTCGGCGGGAGTTATCATTTTAAAAAAAGGAGAAATCACCATGAAAAAAACAGACACATTATTTATCGGCCTTATGCTTTTCTCAATGTTTTTCGGAGCCGGGAATCTTATATTCCCTCCATTTTTAGGAGCATCTTCGGGAACTTCCTTTTGGCCAGCCATTGCCGGTTTTGTTGTAACCGGAGTCGGCCTGCCAATTTTGGTGCTTCTTGCAGTCTCACTTGTTAAAGGCGGCGCACAAACTATCGGGGCCCGTGTACATCCTCTATTCAGCACGTTGTTCATGGTGGTCATCTATTTAAGCATCGGGCCTTTTCTGGCCATTCCAAGAAATGCGAATGTTGCCTATGAAATGGGCTTCAAGCCGTATTTTGGCGACTCAATGAATCAATCACTATTCCTATTCATTTTCACAACCATATTTTTCATCACAGCTTATGCCATTTCATTGAATCCAGAAAAAATGGAAACCTTCATGGGACGCTGGATTACACCCGTTCTACTTCTGTCCATGGTCATTCTCTGTGTCGTTGGGTTCGTAAAGCTTGATGCTCCATTCCAAGCTCCAACCGAAGCATATGCTGCAGGCGCATTTTCAAAAGGGTTCATTGAAGGTTACAACACGATGGATGCACTAGCTGCCTTGGCATTCGGAATCGTCATCCTGACTTCAATCCAGCAAAGGGGGATTTCCGAACGAAAACAATTGACGAGATATACAGTAAAAGCTGGTCTCATCGCTGGTGTTTTGCTTTCTTTAGTTTATATCTCCTTAGGTGTAATGGGAGCACGCATGGCAGCCGATGGGTCATTTGAAAACGGAACGGACATCCTCACTGTCGCATCCACCCTTTTACTTGGTACTGGCGGGAAGGTCCTTCTCGGCATCATTTTCACTTTAGCATGCTTCACCACCGTCGTCGGGTTGACGACTGCTTGCGGACAGTATTTCTCGAAACTTTTCCCCAAGCTGAACTATAAAACCGTCATTCTGATTGTTACAATCGTCGGTTTCACTCTTTCAAATATGGGTCTGAATCAAATTTTGAAAGTATCGGTACCATTTCTTGTGATGGCATATCCGTTAACGATCGTCCTGATTGTCCTGACATTCTTCAGCCGTCATTTCAAAAACCCGAAGAAGGTTTATCGCAGTGCAATGACTTTCACAGGAGTTTTCGCCTTGATAGATGGACTGAATGCTTTCGGCTTACAATTAGGACCCGTGCAAACGTTGAGTGATGTCCTTCCCCTTTCTGCCTACGGCATGGAGTGGATCATCCCTGCTCTTGTCGGTATAGCCTTTGGCCTTCTGCTCAGTCAAATCGGACAAACAGCTCCGGTTGAGGAGTTGGAAATCGAAACACTATAATAATGAAGTAAGCAGGTGATTTTACGGATCACCTGCTTATTTTGTACACGCATGCACTGCTTTATTTTGGAAATCGACATCCACTTTTTGTTATGATGGGGTCAAAGGAGATGATAAGTAATATGTCTAAGCAAACCCGTATTGGTAAAACAGATCTGTATGTAAATCCGATTGGCCTTGGCACGAATGCAATTGGCGGACATAACCTTTTCCCTAATCTAAGTGAGGATACAGGAAGGGATGTTTTGAGAACGGCATTGGAAGAGGGAATCAACTTTTGGGATACAGCTTACATTTACGGTCCTGAGCGTTCTGAAGAACTTATCGGTGAAATCCTTAAAGAGAGTCGCAAACGCGAGGATATAGTCCTTGCCACTAAAGGGGCACATAAATTTGCCGATGGCAACATTGTCTTTGATAACTCTCCGGCTTTTCTGAAAAATGCTGTGGAATCGAGTCTAAAAAGGCTCCAAACGGACTACATCGACTTATTCTATATCCATTTCCCTGATGAGGATACCCCTAAAGATGAAGCAGTAGGTGCCTTAAAGGAATTGAAGGATGCAGGCAAAATCAAGTCAATCGGCGTCTCGAACTTTTCGTTCGAACAATTGAAGGAAGCGAATAAAGACGGCTATGTCGATGTGTTGCAATCCGAGTACAATCTATTCAAACGGGAGGCAGAACAAGACCTACTGCCATATACAGCCGAAAATAATATTTCCTTCATTCCTTATTTCCCCCTTGCTTCCGGTCTGCTTGGCGGCAAATATAATCAGGAATCAACATTCGAGGACGGCAGGGCAAAAAGTCCGCTTTTCCAAGGACAAGCCTTTGTAAGCAACCTGCAAAAAGTGGAAGAAGTCCGGGCGATTGCCAACAGGAAGCATACCGATGTCGCCGATGTCGTACTAGCTTGGTATTTAACTCGGCACTCGATAGATGTACTGATTCCTGGAGCGAAAAAGCCTGAACAGGTCACACGCAACTTACAAGCATTGGATGTCGATTTAACCATGGATGAAATCGCCGAAATCAGTGCCATTTTCGCTTAACATAGATGTGAGAAAAGGCTGTTCAGCTCATGAACGGCCTTTTTCTATTTATCCTGCTCTTTTGGTTTCATCCTTGTACAAAAATTGACTACTAGGCTCGCTATATTGCTTAGGTACTCCTGTTTTGATATATTTAGTGAATATTCCACCAATTAAGGAAGAGGCAGTCTGATGAAAAAATCTATTGTTATTTTATTTCTTATCTTGGCAAATTTGTTTTGGGCCGGTAATTACATTTTCGGAAAATACGTTGTGACCGAACTTTCACCAATCCAACTAACATTTACGCGATGGCTAATGGCCATTTTCTTATTGTTTCCTTTATCCCAATGGATTGAAAAGCCAAATTGGAAGAGTGTATGGAAAGAATGGAGATTGCTGTTAGTCATGGGTGTGCTCGGAATCATCAGTTATAATTTTTTCCTTTATTGGGCTCTGACCTATACAACTTCCATGAATGCCGCTCTTGTCAATTCCATGAACCCTGCCTTAATTGTGCTTTTTTCCGCTTTGATGTTAAAGGAGAAAATTTCATCCCTCCATGCACTCGGACTTATCATATCTTTATTCGGCGTTTTATTGGTCTTGACAAAAGGACACCTTCTGGATATCTTCCAGCTCACTTACAATAAAGGCGACTTATTGATGATTCTGGCGATTCTCGTTTGGACCTTCTATTCAATGATCGGTAAAAAACTGAAAGACATTCCGATCATCTCAGCCACTGCCGTTTCCGTATTTCTCGGATTGATTCTCGTCGCTCCATTCGCCATTGGCTCGGGAATGAACCTTGATTTAAGCAGTGAAGCCATCAAG
The DNA here is from genome assembly GCF_042788005.1 of Peribacillus sp. YIM B13472. NCBI lineage: Bacteria > Bacillati > Bacillota > Bacilli > Caryophanales > Bacillaceae > Peribacillus > Peribacillus sp. YIM B13472. The sequence goes on from NZ_JBHZPG010000016.1 coordinate 17,216, forward strand.
GGTCTATTATATATTGGAATCTTCCCGTCTGTCGGTTCCTTTATTTTCTGGAATATTTCCCTTCGTCATATCAATGCTAGCCAGGCTGGAATTTATCTAAATTTGATTGCCGTATTTACCGCCATTCTTAGCCTGATCTTAGGTCATACCATTACCATGGTCCAAATCCTGGGAGGTCTTTTTGTCTTCATTGGCGTCTACCTGACAAGCAAAAAGAAAAAGGAATATCAGGCAGCTGTCACGAAGAACATGTAAAGAACATCCAGTAATTCTCACCAACTATGCTTTCTTGTCTTTTCCCCTTGTCTATGCACCATGATTTACGTTATCCTTTAAAGAAGAAAATCTGAATGTAAAGGTGTGCTTTAGTTGAGGATCAATAAATATATCAGTGAATCCGGAGTTACCTCGCGACGAGGCGCAGACAAATGGATAGCCGAGGGCCGTGTGACGATTAATGGCACTGTAGCTGAGCTAGGCAGTCAAGCTGAACCCGGTGATGATGTTCGTGTAGATGGCAAGCCGATAAAAGTGGAACAGCAAAATGTCTATATTGCACTGAATAAGCCGATAGGGATTACAAGTACGACGGAAAAACACATAAAAGGGAATATCGTTGATTTTGTAAATCATCCGCTTCGCATTTTTCATATCGGACGCCTGGACAAAGACTCAAGCGGTCTGATCCTTCTTACAAATGATGGAGACATCGTAAATGAAATCCTTCGTGCAGAAAACAAACATGAAAAGGAATACATCGTAACCGTGGATAAACCACTTACCGCTTCCTTCATTAAAGATATGTCATCCGGAGTGGAGATTTTGGACACGAAAACACTTCCATGTAAGGTTGAACAGTTGACCAAATATACATTTAACATCACTTTGATGCAAGGACTGAACAGACAAATCCGCCGTATGTGCTCCGCACTAGGGTACGAAGTCCGTGAATTACATCGAATCCGGATCATGAACATCCATCTGGACGGACTGGCGAACGGACAATGGCGCGACCTGACCGAGGATGAATTGACGGAACTATTTAAGGAATTGGATTACACCCCAAGGCAAAGATGATAATGAAGATGCCCCCAGAATTCCGGGGGCATCGCTTTTTTAATTTCAGAAGAATTTTCGGAAAAATTTTCTATTTTATTCTTATTTGGGTACTTTTATTCGTGAGTTTAACGGATTTACTCGTGAGTTTTGCACTTTTACTCGTGAATTTTACGCTTTTACTCGTGAGTTTCGCATTTTTACTCGTGAATTTTGCACTTTTACTCGTGAATTTTACGCTTTTACTCGTGAGTTTCGCATTTTTACTCGTGAGTTTTGCACTTTTACTCGTGAGTTTCACGCTTTCACTCGTGAGTTTTGCGGTTTTACTCGGAGCATGCATGGCAAATCTCGCATTGGGATAAGTGATCGAGCCGCCACCAATCACAACAATTTTGAGGGTTTCCATGATTTCATCGATGGTTGCCCCGGCATTTAAGCAGCCTTCCATGTGATAGCAAATGCATTCATCGTATCGGCTGACTATTGATATGGACAATCCCGTAATGGTGAACTTATCCTAACTGGCGTTTAAATGCTTTACTGGCGAAGAAGTAAGCGATGACCATGATGCCGACGCACCAGGCAAGTGCGATCCAAATATCGCTGCCAACAGACCCTTCATACAAGAGGGCACGAATCGCATTCACGATTGAAGTCACGGGCTGGTTCTCAGCGAACGCACGGACAATTTTAGGCATGGTTTCGGTGGGGACAAAGGCCGAACTGATAAACGGCAGGAAAATCAGTGGGTACGAGTAGGCTGTCGCCCCTTCCATAGACCCCGCTGTCAATCCGGGAATGACCGCCAGCCATGTCAGCGCTAGCGTAAACAGCCCGAGTATCCCAGCTACCGCGAGCCAATCCAGGATATCAGCGTTGGAACGGAAGCCCATCAAGAGCGCGACAAGGATAACCACCGCGACAGTAAGCGCATTGGAAACAAGGGAGGTCAACACGTGAGCCCACAATACCGACGAGCGCTTGATGGGCATGGTAATAAAACGCGCCATCAGACCGCTCTTTACATCCGTAAACAGCCGCACGGAAGTGTAAGCGACGCCGGAAGCGATAGCCATCAGTAAAATTCCCGGCAATAAATAGTTTACGTAATTGTCCGTGCCTGTCTCTATGGCGCCGCCAAATACGTAGACAAACAGCAGCAGCATCATAATCGGCGTAATCGCCACCGTGATAATTGTATCCGGGCTGCGCATGATGTTGCGCATTAAACGCCCTAGTAATACCCCTGTTTTGCTATTCATTTACATCTCCTCCTTTTTGCCGATGATCGCGAGGAAAATTTCCTCCAATGTCGGCTGCTTCTCGATGTACTCCACTTTCGCTGGCGGGAACATCTCCTTGAGTTCGGTAAGGGTCCCGGTCGAGATGATCTTTCCGCCATGCAGGATGGCGATACGGTCCGCCAGTTGTTCGGCTTCCTCCAAGTACTGGGTCGTCAGCAAGATTGTCGTGCCGCCGCCAGCAAGCTCCTTGACGGTATCCCAGACTTCAATCCGCGCTTCGGGGTCAAGCCCTGTCGTCGGTTCGTCGAGAAAAATGACTGCTGGCGTCCCGATCAGGCTCATGGCGATGTCAAGCCGGCGCTTCATCCCGCCAGAATATTTATCCGCCCGGCGGTTGGCCGCATCGGTCAGGCTGAATCTCGCAAGCAGATTGTCGGCGACTTGAGCGGGATTGGAAACTCCCCGCAACTTAGCGATCATCATCAGGTTTTCCCGCCCGGTGAGCATGCCGTCTAAAGCTGCAAACTGCCCTGTCAGGCTGATGCTCTGGCGAACATGATCCGGTTGACGCTGGACATCAAAGCCGCAAATACCTACTTCGCCGCCATCGGCCTTCATCAGAGTCGAGAGGATATTGACCGTCGTTGTCTTGCCCGCTCCATTTGAGCCCAGCAGTGCGAAAATTTCGCCACGCCGTACCTCAAAATCCACCCCCTTTAAGACTTCATTGTTTTTAAAGGATTTTTTTAACCCTTTTACAGAAATCGCTGCATTGCTCATACTTTTTTCCTCCTTTTAATAGCGCGGCAAGGCCGTTTGTAAGATCCGTAATTATCCGGTCGAGCTCCTAGCGGAACTAGATTGCCTATTCTCCTCTATTTAGTATGACTGATAATCTGTATTACTTATTACCGAGTAAAAATATAACTGAATAGCGAAGGTGGCAATTCACATTTGTAACCAGCTATTCAGTCGGAATTATCTATTGAATTTATTTTTTCTCAATCGCTTCATGATACTTTCATTCAAATCTTCACGATACTTGGCGAAATAGGTTTTAGCATTTGCCACTAGTTCGTCGGCAAAGGACGCCACGTCGTCCCCAGTGATTTCCAGCACTTGTCTGCCTTCCGCCGCACCGGCTTCGAACAAATCGATTAATTCATACTGCATGTGCAGCATATCCATCCCGTTTCCCGCTGAGAAATTCCACATGTAGTTTTGAATTTTCTTAAATACAAACTGGTAGTCCTCTGGCAGGGCTTCGACCCGTGCCATCATCATTTTATACTCTTTTTTATCACCAATCATTTTTTTGAACAATTCCATCATGTTATTTTTCCTCCTTTTTTATAAAGCTGAACAAGACACTCCAAAAATATCGTACGGAATATCTTATGAAGCTAGATTGACTTTAAGACGTTGATTTTTGATGATACAAAATCCCATTTTTTCCAAAACAATTCAAGTTCCTGGCGGCCAGCCTCATTAAGTGAGTAAAACTTGCGGGGCGGCCCCATATCTGACGGTTTCTTCTCTATATTCACCAGTTTTTTCTTTTCTAATCGCACGAGGATGGTGTAGACCGTCCCTTCGACGACTTCAGTAAACCCAAGCTCGTTCAGGCGGCGGGTAATCTCGTAGCCATAGGTTTCATGGCGGCTGATGATTTCCAGCACGCAGCCTTCCAGCGAACCTTTCAGCATTTCAGTTAAATTTTCCATGTTCAGAGCCTCCTCTATTTTGTGACTTATAACTTAGTTCTGAGGGGAATTTTTACTGAATAGCTTTTGGGTAATGTAATCACGCTATTTAGTATTACTTATTACAACTAAACTGTAACACCGAGTAGCAGAAGTGTCAACTTTTTTTCTTAATAATATTTTTGCAACTTCACTATTCAGTGCTGTTGGTATCCAGTGTTACTTACTATAAGGTATGCTGTAACACGTAGTAGGTGACTATCAACTTGAAATTTTTTTAAAATCAGCTATCTCCATTGGATACAGCTGATTTCTTTTATGGAGCTTTTACTTTCTCCTATACTTCTTTCACAATGACTACACGTATGTTAAGAAAGGCGAAAGATTTCGGTATATTGACAGTGAAGAACAGTTTAAAACGTAAGGGGGAAAGGGTCATAATATGTTTGTCTTCAACACAATTAATGTAAAAAAAAGAATTTTGATTTATTATTAATTCCACTTTACTCGTGAATTATGCTGTTTTACTGGTGAATTCTGCCGATTTACTCGTGAATTCCACTTTTTCACGAGTAAGGAACAAAATAAAAAGCAACCTGCATTAGGCTGCTCGTTATGGGCTACAAATTATACCCACCATAAATCAGTTGGGCTTTCGTTGATGAGTACAGTTTTCAGATTCGTAACAGCCCGTTGGAATCCTTCTTCGACTGACATCAGCGGATCTTCATGTTCGATGCTGACGACGTAATCGTAACCGTATGTGCGAAGGGCGCTCATGATGTCGGACCACTCTTGCAGGCTGTGGCCGCATCCAACAGAGCGGAAGTTCCAGGCACGGCTCTGGATATTTCCATATGGCTGCATGTCGGTTAATCCATACATATTGATGTTATCCTGATCCAAGTATGTGTCTTTTGCGTGGAAGTGGTAGATTGCTCCCGCTTTCCCTAGAATTTTGATGGCCCCGACTGGTTCGATGCCCTGCCACCAAAGATGGCTTGGATCAAGGTTGGCGCCAATTGCATCAGATGTAGCTTCCCGCAGTTTTAACAAGGTGTAGGGTGTGTGGACGAGAAAGCCCCCATGCAGTTCAAGTCCGATTTTTATATTGTGCTCATCGGCAATGGCGGCTGCTTTTTTCCAATAGGGTATCAATTTTTCTTCCCATTGCCATTTCAGCACATCTGTATACTCATTCGGCCATGGGGCGACAGGCCAGTTTGGGTATTTAGCTCCTTCGTGATCACCGGCTGTACCAGAAAAGGTATTGACGACAGGGACGTTCAGTAAGGATGCAAGCTTGATTGTTTTAATCAGTGTTTCATCACTTTCTTTAGCGAATGCTTCATCTGGAGAGATTGGATTGCCGTGGCAGCTGAATGCACTGATCGTTAATCCTCTTGTATGAACGGCTTCGAGGTATTTTTGGCGTTTTTCTTCACTTTCCAGCAGTTCATCGAGCGGACAGTGGATATTGCCTGGATACCCGCCTGTACCGATTTCAACTGTTTTTAATCCGGAATCCGCGACATAATCAAGCATATCCTCAAATGGTTTTTGAGCAAATAGCACTGTAAAAATCCCTAATTTCACAAGCCCCACCTCACCTTTTCATTAATTTATGCTCATGACCTTCCCACTTGCCGAGCTTTGATAAATGGCTTCGATTATTTTCGAAACTTTCATGGCTTCCGATGGTTTTACCAATGGTTCTGCCAACCCCAGGCAGCTATTAATAAAGTTCTCTGCCTGCTGCAGGTCTGGTGTATCCTCCCCTGGCATCCATACTGCCTCACTATTTAAAAGCATGCCGTGCTTAGCCTGATTCAAGACCAGCGGGAACACATCAAGTCCGCCCTGCGTTCCGGATAAACTTAAAACAGTTGCTTCTTCACGTATATTCGCGGCCCAAGATGTTTCGAATAATAGAGATGCTCCGTTGGCAAATTTGATATATGCCGTGGCATGGTCATCCACTTCAAATACAGAGGCATCGAAATTCCCCCACAAATTGACTTGATCGACACCCTTACTGACATAATTATATGTCGAACCTACGATTTCAATCGGTTCTGGGTCATCCATCAGCCATAAAGCCAAATCAAGCAAATGACAGCCGTAATCGATAACGCTTCCCCCGCCTTGCAATTCCTTGCTTGTAAACACTCCCCAGCCAGGGACCTTTCGACGTCTGATTGCCTGTACACGCGCTACATATGGTTCACCGATTTCACCGGCCTGAATCATTTTCTTTGCAGCCTGGGCTTCCTTCATGAAGCGATAATGATAAGCGGTCGATAAAACTTTACCCGATATGTTTGCAGCCTCGGTTATTGCTAAACATTCCTCAGTTGTAATGGCCATTGGCTTTTCGCATAACACATGTACACCCGCTTGCAGAGCAGCAATGGAAATCTCCGCATGGAACTTGTTTGGCGTTGCAATCGTAACAGCATCCACTTCGGCAAACATTTCTTCATAATTGGTGAAAACCTTCTCGATATGAAATTCACGCGCCACTTCTCGTGCCTTCATTTCATCTATATCCTGAATGGCGTATAAAACCACTTTATCTTGAAATTTTTGAAAAGCTGGGATATGCCTTTTTTGGGCAATTCCGCCAGCACCGATAATACCCATTTTTAATTTGTACATAATGACTTTTAACCCCTTTATAAGCGGATGATTTTTCGGGATGCATTTGATTCCATCGCGCCAAGAATGACTTTTAATGATTTTAATCCTTCAACTCCTGAGACAAGTGGCTCCTCATTGTCCATCACACATTTTACAAAGTGGCTGATCACTTCGGAATCATGCTGTCCTTCTGAGTCATTAGTCTGGATGCTTCCTAATTGGACGGTTTCTGTCTTTCCATTATCATGATGGATGATCAGTGAGTATTTCGGATCGTCTTCAAGGCGCACTACCGCTTTTTCCGCATAAATGACCGTAGCATTGTCTTCTTTTGTATAAGACCAGCTGGCGGTAAGTGTTCCGATGATACCGCTCTCCGTCCGGAGGATACAGGCCGCACTGTCATCAACGTCTGTATTTTTCTTGGAAGTCGTTTCCACAAAAGCTCCCACTTCAACAAATTCTTCTCCAAGGATATACCGTAATAAATCAGCTTTATGAACGCCTAAATCGCCCATTGCACCAATGACTGCCTGATCCTTTTTAAAAAACCAGCTTTCCAGTCCGTCCACGCTCCAAGTTTCCGGCCCGGAATGTCCAAAAGCCGTCCGGAAGCTATAGACCTTCCCTACCTCCCCGCTCTCAATAAGCTGCTTCGCTTTTTGATGAGAGGGAACAAAACGCTGATTATGACCAATCATTAGTATTTTGCCGCTTTTCGCTGCTGCTGCATTCATTTTTTCAGCGTCTACTAAAGAAGTAGCCATTGGTTTCTCACAAAGGACATGCTTACCAGCTTCCAAGGCCGCAACTGTGATGCGTGCATGCAGGTAATTCGGGGTACATACACTGATCGCTTCAATCTCCTCATTCTTCAAAAGTTCTATATAATCAGTATATGCTTGTGCGCCATACCTTTGTGCTGCTGCATTCGCCCGGTCCGGTACAATATCACAAACGGCAATGATCTCCGTTTCCTGATGTGCATCATACTCCGGAAAATGCCTGTTTTTTGCAATACTCCCGCATCCAATGACTCCTACCTTCACTTTGCCCATTTTGTTCTCTCCTTCACTTCAGCTCTTTGCCTGAGATGGATTCCAACGGTTCGGCTTTCCCGTAGTTCGTTACGATTCCAAATTCCGGCTTGACCCAATTAACGGCATTCTTAATCACTCGTTGAATCTCGGGATTATGGTAGGTAGGATATGTTTCATGACCTGGACGGAAATAGAAAATCCTCCCTTTTCCCCGCTGATACGTGCAACCGCTTCTGAATATCTCCCCGCCTTCAAACCAACTGACGAATATCAATTGATCTGGTGCAGGAATATCAAAATGTTCCCCGTACATCTCTTCCTTCTCAAGCTCTATATATTCTCCGATTCCATCAACGATAGGATGACTGGGATCGACAACCCAGAGCCTTTCCCTTTCATCCGCCACCCGCCATTTCAAATCGCAAGTCGTGCCCATTAATCGTTTGAAGATCTTTGAAAAATGACCGGAATGGAGGATTATGAGACCCATTCCTTCGAGTACTCGCTTGTGAACCCTTGCAATGATTTCATCCTGAACTTCATCATGTGCAACATGCCCCCACCAAAGAAGTACATCGGTTTGTTTCAGTGCTTCTTCGGTTAATCCATGCTCTTCTTCATCGAGAGTGGCGGTTCCCACCTCGACCTGCCCACTTTGTAAAAAGCCGGCAATTGCACCATGGATACCATCCGGATATACTTTTGCTACTTCAGGCTTTGTTTTCTCGTGGCGAAACTCATTCCATACCAGGACTCTCATGAACAACCTCCTCCATTCAAGATTCATTTCACGGTAACTTGCTTGCATGTTTAACTATTACCTCTTTATTCATAACGCAAACGTTTGCGTTAGAGAAGATCAAATTATAAGAACATACTTTATCCCTTCAAAGTATGAATTTTCAAAAATAATAGTGATAATCTATATTGTAAATTTATGTTAGCAAAAATCAAGCTTTAATTGATAAAACATTTCTACATTTTTCTTTTAATTTCCTTTTTGGCAACAAAATGCGACTCCCGCTTTATGATTTTGGTAGGAATGCTGATACTCTTTTCCATCATTTCCGGATTTGCAATTAGATCGAATACGCATTTTGCCGCCTCATACCCTAACTGATACGTATGGATATCAACCGTTGTCAGCGGCGTACTTAAAAATTCTATGAATTCTGAGTGGTTAAAACAGACGACGCTTATTTGCTGTGGCACTTTCAAGTTCTTTTCAGCCAACACTCCAAGCAAGAGAACACCCAATAAAAGATCCATAACCAAAAAAGCGGTTGGTGCCTCTTTCAATTCCAGCAATTCGTCAATCGCCTTTATTCCATCCGTTCTATTTAAAGGAATCAATTTGATATATTCCTGTCGCACCTCCAACCCAGCCTGTTCCATCGCTTGTTGAAAGCCTGTCAAGCGGTCCTGGATCACCTCAAACTCGGGACTGCCCCCTAAAAAGGCAATTCGCTCATGTCCAAGACTGATTACAAACTCGGATACTTCCCTGGCCGCTTGAACATTATCGTTATCAATGAATGTGATACCGCTCATGTTCGTGCTTGGCTTCCCGATCAAAACGAACGGGAAGCCCTGCTTTAATAAATACGGCACCACTTTATCGTCCTTTTTAGAGTACAAAACAATCATGCCATCCACTCTTCTGCCCTGAACCATCTTCACGACATCCTCAAAGATGGTATCTTCCGTCTCGCCGGTTGTCAGAGAAAGACTGTACCCTTCTTTATTACAGAAATCCCCGATGCCCCTAATCACTTCTGGAAAAAAGGGATTATAAAGTGATTCCCTTGCTGAACTTTTCATGACGATCCCAATGGCCTTAGTTGACTTCGTGACTAAGTTCCGGGCATTTTCATTCATATGATAGCCCATTTCCTTTAATACCTTGCGTACTTTACGCTTTGTCTTTTCACTGATTGTCGGGCTGTTATGGATTACACGCGATACCGTTGATGGAGCGACATTCGCTTTTTTGGCAACGTCTTTTATAGTAACAGACAAATTCATCAACACTCCCCGTTCACCGCACATGGTTTAATATTCCCTATATTTAAATAGTTATTTAACGGCTCCATCTGCAATTCCTTTGATAATTTGCCTCTGAGCAAAAAAGTACGCAATGATGACTGGAATGATGGATAAAGTAAGTCCAGCCAAGGCAAGATGCCATTGCTTCGTATATTGACCGAAAAAGAAGAATAATTTAAGCGGAATGGTCTCCGATCCCGCTCCGCCAATAACAAGGGATGGCAGCAAATAGTCATTCCATATCCAAATGACATTTAAGATACCAACTGTAATCGACATCGGTTTTAATAATGGAAATATGATATACCAAAATACCTGAAACCGGTTAGCACCATCAATCTTTGCTGCCTCATCAAGTGAGATGGGAATCCCTTTTAGGGTACCATGATATAAGAATATGGAAAGACTGCAGCCAAAACCTAAATACATGAAAATCAGTCCGGCCTTGTTCAACATCCCAAGCTGCCCGAATTGGGCAACGAGCGGTATCATCACAGATTGAAACGGAATTAGCATGGCTGCTACAAACACGAAGAAAAGCAGGGAACTTATTTTACTTTTGTTTCGGGAAAGAGCGTATGCTGCCATCGCAGAAAAAATGATGATGATGACTACACTGACGCCAGATATCAATAAAGAATTGAATAAAGTCCGGAGGAAATCCAATTGTTCGAAAGCTTGAGTGAAGTTTTCGAATGTCCAGGTTTCAGGCAGTCCCAGTGTATCTGCAAATATATCCCGTTTCATTTTAAAGGCATTTACAAGCATTAAATAAAACGGAGTGAGCCATAATATGGCCAAAATGAATCCGATGAATCCAATTAGCCACAATTTCCATTTTCCCCTCATTACAGCTCAACCTCCCGTTTTTTATTGAAATAGACTTGTGTCAGCGAAACGACCGCCACGATCACGAAAAAGATAACGGCTTTTGCCTGTGCATATGCCATATCGTTTTCGGTGAAGGCCGATTTTACAATGTTCATCGCAACCATTTCAGTTGAATTATAGGGAGCTCCATTCGTCAAAGAAAGATTTTGATCATAGATCTTGAACGAGTGGGAAAGCGTCAAAAACAAACTGACGGTAAAAGCAGGTGCCACTAGTGGAAAAGTTATATGGCGAAAACGTTGGAAGCTGTTAGCTCCATCAATTTTTGCCGCTTCGATCAAGTCTTCAGGAACAGCCTGCAGATAGGCAATATAGATGATCATGATATATCCGGCCATTTGCCATGATGTTAAAATGATCAATCCCCAAAAACCTGTGTCAGTCGTTGATAACCATCCATTAAATGCTTCGATCCCAGTCAAATCACCAATCGCACCGAAGACCTTAATAAAAATGAACTGCCAAATAAAGCCGAGAATCAAGCCGCCAATTAAATTGGGCATAAAGAAAACTGTCCGCAGTATGTTGCTTGATTTAATTTTCGAAGTCACGATGAGTGCCAAACTTAATCCGATGATATTGATTACCACAATTGCCGCTACGGAAAATTTAATGGTGAACCAAAATGTATCAAGGAACCCTTTATCCGTAAACAAGTCCATATAATTCTTAAGACCGATGAAATCCGGCGTCCCTAAACCGTTCCAATTCGTAAAGGAATAATAAAAACCGTAGATGAGTGGCACGATCACAACCAAAATGAGTGCAGCAAGAACAGGTGTCAAAAACAGCCAATATGCGGCATCCCGATTTCTCAACGAAACCGACCTCCTTGAAATGATTTAATAGTTAATGGTTTTAGATCATGACTGGGTTATTTGTGAATCCCTTGTCGAGGCAATTTTCCTAAGCGAATTTTCTATAACAAGGAACAACCAATCGGCTCACTTTTCATGCCGATCGGTCACTTGCATTTCCCAATACTTATTTGCTATGAATCTTCTCCCAATTTTCAATGTTCTGTTGGACAAGTTCCTCCCAAGTCAATTTACCGGTTACGTATTTTTGGACACTTGCCCCAAGATCATCATTCCAACCAACCGGATATCCATTAAACACCCAGCCAATCGTGTTTCCTTCTTGGGAGTATTTATAAATTTCTTTTGAAATTGGATCGGCAATTTTTTCTACATCATATCCTTCATATGCAGGAATGAATTTAAAGTCTTCCAAAACGGCTTTTTTCCCTTCCTCGGATGTATACAACCAGTCGAGGAACTTCTTCGCTGCTTCTTGTACCTTTTCATCCGATTTCTTGTTCACTGCCCAATAGTTCGGTACGCCGACCGGCATGCCTGCAGAGTCTCCATTTGGAATCGGGATGATGCCAATTCCCTTTTCAGCTAACTCAGGGTCCATATCATACACTGTGTTATACACCCAGTTGCCTTGCTGAATGATCGCAACCTTTTCAAGTGAGAACAGCTCTTCCACTTGTTGAGAGTAATCGAGGCTTGCTGTCGGCTGGACGGAATATTCGTTTTGGATATCGACCAATTGTTTAAACTTGTCACCATCCGTAAATTTAACCGTTGGAGCCTTGCTTGCCTCTAAAACATTCCCATCAAACTCCGGTGCTAAGAAAACATTGGATAAATGGTTTCCTGTCACCCACTTCTCTTTGACCGGATAAGCGAAAACTGCATCGATTTTCAATTTGTCCTTTTGTGAATCCATTTTCTTAACTGCCGCCTCTAAGGCTTCATAACTTGTAATTTCATCAGGATTAATTCCGGCTTCTTTAAATATCCGTTTGTTATAAATCAGGCCGTATCCTTCCTGGTTAAATGGAAGTCCAAGGACTTGCCCGTCCTCTTCCACGCCATCCAAAGTGCCATCAAGTGCTGCAGCAGCAGCCTTCGTATCCTTTAAATCTGTTAATCTATCTTTATATTGTTCGACATCTACCGGCCCGCCAATGTTAAAGACCGCCGGCTCCTCACCTGAAGCGAACTTTGCCGTAATGGCTGATTTATAATCATTTCCGCCGCCAACTGTCGATACCTTGATCTTTACATCTGGATTCTCTTTTTCATATTGTTTTGCCAATGCCTCGAATTGCGACTTGAATTCTACCTTGAATTGAAATATATCCAGCGTCACGACATCCTTTGAGTCGCTGTTTCCACCAGTTGAAGAAGAGCATCCAGCCAAAATTACACTAAAAATTAATAAAACAGTAAGAATTCCCCCGTACCATTTTTTACGCTTCATGCTACCGACTCTCCCTTTTTCATAAGATTCATGCAATTTTAAGAAAACGTTTGCATAAAATAGTAAAATAAAAGCCTTTCATTCTATAAAAATCATAATCTATCGTACTTCTTTTACATCACCTCCTCACAAACCTCTTTGCAAACGTTTACATTTATGGGCTTTATATTACCACCAAATCCCATACTTTACAATAAAATTGTAGTATATTGTAAAAAAAGGATGTTAAGAACTCTCTTAACCTAATTATATGATTCAGAAACCTTTGATTATTCCTTTATCCAATTATTTATTGTACGGGCCATTTTCATTCGTGGCATTACCTACGAAAAAAGGGAAACCCGTCGGTCCCCCTCTTTTCACTTCAATATCATCTTTACATTGGATGAACCGTATTCATCCTTCAATTCATAATATTTATCGCTTGCTTGTCCAAATTCTTTAAACACACCGCTAATGATCAATTCATTCGTTTCCTTATCAACGACACTGTACTTGATATTGCTTTTCCCGAACTTTCTGTCATCCACTTTTAAAAGGATCATCTTGGACACCTCCACATTTAATGGCTGCACTCCTCAGGGTGTGTGGTTTCTTACTTACATAATATAACAAAATATTATGAATTTACAGATTTTTCTCAACGCAAAATAAAAAAGCCTACTAGGCCTTTTCATTCGCATATACCCTATCCGCCTCCACAAATCGCATCAGGACTTCGAGATATCCAGGAATCCTTCACCAAATACGTCCCTAACATCATGTATGGCTATAAAAGCATTGCTATCCGTCGACTGCACTATTCTCTTTAACTTTAGTACCTCTTGCTTACTTATAACGATATATAAAATATCCTTGGATGCTTTTGTATAGTATCCATGACCGCTAAAAACAGTGACCCCCCGGTCCATCAATTCGGTTACTTGTTTTGCAATCTGGTCCGCTTCATTTGAAATGATGGTAATCGCTTTTTTCGGGTTCAATCCCTCAATGATGAATTCCATCGTTTTTGTTCCAATATAAAGCATAAGGATAGTGAGCATCAGGCCTTCTGCACCAATGATGAAATAAGATGAGAACGCAACGATTAAATCGAAAAACAGAAGTCCATAGCTTAAGCTCCATCCCAAATACTTATTCGTAATTCGGGCCAGGATCGTCGTACCGGCAGTAGTGCCTCCAACACGAATGATCATGCCAATTCCTGCACCGGCAAAAACCCCGCCAAATATCGCATTGATGACCAATTCATCTGAAGATATCGTCCAACTTTCGGTTAAATGCAGGAAAAGTGAATTAAATGCAACGGCTATGATTGTATATACCGTTGTCATTTTCGACAAATATTTATAACCGACGATGAGCAGGAAAGCGTTAATGATCAAACTTAACAGCCCTGGTGACCATTCAAAAAGATAAAATAAAATGATGGTTATCCCCGTGACGCCTCCCTCACCAAGTTCATTGGGAATGACGAAAAGATTTATTGCCAAGGCAAAAATAAAAGCTCCTATTAATATAAAGAAAACATCTAAAGAAATCTTTTTCATATTTATTACCCTTCCTTTATGTAATGGTTAATGTGAATTCGATAATTTCACTGCTCTATAGTAACATGGAATTCCATTTAATCCTTCAAAGATTTGAAGGTTTAACAAAAAGACTATCTTGGAAGTTAGATTATCTTCAATGAACGGGCTTAATACATACAAAGGCACTAATTTTCACTAAGCTCTTTTATACATTAGCTTAACAAAGCCGCTGCCCAATCAAACATCATTAGCCTCCTTCTCCTTAAACTTATTTTAATGTTAGTTTCATGTTCCTCGACATGGTTCAAATAACCAATCAGCACGCTTTTGATAAGTGTCTTTTTTCGACCTTTGATTTCTCCCAGATTAATGGATTATAAATTTATTATCAGTCCCTTTTCAAAGCTTGACAGTTTCATTGAGTCATGATTAGAATACTTTATATGTTAACCTATATTTATTTTAGTTAACATATAAAAAGGAGAATGGGCATGCACAGTGAAAAACAATTACCTTGTTGGGAAGAAAAAATAAAGAAAGAACTGGCTTATTTAGAAGAGATATCGCAAAAACGCGAACTCGTATCGACGGCATTCGCCGACCAGACATGGCTTATGATCAATGGGTGCAGGATGCTAAATCTAGCTTCTAATAACTATTTAGGATATGCAGGGGATGAGCGGCTGAAAAAGGCTATGGTGGATGCAGTACATACATATGGTGCAGGAGCAACGGCTTCACGTTTAATTATTGGCAATCATCCCCTTTACGATCAAGCGGAACAAGCTCTTGTCGATTGGAAGAAAGCCGAAGCAGGACTCATTATCAACAGTGGATATAACGCGAACCTTGGAATAATATCCACCCTGCTGTCCCGAAACGATATTATTTATAGCGATAAATTGAATCATGCAAGCATTGTCGATGGAGCTCTTTTAAGCCGTGCAAAGCATATACGCTATCGTCATAATGATTTAGATCATTTAGAGGCATTTTTGAAAAAAGCACCAATTGAAGCACGTAAATTAATCGTGACGGATACAGTCTTCAGCATGGACGGTGACTTTGCTTATCTCGAAGACCTCGTTCGGTTAAAGGAACGTTATAACGCAATGTTAATGACAGATGAAGCACACGGAAGCGGCATCTACGGTAAAAACGGTGAAGGTTATGCCGGTCATCTCCAACTTCAAAATAAAATAGATATCCAAATGGGGACATTCAGTAAAGCGCTCGGTTCCTTCGGTGCCTATGTCGTCGGGAAAAAATGGCTAATCGACTATTTAAAAAATCGCATGCGCGGATTCATTTATTCAACTGCACTTCCCCCGGCCATTCTCGGTGCCATAAAAACAGCGATTGAACTTGTACAGCAAGAACCAGAACGCCGCTCATTGCTCCAAACACATTCAGAACACTTTAGAGAAGAACTCACATATTACGGGTTTAATATTTGCGGTAGTCGATCACAAATTGTTCCTATCGTCATCGGGGAAAACGAAAAAGCGATGGAATTTTCCGCACGTTTGCAGAAAGAAGGAATTGCAGCTATTGCTGTCAGGCCGCCGACCGTTCCTGAAAACGAGGCGAGAATCCGGTTTACTGTAACAGCTCTCCACGATAAAAAAGATATTGATTGGGCAGTTAAAAAGATTTCAATCATTGGAAAAGAAATGGGTGTTATTGAATGAAACAGCCGAATTTAATCATGCTTCCTGGATGGGGAATGGAAAAAGGTGCGTTTGAACCGTTAATCAAACCGCTGTCAGATGTATTTCACCTCTCATTTATAGAATGGAAAGATATGAAAACACTAAATGACTTTGAAGAACGAGTCATAGAAACAATCGCTTCCATCGATGGTCCTGTTTATTTACTGAGCTGGTCATTGGGATCACTAGTATCACTTAAACTTTCAAGTTCGTATCGAAAAAAAATAAAAGGTTTTATCCTGTTTGGCGCAACAAGTCGTTTTACCACAGGAGAAGATTATTCATTTGGCTGGGATCCGCGAATGGTCCAGCGCATGAAGAAACAACTGCAGCACAATAAAGAGAAGACTTTGATTTCTTTCTATGAAGCAATGTTTTCCGAAGCTGAAAAAGAAGAAGGTTTTTATCATCAATTCATCACGACAATTCAACGAGAGTTTCATGGTGATGATGCGTTTTCGCTTGTTATTGGTTTGGATTATCTAATTCAGAAAGATGCTAGAGCAGGGCTCGACCGGATTGAAGCCCCCTTTATATTGATTCATGGGAGGGAAGACAAAATTTGTCCACTCGAAGCATCATCTTTCATTAAAGAAAACCTGGGTGGGAAAGCCGAGCTTCATATTATCGAAGGCGCTGGCCATATTCCATTTTTCACAAAACCAGAGGAATGTATTGGGCATATAAAAACATTTATTCAAAAGGAGTACATTCATGATAGATAAACGATTGTTAAGTAGGCGGTTCAGTGAACACGCGAAAACATATGATGCGTATGCCAATGTTCAAAAAAACATGGCAAAACAATTAGTGGATTTGCTTCCTGAAAAAAGCATCAATCATAGAATCAATATTCTTGAAATTGGCTGCGGCACGGGTTACTTAACGAGGTTACTCCTCAAAACATTCCCTAATGCGGCTATTACGGCTGTTGATTTGGCACCTGGAATGGTCGAAGTGGCGAAAGGAATGACAGATGAAGAACGTGTTACATTTTTATGTACGGATATCGAAGAAATGGAGCTTAATGAAAATTACGACTTGATTATTTCCAATGCAACGTTTCAATGGCTGAATGATCTTCCTGCAACACTTGAAAAACTGTTTACACGATTAACGGCTGAAGGGAGCCTCATATTTTCAACGTTCGGAATCGATACCTTTCAAGAGCTTCATATGTCATATGAACAGGCGAAGGACAAGCTTCAGCTTGTCATTGATAGTTCACCAGGTCAAATGTTTTATTCTCTAGAAGAATTATCCCAAGTTTGTGAAGAAACAATCCCTTTTTCATCAGCAGTTCCAATCGAGATAACAAAAATGGAAAAGTTTGAACTGGAGTACTTTCAGACAGTACGTGAATTCTTCACTTCAATTAAAAAGATTGGTGCGGCTAACAGCAACAAAGAAAACTACTGCCAGCGCCCTTCCTTTTTTCGAGAGTTAATCAACATATACGACAAAGAATATCGAAATGAATCAGGTGTGAAAGCAACCTATCACTGTTTGTTCTTTAAGATAAAAAAATATGATCAATCCGAAGATAACTCTGGGATACAAGCAAAATATTATACATAATTGCAGGCCCGATTGACCAGGCTCCAATTCTAGCAATTTCTGCCGCCTCTCCTAATTCCTTTGGAAAGGCGGCGACCATTTAATGATCAACTCATGATAGTGTGTTTTATAACTTCATCCAAAAACCTTGCCATCCGTAATATTGACCACTCGATCACATAAATCTAACATTCTTTCATCGTGCGTTACCATGATGGCCGCTTTATTTCTTGATTTCACTTCATGTGCAAGCATTTCAACAACATCCCTGCCTCTTTTGGAATCAAGACTTGCGGTTGGTTCATCCGCTAAAATGATTTCTGGATCATTCATCAGCGAACGGGCGATGGCTACACGCTGTCGCTCTCCGCCCGACAGTGCTTCTGGCAGGTGATCTGCCCGATGTCCAAGTCCAAGTTGGCTAAGCAATTCGTCCGCTTTTTTCACAGTTTTTTTATCTCGCTTGCCAATCAGTTCAGAAAGTAGCAGAAGCTGATCTCGTACGGTGAGATATGGCACAAGATTCGACGATTGGAATACAAATCCGATCTTTTCAAGGCGAACCCTAGTCAATTCCTTTGGTGATAGTGTTGTTATATCTTCATCATTCAGCAGCAAGCGACCTTCGCTCGGAGATAGTAACGCTCCCGCTATTGAAAGAAAAGTACTTTTTCCTGAGCCTGAAGGACCCACGATGGCGACGAATTCCCCTGCTCTTACATTCAGGGTAATATTATCAAGGGCTATCACCATATTATCGCCTTCCCCATAAATCTTACTGACGTTTTCAAATAATAGTTTATCCCTCATCATGATACCCTCCCTATTGCTTCGATCGCATCTATCTTCGCTACTCGGTATAGTGATAGCAGCGAACCCAATACGGATACAACCAAAAGTAACACGGAATATTTAATGACCAAATCGGTACTCAATACGAATGGCATTCCCTCTGGCATGATTAAAGTGACGACATATGTCAGTGCAACACTGATGGCTATGCATGTCACGGCAAGCAGCATTACTTGACCAACAATACTTTTTGCCAGGTAACCCGTATTGGCCCCGAGTGCTTTAAGGACTCCAAATTGATTCGTCTTCTGCAAGGTAATAACATAAAAGAATACAGCCAAAACGAATGCTGCAATGACAAACAAAAAGGCAATCATCATCGTCAATGTACCCTGTTCCTCTTTGAACCCTGGTATACTCTGAAGTGATTCTTCTTTCGAAATAAGTGTTACGCCTTCAGGCAATGATTCACGTACATTCTCTTCTAACTTCGAATCCATTTGCACGGCTATTGCGCTGATTGAGTCCTTTCCTTTATTTTTCAATCCAGGATTAATCTCCTGCCACCCCTTAACATTCATGAAAACTACCGGTGAGTGGCTATAAGACTGCTTTTCAGTAAATCCAACAATGGTGAAAACCTTACCTGATAGGTCATCTTTAAGTGAATCACCCAATTTATAACCCACTTCTTTTAAAGAACGATCTGCAACGACTTCACCTTGTTTCTTATTGTCATAGCTCGTTCCTTCAATGACCTTCGGTGCTAGTATCCCACTGGCATCGGTCGCAAAAATGGTGACATCCGTTTTCTCCGATGACCCGGTTTTATTCAATGTTATCATCATTTGCCCCAGACCTTCGGCTGCTTTCACATCCGATGAAGCCCGGATTTCATCTAGCTTTTCCATGGATATGATGGATCGATTCAATTTATTTTTAGAGTCATGCTCCATAACGAAATAGTCGGCTTTCATGTTTTGTATGGATGAAGCATTATCTGAAGAAAGTCCATTAGCTAATCCTGAAATGATAAAAACAAGCAAAGCGACCAATATCATGATCAGTCCAATCATCAGATAACGTAACTTTGAATGCTTAAGTTCACGTATTGCCAAAAACATCATTTCATCTCCCTTTTCTTTTGTTTACCAATCGAGTCCTGCTTCAATCGGTATGACTCGATTGTAAACAATCAATATGAATGGAAGATGAACAACTGATTACATAAGGGGCAGCCGTATATAAAAAGTGGTCCCTTTACCGAGTTCGCTTTGAACTTTGATGGTTCCCCCATGAAGTTCAACCGTCTTCTTCGTAATCGAAAGTCCTAATCCGCTGCCTGTTTCACTCCTGTTCCTCACTTTGTCGACTTTATAAAACCGATCAAAGATATAAGCGAGGTCTTCTTTTGGAATTCCCATGCCCGTATCCGCGATCATCACTTCAACAGCACTGCCTATTTTTTTAATCCGAATATTGATCGAACTGCCGCTTTCTGAGTATTTAATGCTATTGGCTATCAAATTCGTCCATACTTGATTCAAAAGTTTCTCATCAGCAGAAATGACGGTTGATGGCAAATCCATTTCGATCACCATATCTTTTTCCCGCCAATTCCATTCCAGCATGAACAACACTTGCCGTATTTGCTGCGCTAAATCAAAATTTGACCGTTGCAGCGGATCTTCTTCTTTATCCAACGAAGCAATCATGAGCAGCTGTTTGCTTAACGACGACATGCGCCTGCTTTCTTTTTCAATGATGGACAAGTACTGATTTCTTTGTTCTTTTGTTAATTCCTCCGATTGGAGGGTTTGAGAAAAACCTTGGATGGATGCAAGCGGAGATTGAATTTCATGGGATACATTTGATACGAACTCCTGCCTCATATCATCTAACTTCTGTATGCTTTGAGTCATTTTCGAGAAATGCTGGGCCAAGTCCCCTATTTCATCGCTTCGGGTGACATTCAATTCACTACTATAATCCCCATCGGCGATTCTTTTTGTAGCTTCCGTTAATTTCGTAATCGGCTTCACGATGAAACGCGTGTTAATGATCACAAATAAAAAACTGAGAAGGAGCGTCAGTACGAGCAAAACCGCAAGGAAAAAGCGAAATTCACCAAACTGCAGCTCTATATTGGGCCTTACAAACAATGCATATTTTTCACCATTCACCTTTAACGGGACCCCAATGCTATTAATTAATACATCTTCAAAAAAACCGGTAATAAATAACCCATTATTATAATTGGCGATCCCTTGATAGGTATTCCCATTCAAAACTCCGGAAATCGTGTCGCGGTCCAAACTCGTATCCCGAAACGGCTCGCCATATAAAGTTCCTTCACCCTGTTCATTAAATAGATACATTTGATAGTGCAATCCTGCAATATGATTTAAATACGCATCAATATCCTGATCAGGATTCTCCTCATATAAGGAGACGATCTCACTTGCGACTTTGCTTATCTTCTCACCATTGTTGGGTTTTTGAACCTGATGATAATAAACATTGGAAATTAAAAAAGCGATGACACTGGCAAGCACCATGATCAAAATGGTTTGAATAACTATCCTGAAATAAAGTGTTTTCACTTCTTGTTGACCTCCAGTTTATAACCTAAGCCACGGACAGTCGTTATGACAAAATCATCGGTCCGCCCGGCAAAACGTTCCCTCAACCGTTTAATATGGACATCAACCGTCCGATCATCCCCTGCAAAATCAGCACCCCATACCAATTCTATAAGCTGCTCACGTGTAAAGACCCGATCAGGAAAGCTCCCCAGCTGAGCCAGCAGCTCGAACTCCTTAAGCGGCAGGAGCAGCGTATTCCCCATTATTCGAACCTCATAACTTTTACGGTCAATGACCGTTTGATTCAATGAGATGGATTCTGAATTCACCATACGGTACCTTCGCAATAGTGCTTTTATCCGGAATAGAAGTTCCCGTGGCTCAAATGGCTTCACGAGGTAATCATCCGTACCCGCAAAATACCCCTTTTCCTTATCTATAAGTTGATCTTTAGCTGTCAATAAAATGACCGGCAGATCGTATTGATCCCGGATTTCCTTACAAAGATCCAGTCCGTTTTTAAACGGCATCATAATATCGACAACCGCCAGATGGATTCGTTCCTTCGCCAGTATCAAGGAAGCTTCATTCCCGTCCTTCGCTTCCGATACCATGTACCCTTCCTTTTCCAAGTGAAATTTAAGCAACTCCCGAATATGCCGATCATCATCCGCAATTAATATATGTATCAAAGAAACCACATCTCCACTTCTTTTATAGCCCTGGCTAAACATACAATAGCAATAATTAAACCTGTAAAACAACAAATACTAATTCAATTTCCGGTTCCTTATAAACTAGTTTGCCACTAATATACAGAGCACCCTCTTATTTTTTATTAAAAGATAAAGTAAAAAAGCGAACAGAATCTCTAAAAACCCCCCTGTCCGCTTTTTTCCTATAGTACATCGTCATACTCACACTAGTTCAGCCGGATTGAAATTTTTATTGCTTAAAAGGGTTTTAAATATTCTGAATATAAATTATAATTGTTTTATTTTAAAACATCTAGGAGGTCACTATGGGAGTAGTAGAGAAAATCAGCGGATTTGCTGGTAAAACGTTTACCTTATGGGTCATTTTATTTGCAGTTATTGCGTATATCTTACCTAATCATTTTATATGGATTGGAGCCTATATTGTTCCATTATTAGGAATTGTCATGTTTGGCATGGGACTTACATTATCAGCAGCGGATTTTAAAGAAGTATTCCGACGGCCGAAAGAAGTGGCACTAGGAGTAGCAGGACATTTTATCATAATGCCCTTATTGGCATTTGTATTAGCAATAGGGTTCGATTTGCCCAAAGAAGTCGCTGTTGGTGTTATTTTGGTAGGATGTTGCCCTAGTGGAACGGCTTCAAATGTCATGGTGTTTCTTGCGAGAGGAAATGTTGCGCTTGCAGTTGCCATTGCTTCTGTTTCCACTATTCTAGCGCCTATCGTAACGCCCCTGCTTATTCTGCTCTTGGCAAGTAAATGGGTCAACATCAGTATTGGGTCATTATTCATTTCGATCATTCAAGTGGTGATTATCCCACTGATACTAGGATTTCTTGTTAAAAAGTTTTTCGGCAAACAGGCAGAGGCCGGTGCAAAGGCTTTACCTCTAGTATCTGTCATTTCCATCGTTCTGATCGTATCTGCCGTAGTAGCTGGCAGCCAAGCTCAGCTGGCTAAAACAGGTTTGCTGATTTTTGCAGTAGTCGTTCTTCATAATGTTCTTGGCTTTTTGCTCGGCTTTTTCTTTGCTCGTTTATGCGGAATGGATTTAGCTAAACAGAAAGCAGTTGCAATGGAGGTTGGTATGCAGAACTCTGGTTTAGGTGTAGCCATAGCAACAGCCCACTTCTCGCCTTTGGCCGCTGTTCCTAGTGCCATCTTCAGCGTTTGGCATAATATATCAGGCTCCGTTCTGGCCTTTATTTTCAGTCGCATGAAAGATAAAAAAAATATAGGCACCGATAAAAATAATTCGATAAAAACAGACGCATCATAATAAGTTGGAGATGAACCAATAAAAAAAAGCCGATTGAATAGATCGGTTTTTTTTTGTGAATTAACCATCAGAATATTGAACATTCAAGGGAAAATGACAATATCCAAAGCCCAAAAATAATGAACTTACTGCCTTGTTGTGGTTATTTTTTTGTACTACCTGCTATACTACTAGATGAAAGTAAGTTATAAAATTTGCTAATGATTCGGGTTATAGTAATTGACTATCATTTTAAGGATGAGGGAATATAATGTCACCAAAAATAAAATCTTCAAGAAAAATAGCTAGATATTCACTAATTATCATGGGGGCGGGTTATATTGCAACCACTCCATTTCAAGGTTCATTGCCGCTAGATTTATTACATGGAGGGTTTGAGGCTGGTTTAGTCGGCGGATTGGCAGATTGGTTTGCAGTCACTGCATTATTCCGCCATCCGCTTGGAATACCAATCCCCCATACAGCCCTTTTGCCCAACAATCGTAAAAGAATGACAAATGCACTTGTTTCGATGCTAAAAAACGACTGGCTTTCTAAGGAAAGCATTCAGGACAAAGTAAAACATATTCCTTTTACTGAAAAATTGATCCCTATTTTAGGAAAAGAGATTCAAAGTGATACTTTTAGAAAAGTCCTGATTAAACTTATCAAGCAAATGATTGGTTATATAGATATAGAAAAGATTACACCTTTCGTTGCAAAAAAAATTAAAACATCACTTTCTAACATAGACATGAGCAAGATTCTACATTTAGTAAGTTCACAGTTACTTAACGAAGAGTTTGATAAGAAGGCTTTGGATCATGTTTTGAAAAAAGCTGAAGATTGGTTAGGAAAAAAAGAAACCAGTCACCGACTTGGCACTGTTTCCATGGATGTACTCAGTAAGATTGAACTGGAAGGTATGCTTCAGTTTGCCGTTAAATCGATTCAAAGTCTACTTAACGAAGAGAAACTTGGGAATATCATACAAAATCTTTTATTAAGTGTCGTAAATAATTTACAAAACGAGAAAGAACCGAATAGAGAGGCTTTAATCTTATATATCAGGAAAGAGATACAAGGCATTAACCATAACCGGGAACTGTTAGAAGGAGTTGAAAAATGGAAAAAACAACTTCTGACAAAATGGGAGCCTGAGGCGACAATAAAGGGAAGTCTACAACAAATTCAACAAGAAGCATTGGATTTCGTCGAAGATGAACATTTCAGGGATACTTATCTGACTCCAATGATTCATCACGTACTGGACAACATAAAAGAAAATAGCACGCACATCGATAATTGGATACAGAAACAAATTACTGTTCTCATTGAAAATAATCATACGCAGATCGGCAATCTTGTACAAGAAAATTTAGATAAGCTAGACAACGAAACGCTGATTGATATGATGGAAAATGGTGTAGGAAAAGATTTACAATGGATTCGTGTGAACGGAGCGGTTTGTGGTTTTATAATCGGGCTTATCCTAACAGGTGCACAGGCTCTGCTTAGGCTATTATAATTCAGGCACCTTCGGGCGATTTGGTAACGGCAGTATACTGTCGTTACCAAATCAACTAGGGCTGATTCGTTGCCTTTAGATTGACACCCCTCATAAAAAAGGCCCTTAACCTTAAGGGCTTTTTAACGAGGAAATTAATCTAATGTATAGGGTTTCCTCTCCTCGATTATCTCCACTTCATCCCATTCCACTGATTTTGAGTACATATATTTATCTGTTCGTTCAAACCCCATCTTTTTAGCAAGTTCAGTGTTTGTTGTATCCAACAATACTTTTCCAGTCCTTCTTTCTTCAGATGCTGGAAACACCTCTCCCTTATATACTGCCTTTGAATTTATCTTAAATAAATCTACCTCTTCTACAGAAACATTTTTTATATAGATATTTTCATCTAAATGTTTGAAACCTTGAGATAGATCAGCATGTTTATTACTTATTAACCTTATAGACTTATCTTCCAGACTAAAACTATACTCGCTACCATTATGTATTGCATACTTTCCTTTTCTTATCATAGGTTCCTCCATTTTCAAACTTTATCAAGTATTCAATAATTTTTCTTCATGTAATTTTTCAGCTTTATGTAATTCTTCTAATAATGGATTTTGATAGTCACTATAACTATCCATATATGCCCTTATGCCACCAATTATATTTAATTCTCTTATATCTTTATTATTCTCCAATGCTTTCAATGCATTCTTATATCTTATATATATAAGTTGTAAAACGCCGCTAGTAATTTCTTTATAATAATCATTTTCAAGATTATTTATTACAACTTTTATTTGATCGATTAACTGCTTTTTCTTACAATCCATTTTAACCTCCAATATAGTGCAATAAAATAAATCGCATTTCAAACGAGAAAATTTAATCTATTGAATAGGGCTTCCTCTTCTCGATTATCTCCACTTCATCCCATTCCACAGATTTGGAGTACATATATTTATCTGTACGTTCAAAACCCATCTGTTTAGCAAGTTCAGTGTTTGTTGTAACCAACAATACTTTACCAGTTGTTCTTTCTTCTGATGCTGGAAACAGTTCTCCCTTATATACAGCATAGGGATTAATAGAATATAATTCTTTAACTTCATTTACGCGTACTATTTTCGTGTAAATATTATTTTTATAATAAGTAAAGCCATTGCCCATATCTTTTTTATCATTGGTTATTAATTCAATAGCTCCCACTGTATCCGATTCTATGAATCTATACTCTTTCCCATTATAGATCGTATACTCACCTTTTCTAATCATTTTTCCACTCACTCCATTATTTAATTCTCCATCACCTAAATTCAAACTGCTTCGCTTCCCGTTTAACATAGCATAAACTGGACTCTGGACATAAAAAACCCCTATAAAGGACTTTTATAGGGGTTTTTTTATGTTCATATGAGGGATTTACATCAATCCCCATACTCTTCTTTAATTGCTTTATCTGCACAAAAACTATGGAATTGCTTGATTAATTCATCGATATCTTCTTTTCTTGTGATTTTCTCAAGCCATTCTTTAGGAATGTCGTCCATTTTATAGTACATACCTGCCATTGTTCCTGTAATGGCACCTACTGTATCCGTATCATCCCCTAGATTCACTGCTTTTAAAACGGCTTCGCTAAATGAATCTGAATTTCCTAAGCACCAAATGGCTGCTTCTAACGTATGAACCACATAACCATCTGACTGAATTTCTTCTTGTGGTAATGAAAAGAAATCTTCCTCAAAAATTCTTGAATAGGATTGCAGCTCTTTTTGGTATATATGATCTATATCAAAATTCTCATCAAAAAGTTCTTTTATTTCCCTTTTTGAAACTTCAGGAGAATTATTATAATAAAGTCTAAGTAAAAACTCGACATAAATAATGGAACCTACCACAGAACGCGGATGTGCATGGGTAACTTCCGTATATTTTTTAATGGTTTGGGTTTTTTCAATGAAATTAAAGCTATTAAAAAGGATAAATGCCACTGGAGCGACCCTCATCAACGCCCCATTCCCATTATCAAACATTGCATCTCCGCCACATTCTTTTGCTGGCGTTCCACTTTTAAACTTGGTTATGGCTTCACTGGTCGTTCTGCCAATATCGAACATTTCATGATGCGGGGTCCAATAACCAGATTCCATATACTGAACGAATTTTTGCATTAGCTCCGATGAATCGCCTTTTTCAATTAAGTTTTCAATTAAACATAAAGTTAGTGAAGTATCATCCGACCAAGTGCCTGGCGGCTGATTATAGGTTCCATATCCCGTTATATCATTAATAGTGAAAGTCCCTCTTTTTTTAAATTCAACCGGGACACCAAGCATGTCTCCAATAATACCGCCATACAGACTTGGTAACATTCTTTGTTTTAGATTAAATCTCAAAAAATTTTCACTATCGTCTTCCCATCTGTCTACCATTCTTCTGCCTGTCATTCTTTACACCTACTTTTTATTTAAGTACTATTTCGTCAGCCTTCAGTAATCCTTGCTCATTGATTAAAGTATCACTTTTGTTTTTATTAAAACTAACACCTATACTACAAAATTACTTTAAGTTTTTTTATAAAAAAACCTCGAGTGGCTTTAGCCACTCAAGGTTTCATTTTATTATAGCTAGATTTGGTTTTCTGTGTCATTTTTTATAACTGATCCAGATCTCTACTTGTCCACTTTTCTTATCTTCAAATGAAGTGACTTCTCCCCAAGTTCTATTATAAATTAATGAGTCTCCTTTTTTAATATCTGGTTTTCCTAATATCTCTTCTACCCATTTATCATGTATCTCTTTCTTTTTTTTAGCTTTATAATTAGACCAATTATTGTAAGTATTTTTCAAATTTTCATCAGCATTGTCGAGTTCAATACGAGAAACTTTACCATTCTGAAAGTTAACTACAATCCAAAAATAAATTCCATCTAACATAATTGCGTCCTTAAAAACAAACATATTATTCGATATATCGCTTGATAGTAGTTCATTTTGAAATTTTATACAAAAATCCTGTTTATTTGTATTGCCATTAAGTATGTTTCCTTTCACTAAAATATCACCTGTTAATCCATTCAAATTAAAAACCTCATTTTCATTTAAAAGAATTCATTATTTTACTATATTCTTCAAAGGAGATTTCAGAATTTTATGGTTTTCTATCATTGCACACAATACTCCATGATGGTTCAACCACCATGAGCTTTTTACTTTTATATAACCAGCTAATGTAATCTGTACATGTTTTGCTACAAGTTCGGTCATTCCTGTATGCAAATATAAATTGAATAATAAGTGGTGTTTTTACACTTTCCCATTTAATGCAAATTTTAATTATTAATTCTGTTATGTCTACTTAATATTAACTCATAAAGAAAATCAAATGCTTCATTTTCACTAGCAATTTCTTTAATTATATAGTGACCTCCTCTCTCTCTTGTTTTATAAACTTTCCACACTCCTTGATCATGTGCACATCCTATTACTAGCGACTCATCCGTTATAGTATCTAGTACCATAATATATTCACCAATATTTAGTTTTTCAGCTTCATATCTATTTAAGAACTCTTGTTTTGTCACGTCTAGCCCTCCTAGTATTTAGGTATAATTCCTATAATCTCTAGCATCTCACCATTTAATGGCGTTACAATTTGTTCTGCTCCACCATTCATTAACTTCTCACCTGTAGAGCTACTAGTCCAGGAAGCAGCAGTACCTTTCACTCCGTAAGTAGTATCTGTATTTCCAATAAATATTTGTACTCTATCTTGGAAATCGTCATAATAAGCCTTAAAATCAGCAAATTCTGAATCAGAAATTGCTGTTCTTCCATTGGCCACTACAATTCGATTTAACTCTTCAAGATTTCCACTTTTGACTGCATCAATAGATTCAAAATAAGATTCATTATTAAAATGCCCAACGTGCCTTGCAGCAGGGTTTTCTATATACGGTATTGCCCGTTGATCATATGTGTATGGAATACCATTATGAGGTAAAGTGGTGAAATTCTCTCCACCTTTTCCACCTACTCTATCCCATCTTTCTGGTAACGGACTATTTCTATCAATTGGCTGGATTGATTCTTCTACAAACCCCATTTTATCTGGCCAATCCACAATCATTCTACCATTTCGACCAAACCCTTCTGGACGAAGGAATTTTGTGCCTTTTACAACAGTAACATCACCTTTTACTTCTAATGCGGCATATGCTTCGTGAATCTTTACAAGCTTCTGTTAAATCATCTCGTTTTCCAATATTATTGATACTATTAAAATACTCCCAACATTCTTAAACTTAAGATTATCCGTACCCTTAAAAATACTCTCCCCTGAAACACCCTCTACTTTGCTATCCTTCACCGTAAATTTCTGATAGGCTTCCTTAATTGTCTGCTTTTCCATCACAACTTGGCGAAGGGTTGGTCCTCCTGCGAGGGATATTTGTTCCATACTTATCCGTTTAGGGATTTCCATTTCGTATTCCCAAACTACCTGCTTACTATCATAGTTTTCATACAAAAATTATACTGTCAATTTCATCAAAAAACCTCGAATGGCTTTAGCCAATCAAGGTTTCATTTTAATCTAGTGAAATACGGATTTCTTTTTCGATAATCTTAACTATATTACCAAGGCATGCAATGGTTTTGGTGCTTTTGGATGAGTAGTCTGGTATTCAAATAAATATGATTACCACCTATAATTCTACTTTCCTATTTCCCCATCGTTATCATATATAAAAATTTGAAAATTCGATCCTCATTACCCTTTTCTATAATTGAAAAATCTTGTCTTTCATCCACATCATACAATATCCAATTTCCATCTTCAAAGTAACAACCTGTTGATAACGATACATTAGTTTTTCTTCCAATAACGATATTACGTTCTTGTAAATCTATTCCTAACTCTTTTATCTTATTTTCATATTCACTTCGTGTCATTTTACCTTTGGAAATATAGTATGCTGATTCCTGCATCACTGGACCGTGGATCATACCATTGGGTTATCTTACCCCATTCAAATACATTTTCAGACAATATTCCCTCAGGATAACCAATTTGCTCTGTAAGCCATTCTCCATGCTGAGATAATTTTTCTTCATAGTCCCATTGGTTAATGGATGAATCACTAACCTTTAAACGTATTCCCTTTATTATATTATTCTCAAAAGAAATTCTAACAGAAAATCTTTTACTTCCCAACTGTATGGGCCTTAAGGAACCAACTGTTGCTTTATCAGGCTGCCTCTTCCTAACCTCAAAATTAGGATTTGTTGCTAATGACTTCTCAAAAAAATCTAATTTTGTATCTTGGTTAACTTCAATTCCTTCTATTGTCAATGTTCCATTATTCAAATTATTCATTAACGAATCCCCATTTCAAATAAATCAGCATTTTCTATCGCTTCATTAATTTCATCCATTTCAGCTTTAGTTAATTTAAAGTTTTTCAATTTGATAACATTTGGATCCTCTGCTATCTCTACAAAAGTCTTACTGATAGTTTCGTATATGTACTTACCACTTTCATCTTTTTGTTGTAACAATGTTGGATTAAATTCTATTCCACTTCCTCTTAATTTTTGTTTAGTTACATCGTCCAGTACAGGATTTACTTTTCCTTCCCTAAGTAAATCTTCAAAATCCGGTGTGAATATTTGCTCTAAACCGCCTGATCCTAATTGAGGATTCGCATCTGTCATACCTCTAGCTGATGGTAAATCATCCATTAATTCGAATTTAATGACCTGAAATTTATAATCTCCCGTTCCATCATCAAATTCTCTAGGATTAACTTGAACACCTTGAAATAATTTTTTTGAATCTCCGTCTACACTGTCTAAAACCTCTTTTGTAAAACAATAACCAGTTGGTCTTGGATATCCAGCGAATAAGATTGTGCCTTTTTTCAAAATAATATCCTCATATGTATCTATACCAAAGTAAGGATGAGAACCTTGCCATAACCTTGCTCTCTGTGAAGGTTGAAGAATGGTCTTATTTTTAAAAGTAGCTTCCTCTATTACACTCCATTTTAAATTTTCCAGTTCTCTTATCGTGATATTCGGCTTAACTTCCTTTAAAACTTTTTCAACAACTTCTCCATCGAGCATTACCTTAGTTCCTATAGAATTTTGTTTCTTAATTACATACTTTAATACGTCTTCAACAGGTTTAGGATTTGGATGTTTCGCTATTTCCTTAGCATATTTTCTTACTACTTTATTTTCCTTTAATAAGTCAGTAGTTTGATAGAGTGCATTCTTAACCTGTAAATGATCCACATACTTCGCCGCACCTGCCACACCGCCGATTCCGAGTGCCATCAACAGGCCGTTCTGGCGCTGTTCCTCGGTTAGCTGGTTGCCGAACATGTCTTTGCCTGCGGCTGCTTCGCCGAGGCCGTTGGCTGCGAGGAGCCCGTATATCCCGTATTCGGTTTTCTGGAGGAGGCTAAAGCCTTTTGTCGTTTTATAGGCATCGAGCGCATGATTCGCTGCGTTGAGCCCTTTGGCCGTTTTGTATAGGGCGCTGCCGCCTTTGATGGCCCGTCCGGCCCATCCGACGACGGGGATGAATCCAGCGGCGGCCATGGCGCCGGCGGCGATTCGTTCGGCATCGGACAGCTTGCGGCCCGTTACTGGATCGACTCCGGTCGAGGCCCTGATAGAATCATAATATCCCGTGAATTCCCCTGTAAAGGTTTTTGTCGTATCCCAGGCCTTTTCGTACCATGGGCGGTTTTCGAGTTCTTCCATTTCCTGTTCGATTTTCCGGGCTTCTGCTTGTTCCTTTTTGAAGGTTTGATAGTCTTTCATCTGACCGGCGACTTCATCCTTCACTTGATAGACGTCACTGCTCTTGAATGCCGATTGGTTGAATGTCATCGGCGAAATGTTGCCGTCCTGTTTGGTGGCATCAAGCAAGGCACGGAAGAGGCCAACGGCCACGTTTTCCTGCCCGATGGACACATCATATTCCTCGACCAATTGCCGGTCGACATTCTCGACCTTTGTCACGGTGTCATCCAGCCTGTGCCCGGCCAGCGTGATTTTTTCATTAAAGTCCTTTTGGTCGAACATATCAAGAGGCAGGATATCGTCAATGCTGTTCAGGATCCTTTGAAGATCGTTCGCTTGCTCATCGACAAGCGACTTTGATTGGTTGATGCCGTTTGAGACTTCGCCATCTAAAAAGGGGACCTCGACCACCGTATTTCCGGAGAGATCCGCCTCTTCCAGACTGGCCGGTATGCCTTCCAAAAAACTGATCTGGGTCGTGAATAGTTCCATCCAGGCGTCCACCACCTCGATTTGCGCTTCATAGAAGCTTTTGATGGCTGTAGCACCGGCTCCCTGGAACTCGTTATCCAGGCCGACGATGCCCTGAAATTCCTTTTTCAGGGCTGTGACTTCCTTCTTTAGTTCTTCATATTGCTTGGCGCGCGACTTGGTTGCGGCCGTCAATGTCTCGGCTTCATATATCTTCATCGCTGATACCCATGTGAAGACGTATGGGCGATGGCTTCATCCTGTTCTTTTAATAAGTCGATGTTGGCACGGGTATCTTCCACATTTTTCTGGACGATTTTGATATATTGCTCAAAGACCTTCTCCAGGTTCGTTTCGCGATCGATCCATTTCGATGTGAATTCCAATTTATTGTTGCCAAGCTCGCCTGCCGGCAAATTTCCAAGCGTGACTGTACCAAGTGCCGTCTTCACTTGATCGACTTGCTTCGTTACGGCAGGATGATTCAGTTTGATTGTCGTCATTAAAACAACCACCCTTTTAAATATGATATTTTGCTTTCCAATTGATCTATGACGGCTTCTCCTTTGCCTAAAAGAACATCCGCTTCATGTGCTATCGTACCTGCTGCACTCAGAGCCTTTTTCTCTATATTAAGCATCATGATTTTACCGTCGATTTTCTCTTGATAGTCATCATAATCATCATGAATGATCGTTGACATTGCCTTGTATGCATCACTGCGGGCATCTTGAAAGTCTTCTGCACGGTTTCCCGTCCAGCTTTTTGCCAAGTCCGGATTTTTAATTTTAGCTATTTCCCCAAGACAAGCATTCTGTTCTTCTTTGATTTGTCTTTTTGCCTGCTCCAAACGATTGATTTTTTCATTGACATCAGAAGTTTTACTAGAGAGGGCAGAGTGAATTTCACTCAATGAATTTGCATACACCTAAAAAATCACCTCAAACATACTATTCTCATTATGTAGACTGTCATATTTTTCATAATTTTTATTATAAGGATTATAGTCTTAGAGTTAAATAGGGATAAATAAGCTATTTATGCTACAGAATTAGGAAATTCAGCCCGCACGCTCCAATTCCCGATTAGACTTTTTACCCCTGTATTTCCATTTTTAAACATAAAGAAAGGGTGCAGGCTGCACCCTCTGAATATTTACTGCATTATTTGAATTCCTTTTCGCCAAATAAATGAGGAACTTTCACCTTTTTCCCTTTTTTATGATTGAAATCAGGTTTTTTAGCTTCGATTTTTGCTTGGTCATAGACAGCTGTGCCGACAATTTCAGCAACATCTTGAAGCTTTTCTTTTGAGATTTTATCAATGGTATCATCAGGAGTATGATACCAAGGTTCTGATGGACTGTGGATGAATAAAGCAGCGGGTATCCCAGCCTCAGCAAAGGATACATGGTCACTTCTCCCGCCTTGTCCATATGGAGTCGGCTCACCATTCAGTCTTGTACTTGATGCCTGGGCCAGCTCGGTTACAAGGTTCGTTTCTCCATCATTAGTCAAAATGACCAAATCTCCGGCATCCCTGCTTCCCACCATGTCGAGATTGAAGTTTGCAATGGTCCGCTTGATATCATCATCAGGGAGATTGCTCACATAATGCTGCGAACCCAACAATCCATTTTCCTCTGCCCCAAAGGTGACGAAGCGAATTTCCGTATCTGTAGGAAGATTCTTCAGAACACGGGCAAGTTCAAGGGTGACGGATGTTCCAGATGCATCATCATTCGCTCCGGGTGCCCCTGCGACGGAATCATGATGTCCAGTAATATAAATGATATCGCTCTTTTTTGCTTTATTGTTCTTTGTTGCTTTTTTCGTTGCCACTACATTATAAGAGGTTTTTTCTCCTGAATGGGCTCCTTCAATTTTTAATGATGCTGTCAATTTGACTCCATCATTCAATTTTTCCAAAAGGGCTTCTCCATCCTTTTTGGTGATCGTGACGGATGGAATAAACCTGTCATTATCCTCTCCGAGTGTCCCGTTTATTTCCCCATCTGCATTATTGAATAGGATGACTCCCGTTGCCCCTTTTTCCGCTGCATTCAATACTTTCTCTGCAAAAGTGAGGTTCCCTCTTTGTATAAGGGCAATCTTCCCTGCAACATCGGTTTCCTCAAGCTCTTCTTTCGTTCCTAAACCGGCATATACAACGTCACCGGATAGGTCCCCATTAACTGAATAGGTTAAATGGTTCGCTTGGATTTCCCCATCGAATCCAGCAACGGACAGCTCGACCAGATTTGGGTCTGTATAAGATAAAAAATTGAACTCTTCGATATCGGCTTTATAGCCATAAGATTGGAATTGCCTTTTGATGAATTGGACGGCTTTATACTCAGAATCCGTACCGGCCACCCGAGGTGTTTGTGAGAGGTATTCAATATTCTTGTAGATTTTATCGGCATCGATTCTTTTAATGACTTGCTTGTCCGTGGATGGCTCAGATAGCACCGGCGATGAATGCGGCGCTGCTAAAGGGGTGGTTGTCCCGGCTGTCCCGAGTGTCAATGCTGTGATTAATGTTAACGACAGAAATTGTTTTTTCATAGATTGCCTCCCAGTTTAATAGTTTCTACCATTATTTTACAATATATAGAAATTACTAACTAGGTAGGTTTATCCCTATTCATGTATGTCTAAAGTACCGAATTTACAAATACAAGAAATCATCAGGTGATTTGACCTGTATCAAAAGTCCTTCTCCATTCGGTATTTTGTCATATTATATAAAAATACCTGTAATCCAAACAGGATTTTCGCACTTTTTCGGGAAAATAATACAGAAGATATTGAATTTTTACAGGGAGAAGGCGCAAAGATGTCGATAACTAAATTTGTGATGCCGGAAGTGATTTTCGGTAAAGGTTCGATTGAACAAGCTGGCGAGGCCTGCTTGCGGCTGGGTGCCAAAAAGGCGCTTATCGTAAGCGACTCCGGGGTGGCCAATGCTGGCTGGTTGGATAAAGTCATTGAATGCTGCCAAGATGCAGGCCTTGCTTTTGCTACCTTCATTGAAATGACGACCAATCCGAAGGACAGGGAGATCGAAGCCGGCTGTTTGACATTTAAAGAACAAGAATGTGATGCCATCATCGGTTTGGGCGGAGGCAGTGCTTTGGATGTTGCCAAAGGGGTAGCCCTTTTAGTAACGAATGGCGGCATCATCAGTGATTATGAAGGTGTTGATAAAGTCCACTCTCCCCTCCCTCCCATGGTGATGATCATGACCACTGCAGGATCGGGTTCGGAAGTATCCCAGTTTTCGGTGATCGTCGATTCATTCCGCGAGAAAAAAATGACGATCATTTCAAAATCACTCGTCCCCGATATTGCAATAGTCGATCCTGCCACCTTAACCACCTTGGGACCGGATTTGACCGCAGCTACCGGAATGGATGTGTTAACCCACGCCATTGAATCCTATGTTTCAATCGCTGCGACACCTTTGACCGATGTACAAGCTAAAAACGCGCTTTCCATCGTTTCCCGCCACTTACGCCCCTCTGTTGCATCCAGGCATAATGAGGAAGCAAAAAAGGCGATGGCGATGGCGAGCCTGCAGGCTGGACTGGCTTTTTCCAATGCCATTTTGGGAGCTGCCCATGCCATTTCACATGCCATAGGCGGCAAGTACCTCCTTCCGCATGGTGAAATCAATGCGATACTCCTTCCCCATGTCATGGATTTCAATCGAATTGCCTCACCAAGACGATTCAGCGAGATTGCAGACATCATGGGCATCGATACACGGGCATTGACGGAGCAGCAAGCAGGAATGGCTGCCATTCACTTCGTAAGGGAATTATCCCGGGATATAGGGGCTCCCAAGAGTTTAAGTGATGTCGGCATTACGAAAGAAATGATAGATCCCATAGGGATGACCGCTCTTGAGGATGCCTGCATGATCACAAACCCCCGTGATATGTCATTAGAACAGATTAATCAGCTGCTTCTTACAGCCCTATAAGAGGTGAAAAGCATGAACAAACATGAATTGATAGATTTAATGACAGGCGTTAAATCTTCAAAAAAAACGTATTACACGGAACTTAAGAAAACCGTGGATCAGCTGAAGAAGAAGAATATGCAGCTTGAAATCATGAATGACATCACAAAAAATATGAATATGGACATCGACATCCAAGAGATTCTCCGAAATGTTATTGAAAAACTTAAGCAGCTCATTACCTTCGATGACAGTCATTTTGTCATATTGTATGAGGAAGAACCTGCCTTGCTTCACATCTGCCCTAATGGTCACTGCGATCTTGAAATGGATCCCAAAAACCTGTTACACCCTTTTCAGGAATTCTCATCGGCCTTGAAAGAAAAGCAGCCGATTCAGGTGGAAGTTAAACGGTTACCGGACTTCCGGGAAAAGGAACGTCTATTATCCCTTGAGATCGAATCACTTCTATTATTCAGAGATGCTTCCTTCACCGAGTTCTTCCCTTTCGATATACCCGATGATTTCCCCCTGATCTTGCACTGCCAATATATCAAAATTCTTTTTTTCCAATGCTTTCTGAATATCCACCGCCAGATCGTTTTTATGGCAAAACTCAAGCTCCTGGGCAATGCTCTTAACCGTTATATTCTCTTCATAAAGAGTTTTAAGACTAAGATAGCTGTTATTGCTTTTTCTTTTGCTTTCATTTAACATCTTTCAACCTCCGCTCAGGAACACTTTCTGCCCGATTTTCCGCTTAAATCATAGAAAATGTATGCGGCCGCCACTAAAATAAAGTCCACCATAGCGGACTCAATTCCATTCATGTGAATTTTTGAAACCATCAAAGGCCATCAACTGCATTGCCTACCGCCGTTTCCTCATTCCCCTTCTCTTCCCAACCTTTGCAAACATCCACCCAATTCTTCGCGCCTGAATATTCAAACAACTCAGCGAGTTTAAGTTCTATTGCAGAGTTCGCACTGCCGCATGCCGGGAACAATGACTCAAAGCGTTTCATCGATACATCAAGAAAAACAGCTAGAGCATTTGCCAGACCAAACGGGCAAACTCCTCCGATGGCATGGCCAGTCTGTGCAAGCACTTCTTCAGGTGAAAGCATTCGTGCCTTGAAACCGAACGTCTGACGAAATTTCTTATTATCCACTTTCGCGTCCCCTGCAGCAACAACCAAAATGGCTTTTTCACCTTCCCCCTTAAAGGAAAGAGTCTTAGCAATCCGCGCTGGGATAACACCGATGGTTTCCGCTGCTTCAATCACCGTAGCACTCGATGTTTCGAACTCCATTACATCGCCTTCCCGATCCCATTGTTTAAAATGGCTTTTGACACTCTCGATCGACATACTATATTCACTCCTTTGAAGTATATATTGAAATAATATCATCCTTCATTGCAATAAATCAAAATCCAATTGAGCTACTTCCCCTGCTTGAAAACTCATAAATTAAAACCATTCTTTACAAATTGACGAAACAAGCTTACATGGGATACTATTAAACATCGGGCAAACGCCTAAACGTGGTTCGTAACCATCCCACGATAAAAAACTAGGGAGAGAGTAAAATGAATGTTCGTACACTCGTGATAAGCGGGTTATTGGCTGCCTTGTATGTGGCGGTCTCATTGGTGTTCCAACCAATATCATTTCAGATGTTCCAATTTCGTGTACCGGAAATATTGAATCATCTGATTGTATTCAATAAAAAGTATATCTACGGTATCGTCGGCGGAGTCTTCATATCGAATCTGCTCTTTTCGCCGATGGTGCCATATGACTTGATTTTCGGGGTGGGGCAATCTCTGCTCGCCTTATTGCTTGTCATTTTTGTTTCTCGGTTCATAAAAGGCATTAAAGGACGGATGATCGCAACGATTATCTTTTTCACGTTCACAATGTTTTTAATTGCAATCGAACTGAACCTTGCCCTGGGCTTCCCATTCTGGTTAAGCTGGATGACCACTGCTGTCGGTGAATTCGTTGTCCTCTTGATTGGAGCGCCAATCATTTATGGAATGAACAAAAGAATTCAGTTTGAAAAGTGGCTTTAATGGAAACTTCGCGTCGCGAACCCACTATAATGGAAAAGAGCTGTCTGCATGATGCGGCAGCTCTTTTTTTTCACCAATGAACTCGAAAATGATAAACTACTAGTAAGAATGGTGGTGGCCCTTTGAAAAAAGTCCTGACCATAATCGGTCTATTGGTAATTGCAATATTTATTTTTTCTAATGCAGAGTTATTCACTTTGGTTTGGAAAAGTGATTTGGATTCTGTTATTGGCATCTTGAAGGAAAACCTTTTGCTTACATTTATTGTGACATTCGTTTTGATGTTTGTACAAAACTCTTTTACAATCATTCCCTTAATTTTGCTCCTGACTATCAATGTCACGATATTCGGATTCATATATGGATATCTATGGAGTTGGTTTACAAGTGTTGTTGCCTCAGGTTTCATTTTTTATGCAGCAAGAAACTGGTTTCAGGAGCTTCTCTTAAAGAGGATTGGCGAAAAGTGGCAAGAATCTGTTGTGGAGCATGGCTTCATGTACGTTTTTACAGGCAGGATTTTCCCTCTGATCCCAACAAGCTTAATTAACTTGGTAGCTGGAGTCAGCACCGTCACTTTCAAGGATTTTTTATTAGCGACGGCACTTGGCAACCTTATATACTTTTTCTTCCTTTCGCTCATTCCATATGGACTGCTATCTGTTGAAATGAACCAATATACGCTAGCAGCACTCGCACTCCTCTTCTTACTATTTTTCATTATCTATAAGCGTGCAAAAAAGAAAAAGAAACTAACCTTCGTCAGAAAAAACAGGTGAACACATTGGCCCCTGTTTTTTTATTTAGAATTCTGCATATATTTTTTTCCGATAGTTTGTTAAAATGTGTATGTAATTTTACCTTAGAAATGTCTTAAAATCAGGGAGAATCTCCATGTCCAAACGCTCCATCTTAGCAATATATATCCTATCCGGGATTCTTACACTAGTCGTGTTCGACTATTTTTTAACTACAAATATCCAAAACAAAGAGGTCTTCATTCAACTTCAAAGAGCGGAAGGATTTGTTTTCCTTTTATCAATAGGTTTGGTTTTATATCTTTATTTAGCTAAAAGGGAAGAATTCAAGCAATTAAAAGAAGCGGAACAACGTCGGCGTACACTCATCAATTCAATGGTGGATTTCGTTAACTTCAAAGATGGTGATGGCCGATGGCTTGAATCCAATACCTTCGGCCTGCAATTATTTCAATTGGAGCATGTAGACTATAAGGGAAAAAGAGACAGCGAACTCGCAGAATACTCCGAATTTTATAAAGAGTCGTTGATCTACTGTGAAGTTTCCGATGAAGAAACGTGGGTAAAAGGGGAAATCACAAGGTGTGAGGAAATCGTCCCTCTTCCCGATGGCAATCACAAGACCTTTGATACCATCAAAGTTCCCCTGTTCAATGAGGATGGTTCTCGAAAAGGCTTAGTCGTCATCGGCAGGGATATTTCTGAAAGAGTAGTCGCGGAGAATCAATTATTCGATAGTGAACAACGCTATAAATCATTGTTTGAACACAACCCTTATCCGATGCTGATGCTTGATTTAAACGGAATGATCACGACCGTAAATCCAAGGTTTGAAACGGTAACAGGCTTTCAACAGGAAGAAATACATGGAGCCTCATTCATAAATTTGAACTTCTCAGCAGAAGACGCGGAATTGATCCGTACATCTTGCCAATATGTCATGGAAAACCAAAAGGGGATAAAAAAAGGGAAAGATATAGAATTCCTGACGAAGTACGGAAAGTCCATCTTACTTTCTTGTTCGTTTGTCCCGATGATGGTTGGAGAGGATTTAGTCGGAATCATTACTTATGCTAAAGAAGTCACTCAAATTCGGGAAACCGAAGCACGCTTAAGAAGAACTGAAAAATTATCGATAGTCGGCGAACTTGCCGCTAGTGTGGCCCATGAGGTACGAAACCCTCTGACTTCTTTAAAAGGTTTCGTCCAGCTTCTTAAAAAGAGCGACCATCCCTATGAACATTACTACACGATCATGTTAAGTGAATTGGACCGGATCAATCTTATTGTAAGCGAGTTACTCGTCCTGGCAAAACCACAGGAACTTCCATTCAGCAAACATCAAATCATCGACCTGATGAATGATGTCAAAACCTTGTTGAAACCAGAGGCGGACTCGTACCCCACCCAAATATCAATATCTGTTAAAAACGAAATACCGCTTCTATTATGTGAGGGAAACCAATTAAAACAAGTATTCATAAACATGCTCAAGAATTCAATGGAGGCAGCCGCCGATCACATTTGGATTGATTTCGAACGCATCGACAATAACCTTTCCATTACCATCAAAGATAATGGAAGCGGAATTGAAAAAAAACGGATAAAGCATCTTGGTGAGCCTTTCTATTCTTCTAAAGAAAAAGGAACTGGATTAGGACTGACAGTCAGTTGCCGAATCATTGAGGCGCATCGGGGAAAGGTCCGCTTTAACAGCGAACTAAACCATGGAACCGAGGTCCAAATCATTTTGCCCATAAAAATATAAATCCGGGGACAAGCCTAAACCTTGTCCTTTTTTTGCAGGATTTCTTCACCTCCCTATTTAATCAGGGAGGTGAAGAAATCCTTTATATTCCCAAAGAATGACACAGTCTCAACAGGTTGTTTGCGATTAACCTGGCCTCCATTATTATTGGATGCATCGCTCTCCGAATTGCCGGCTGTACTCATATGCGCTGCCTCAACTCCTACCTCTTTTGCTTTGACACCATCCACGGTTTCTTCCTCATCCATTTCCACATCCATATCCTTTTCGAAAACTAGGACGTAAGTACGGCGCTCCCCATCCTTTGAAACGGTAACGGAAATGGCCGTTTTCGCTTTATCCTTGATCTTCACTTTTTTACTGCTCTCACCGTCATATTCAATCGTTGCTCCGCTGGCATTTGTCGTTGCATTCATTTCGACTGAAGAAATATCATTATCGACCTCGATATGATAGGTATGCTCATTAGATTCAAAAGATTTGTTCCATTCTCCTGATGATACAGTCAGAATGTTCAATACTGGTGCAGTGCAGTTTTCGATTCTTCTTTTTCCTTGACTGCTGCCCGTGTAATCGTAAGCGTATAGGTTTTTTTATCTCCATTTTCTGCTGTAACGATAATCTTCACCGTTGTCTTACCGATTGGAAGGGTAACCTTTACACCTGCACTGGTTGCATCCTTTCCATTCACCTTTACAATTGCGGTACTGTCACTCAATGTCGGAGTTACCGTAATGGACTGGACTTCATTTTCAACAGAAGCATTATAAGCTGTCACTTTAGAATCGAATGTTAATGAGCCTTTTGATAATCCAATCGATGTTAAAAGATTATCATCACTTTCAAGTTTTTCAACTTTGAGAGAATAGGTAACCGTTTCATTTTGCCCATCGCTGACGGTGATTTCAAATGTATTCATGCCAGTTTGAAGCGGTAAGTCCTTCACCTTCCCCTCTGTCATTTTGACACCATTCACGTATATGGCTGCATTCTCGTTAGGACTTGCTGCAAGTAAGTTGATCTTTTCCACATCATTCCCCACTGCCGAACTATAGTCGTGTAAATCTTCTGAAAATTCCCGATCCAGTGCAATACCCTCTATTTCCAGACTTGAAAGATTATTTACCGTTTGTTCCTCTTCCTGAATGACGGAAGTACCTTCCGCAGCCCCTGCCGCTGGCATATAAGTGGATGTTCCCATCCCCCAAAGGGAACCAACCAAGATCACCTTCACACTTTTTTCTTTAAATCCCTTCTTTAGCAAAGCCTATCCCTCCTATAATTCCTGCAAACATGATAGGTTCAGGTTATCAAAGGAACCTTAATTATTTCTTATTGGAGTTTATAACAACAGGATGCCTATTAATGTTTTGCAAAGCGGAATTCCTAACCAATATTTATGGCTATAATGGAGGTAGGAAGGCAAATCTAAACTTATTGTTATCACTTTTCTAGCGAACCTTTCAAACTGCCTTTAGATAACTAATTTATTTTCACTGTTTTTTCACATTTTCCTTTTATAATGAGCTTACATGATCTGATGAAAGGATGATGGCACACCAAGATGAAAAAATATTTATGGCTGGTAGTCAGCCTATTCA
The DNA here is from genome assembly GCF_042788005.1 of Peribacillus sp. YIM B13472. Taxonomy (NCBI): domain Bacteria; kingdom Bacillati; phylum Bacillota; class Bacilli; order Caryophanales; family Bacillaceae; genus Peribacillus; species Peribacillus sp. YIM B13472. The sequence continues at coordinate 59,241 of NZ_JBHZPG010000016.1, forward strand.
GTTTGCTTTTATACCCGGCAATGGCTTTTGGTCATGCTACGGTAATAAGCTCTAATCCTAGCCCGAATGAAGCGATGGATACCCTTCCTGAAAAGATCAGCATTCAATTCAGCGAGAATATTCAACCATCCTTCCATTCGCTTGAGGTATTCAGCCAAGGCGGAGACAAAATTCAAATTCAAGACAGTACAATCTCGGAACAAAGTGAAAAAATACTGGAAGCTAAGTGGAAGGGCACTATCGACGAAGGGATTTATTACATTAAATGGAGAGTGGTTTCAAGTGATGGGCATCCCATTGAAGGAACAATTCCCTTTCAATTCGGAGATTCAGCGGGCCTTTCAGACCACGAAAAACCCGAAGTGAATGCAAGTTTTCCGAATTCCATCAATGTGATCCTTCAAAGTCTTCAATACATATGCTTCGCTGCACTTACTGGAATCCTTTTTTTCAGATTATCGTTAATGAAGGATTCTGGACTTTTTGAAGCAAGCAGAAGAACACGTCTATACCTTTGGCTTTCATATGCAGGTTTAGCATTTTCCATCTTCTTCAATCTGCCTTTAAAAGTTACGATTGACGCTGGCGTAGGTTGGACAGATGCATTTAAATTGAGTTATATAAAAGAAGTATTGAATGCTACAAACTTTGGAACGGTCTGGATCATTGAAGTTCTAATATTGCTGCTTCTATTTTTAGTGATTTATTTCATGCTTGAGAACTCCCTGAATAAATCGTTGCCTTTCCTTTCTTTCATCATAATAGCAAGCTTGATGATTTGTAAGGCTTTAACTGGACATACAGCAGCTGTTCCTAATCAGGGTCTTGCCGTTTTGATGGATTTCCTTCATTTGTTGTCCATGGCTTTATGGCTCGGCGGCCTTATGGCCTTATTGGTGATTTTACCTGGGCTTGCTGATCGGCAGGCAGTCCAAGAAGATAAGAAAACATTTTACTGGTCGATCATTCAAAGGTTTTCCAGATGGGCATTTCTGTTTGTAATCATACTGATTGTTAGCGGGATATACAGCAGTTTACAGCATGTTCCGACTGTCCATTCATTGTTCAACACAACATATGGACAATTGTTACTGGCGAAAATCGGTCTCATGTTAGTCATGATCGTTTTAGGAGGCTTTCATTTTCTCAGAGGGAAAAAGCAAACGAAAAAACTTGGTTATAGTGTGGGAATGGAGTTTGGTTTAGGAATCGTCATACTTCTCATTGCAGCTCTATTGACAAATGTCCAAACTGCCATGTCTTCTCCCGGGCCCATTGAAAAGACGTTACGGACTGAAGAAAATAATGAGGTTACATTAATGGTGACTCCCAATGAAGTCGGGGATAACGTGATTCAAGTAAATCTCTCCAATGAAGGCAAACCCCTTGCTGATATAGAGCAGCTTACAATCACTATGCAGCCATTAGATACGCCACGCGGTGAAATAAAACTGCAAATGAAGGAGAAAAACACAGGTACATTTACATCAAAGTCTTTATTAACCATGCCAGGAAAGTGGAATATCCATGTTCACGGATTAACTGAAAGCCTGGATTCAATTAATGCTGATTTTTTAATTTTCATAGGGAATTCATAACAGGAGGGATTTATACTAATGAAAAATATTTCAAAGCTACTTATTTTCACATTTGCCGCATTATTCATTTTTTCCGGTTCAGCATATGCTCACGTTACAGTCAAGCCTAGTTCATCTGCACCTGAAGCGTGGGAAACTTATACACTCAAAGTACCAGTAGAAAAAGAAACTGCCACTACAAAGGTGACTTTAAAAGTACCTGAAGGGGTTACTTTTGAAAGCTATCAGCCTGTACCGGGGTGGAAAGTAACAACAGAAGGTGACAAAGGTGGGCATGTAAAAACGGTAACTTGGGCAGCAACTGATGAAGGAATAGCTGCTGGACAGTTCCAGCAATTCTCTTTCGTAGCACAAAATCCTAAAGAAGAAACGAAAGTTGCCTGGGATGCATTTCAATATTACGAAGATGGTGAAATTGTTGAATGGAGCGGTGATGAAGGCTCAGACCTACCGCATTCTGTAACGGAGATTACGGTTGCGCCCAAGGCTGATGCAGAACCTGCTGACCATGGTCACAAAGATGAGGCTGATACTAATGATTCCACGGCAACTGACAATTCAAAGGAGTCAGCAGCAACAGACGGTGACGGCAATCAAGCGCTGATCATCACTCTGGCGGTCATTTCACTAATTCTGTCCATTGTAGCGCTTTTTGCAGCTCTAAGGAAAACTAAAAAATAATCATTATGGAAGGTGCCCCAAAAATTCTTGAGGCACCTTTTTTCTCTTCTAATATTCCATGACCACCGATTTACTCGGTAACTTAAGGTTTTCTGATTCTATAGTAATCTTAATCGATTTTTCAGCTCTTTGGTCCGCTATCGTTAAGTTAAGCAATCCATTTCCCTGTGCTTTTTTGCTTATTCCCAGATCTTCCGTACTTTTCACCAGCTGTGCATATAATTCCGCTTCAGTTAAATTGCGGTCAAATTCCTTTTCAGCACTCACTTTCAAGAGGGCTGCTGCACCGCTTACATGAGGCGTAGCCATGGACGTTCCGCTCAACCTGGCATATTTATTTCCTGGATACGTAGAAAGAATATCGACACCTGGCGCCACCAAGTCAATTTCATCATTTGTATTCGAAAAATCCGCTAAATTTCTGCTTAAATCCACAGCTCCGACTTCCACTACCTCGGGATATGCTCCTGGATAATCCAATTCATCCGTTTCATGACGCCCATCACCGCTATTTCCAGCTGCGCAAACAACAAGGATATCGTTCTGAAGGGCTTTTTGAATGAGTTTGTGTTCAGCCTCATCCGGAGGACCGCCAAGTGAAAGTGAAATAACCGAAACCTTTTCTTCATTAGGTCCCCGCCAATTGATTGCATACTCTAGAGCTCCATTAATCCAATCTATATCACCTTGCCCTTGACCATTTAGCGCCTTTAACGCTAATATGCTCGCTTTCGGAGCCACTCCCACTACACCAGCATTATTGACCGCAGCCACAATCGTACCGCTAACATGTGTCCCATGTCCATTATCATCTTGATAATCGCCGGTATTGGTAAAATCCTTCCCACCAATGATTCTTTCTTTGAGGTCTGGATGTCCCTTGTCAATGCCTGTATCGATGACGGCAATTACCACTCCCTCACCATAATTGCTTTTCTCCCAAATTGCCGGGGCTTTCACAAGCTCGACACCCTCAGGAATCTTCTCTTTCACCGTTTCCATTACTTCAAGAACTTTGTAAGGTATTAATCTTTTTTCTCTTGTCATTTGATTACCCCTTCCTTCGTTCAATAAGTTAAACTGCCATCAGTGTGGGGATATTCATCCCGTCTGGTTGCGGTCTACCGTTGAAAGAGATGAGATCAAAAAACTCTTCTCTCTTATATATACCAGATTTATGAAAATAAAAAAGAAGTTTTCGGAAAATTCCGTCTAAATGACTACTTTTTATTTCTTTTTATGTTATTATCTGGTACTCTTATTATAGAACAAATGTTCGAAAAATACCATACTTTTTTATTCATTACTCAATTTTTCCCCAAATAAAAAAGAAGCGACCCAGAATCGAGTCAGCTTCCATGAGATGTTAAGCTGCGCCGCAGCATTTTTTGTATTTTTTCCCGCTTCCGCATGGGCATGGTTCGTTTCTGCCAATGACCGGTTCTGTATGAACATGCGGCATTTTAGCTGCCTTTGCACTTTCCATGATGATTTGCGTGCCTTTTTCCTTCATTTGCTGATACCGCTGTTTAAATAACTCCATTACATCTTTACTGTATTTTAACGTATCTTCCGCAATATCCATCGCCTTTTGCTTGGAAATATTATAATCCTCCAGGACAAATTGATTATCCCCGAAAGAAACCCTCACTCCAAAATGCTGTCCTGCCTGTTTATTGCCTTTAAGCTCCTCAACGAATTCAAGGTATACTTCCTGGCAATCACAAGTCTGGTGCATGCAATAATAATCATATATCCAATACGTTTTATCTTCATACTTACTCTTTAAAGCAATTCCATCCTCCACGCCAAAAACATCCAAATATTTTATCGCTTTTCCATCAAGTATCTCAAATGGATCAATCGTTCTCATCTATAGACACATCCTAATTCATCAAAATTTATTCTTCCTATGTATTGTACAACCTAATTCATCAATCGTCACTTGAAACGAAGCCTGACGAATCCAAATCCCTTTCATTAAAATCAGATTTTAGGAAGCCTTATTGAAGGCAAAAAAAAAAGCTGCATCAGTGTGTATACACCGATGCAGCTGCCCCTCAACCCTTCATCCGATCCATGTGGTCAATTCATCAATCGGTGTTTTCTTAGCAGGTTTCGGCTCCATATCAGGATAACCCAAGTATATGAAAGCCAATACTTCTCCTTTTGAAGATAAATTGAAAAATTCACGGACCTTTTCATGATAAGTTATTTTTCCCGTTCTCCATACTGCTCCCAGGCCTAGGGAATGTGCTGCAAGAAGCATATTTTGAATGGCACTGTTCACTGCCGCATATTCTTCTGCCACGAGGACATTATTCTTATCACTAGGCTCTATGCCAACTGCGATGATGACTGGAGCCCTTAATGGATTCTTTTTTTGCCTTTCAAGCTTGCTGATTAAACTTTCAGGGGTATCATCAGCATTTTCAATTTTTGTGATTTCTTCGAATACCTCTCCAAGTTTATTTCTTCCTTCTCCTGTCAATACAAAAAAGCGCCAAGGCTCCGTTCGATGGTGATTAGGTGCATAAGTTCCAGCTTCAATGATTTGCTCGATCATTTCCTTAGGTACCGGATCTTGCTTGACGATTCCAATGCTTCTTCTCGTTTTTATAGCCTCGATAGTTTCCATGTTATCTCCCCTTATCCCTTTATCTCTAATAGTTTCTGTTTCAGTTCATTTTCCATTGAAGCCAATTCCTGTTCGGCTTGTCGGCGTTTATGCCTTCCTTCTTCTTGAATCCGCATGGTTTCCTCAAGCGTGGAAATCAAGTTAGCTTGAGTATTCTTTAATGTTTCGATATCGACAAGTCCGCGCTCATTTTCTTTTGCCGTTTCAATGGTATTCGTTTTCAGCATCTCAGAGTTCTTCAGTAACAAGTCATTTGTAGTCTTGGAAACTTGCTTTTGTGCTTCTACAGCATGCCTTTGCCTGATTAAGGTCAATGCAATCGCAACCTGATTTTTCCAAAGGGGAATGGCTGTCATGATCGAAGATTGTATTTTCTCGACTAGTGCCTGATTCGTGTTTTGGATCAGCCTGATTTGCGGTGCGCTTTGAATCGTGATTTCGCGACTCAATTTCAAATCATGAAGCCTTTTATCCAACCGTTCAGCAAATTGCAGCATATCATTGACTTCCTGAAACTTCATTTGATCATTGCTTGATTCAGCGGACTTCCTTAGCTCCGGAATCGTTTTTCCATGGATTTCTTCGAGTTTAATTTCCCCTGCTGCAATATAGACATTCAATGCCTGGAAGTAATCCTTATTCGTTTCATATAGCTTTTCAAGGATTACGATATCCGATAGCAGGATATTCTTACTCCGATCGAGTTTCACACTGATTCGATCAATTTGGGCACCAGTTTTTTGATATTTGGATAGCACTTCCTGTACAGATCCCGAGAGCTTCCCGAACATACGCGCAAAGAAAGAGGGCTTATCCGGTTTTAGCTCATCCGGGCTCAGCTCGTTTAACTTTTTCATTAAATCACTGATAATGTTGCCCACTTCACCCACATCTTTTTTCTGGACATGCTCAAGCATGGAATTAGAAAAGGTCAGGAGCTTTGTTTGGGCGGGTGTACCATAGGATATCATCGCCTGATGATTCGTTGGGTCGATTTGTTCGGCAAGCTGATATGCCTTTGCCCTGTTCTCTTCAGGAATGACATCAATCAGTTTAACCGGTTTCGCTTCCTTTGAAGATACTTTCTCCAGCTCCTGCACCCCATCAAATGGATTGGCTAAAAGATCATCGATCAAACTGGCATTATTCGTTTTATTCAACAGGTTTGGATCATTGTTATTCATTTTAACCTCCTGCTTTCATCAATTACTTGTGACTCTTTTCTAGTTTTAATGGATTGCTTAGCAACATCCAATTCGAAGTTAAGGTTATCGATATCATCAGCAATCACTTTATATAAATCCTTTTCTATCGTATTAGTGAGTTCCTTTAAAGTTTTGCGAGTCTCTGTTAAGGAGAGTTCGAGTTCCCTATTCTTTTTTGGCTGCTGTGCTAAAAAAACATATTTCTCGGCAAGCTCCATGGCGGAATCCAGATGCGAGTAATAAAATTGTTCCGCCTGGTAAAACCGCTTAGGTTCTTTTTTTGTCAGACTATATATTTTCCTGATCATTTTAATCATATCTTTCCTCTGTTTAAAAGAAGAGATATGCCTGACCGAGATTAGTGCTTTTTGAACCCGCCATATCTTCGATTTTGCTTCAATTAAATTTTTCTTTATATATTGATATTCTTTTCTCGTCAATTCATGTTTTTTGAGGTATCTTGATGAAAAATATACGGAACTTAAACAGTATGCAAGCACCCCTCCTGCTAAAGATATGACAACGGATAGGGCAAACGGTTGATTCAAGGCAAAATAGCTAATCATCCAAACCGGCAAAACCATTGGAAATGCAATCAATATCGGAACAAAATCAGCAAGAAATCGATTCATAATCATTACACTCCTGACTTACACTCTTTTCTATATATACGGATTATCCCACGGATTGGTTTCAAGATGGATTAAAAGAATTTCTCCTATCCTAAACGATATAGGAACCGGATGGTTTCTGCAAATTTATTGAAATTTTTTCCGTAAATTAACTCTTCTCCCCACTCGCATGGGCTAACGCCTAGTCACTTCACCGGAACTTACATAAGTTATAACGTATCCATCCTGATTAAAAAAAGGAGAGTTGACCATGAATTCATACGGATTTTACCCTTTTCCACAACAAAATGGAAATCACCAGTACTTTCAGTCTAATTATAACCCATATTTCCAACAGCCTGAACGATTTGATTACATGCCGCAGCAAGATTGGAACCTTCAGCAGGTACAAGAAAATCCATATGGCCAGGTGCCCGACCAATTCGATGTTGAAAGGCAGCCTCAACAACTTGAAAGAAGAGTCCGGGAACTTGAGCGTCAAAACGAGCGTCAATCGAGGGAACTCACTCGGCTGAACCAAGAAATTACAAGGATAAATCGAGAAGTGAACCGTGTAAACCAGGAAATAACCAGACTGAGTCAAAATGATCAACGTCATACGAATAGGCTGAATCGACTAAATCAAAGACTTCGTGCCGTTGAACGAAACCTTAACATCCCCTTCACCGCAACAGATGATGGTTTTTAAAGAAAAAGCAGGAGCTCCATATGGGCTCCTGCTTTTTAATTTCCCCATGCTTTTTATTGAAGACTAATCAAACGATTGATTAAATCTTTAAAGCTCCACTAAACCCTTGTCCGCGTTACTTAAAATGATTAATCAATTAAGTAGTTACAATTACTGATGCGCTGAATAAAAAGAAAATAGGAGTCAGTCACATTCCCGCGGAATCCCAAAAATATTTCACAGAAGATTCCATAATGAAAAAAAACAAAAAAGACCGGGAGTCATACTTGCACTCCCGTTTTATCATTTACAACATTATTCGTTTCAACTTTCCGTTCCTAGATTCCTGTTCCTCCTGGGTAGACAAGTCATACTTCTTCAATAGATGAAAAAGTTCATTCAATGTTTCCTGCGAATTCCCTTTTTCAAGATATCGATCTAATGTTTGACTCAATTCGGTTGGTAAAAATCCCTTTTGACTCTCAAATTTCAGCCTGACATCTTGTTGCGAATGATTAAGATTGCATGCACCCATTTAAAATTCACCTCTTATTTGATTCTACCATTGTATTATAGACATTACCTTGTCAATTCTTCATCCTGCTTATAGTAGTCCTCTACCTTGATGAACTCCGGCGAGGTATGTGTGGCCATGATGCCATGATAACTGATATCCAACCCAAGTTCTTCTTCTTCTTCAGTGGACCTTATAGGCAGCCAAACATTTATAACTTTAAAAACGAGCCATGTCACTGAAAAGCCCCAGATGCATAACACCAATAATCCTAACGTCTGAACTCCGAGCAAATGCCATCCCCCACCTGCAAACAATCCGTTTTCAGTTGAAAAAAGCCCTACCGCTATCGTACCCCACATTCCTGATGCTGCATGAACAGGAAAGGCACCAACCGGATCATCGATTTTTCGGGCTTCCAACCAATTTGTCGCAGCTAACATCAACATTCCAGAAACTCCGCCAATCAGTAACGCTGCCAGATCACTAACGAATGCACATCCAGCTGTAATCCCGACAAGTCCTGCAAGTGAGCCATTGATGACGGAAGGTGCATCCGAGCGTCCATATCTAAATAGTGTATAAAGCAAGGTCACCGCTCCCCCTGATGCAGCTGAGAGCATCGTGACAATGGCAATATGGCCAATGCGTACATCTGTAGCCTGCAAGGTACTTCCTGCATTAAACCCAAACCAGCCAAACCATAAAAGGAATGCCCCGACAGATGCCAGTGGGAGATTACTCGGCAGCGAAATGGAGCTAGTCCCCCGTGAAGTGAATTTACCTGCTCTCGGACCGATTACAATGGCAGCCGCAAGTGCAGAAAAACCGCCTAGTGCATGAATGACCGCAGACCCTGCGAAGTCCTGCATGCCCAACCCGCTTAACCAGCCACCACCCCATACCCAGTGACCGGCAATCGGATAGATGAATGCCGTCATCATTACGACAAAAATAAGATACGCCCGAAAATTAATCCTTTCTGCAACCGCTCCAGAAACTATCGAAATAACGGCGATGACGAATGCGCCTTGAAATAACCAAAATGCATCCATGGAAATCGTAAGGTCGATGTGCGACAAATCGCCTTTCAGCAGAAAACCACTTGCCCCAATTGTTCCAAATGCATCCGTTCCATACATTAAGCCAAAACCAACTACGAAATAGCAAAGCGTTCCGATCGTAATATCAGCAAAAACCTTCATGATGATATTCACATTATTCTTCGTACGGACGAACCCTGCCTCCAATAAAGCAAACCCGCCCTCCATTAATAGAATCATGGCTGCTGTCAGAACCACCCAAACCGTATCCAATCCAGCGTTTAACGTTTCTAGAGTCATCTTGGTGTTCCCTCCGCTTTCTGCCAGTCCATTATTTCTTTAATGATGTCTGATGGTAAATTCATTTCCCGTTTTTCCGTTTCAGATTCGAGTAAACCGATCACCTGATTTAAAAAAGCAACCTTCTGTTTTATCATCTCAATTTTTTTATATCTATCTTTAACATTCACCAAATGCTCAACGGCCTGGTGATGACTTGGGACACGCCCTGTAAAAAAACGTTTAAATGGTGATAGGGATTGATACCAAGCTTCCTCAGCTCTTCGTTTTTGCTCATATTTATGTATTTTACCTTTGATCGATTCAATTTCCGACTCCTGCTTGCTTTTATAAAATAGCAGGCCTTTTAACACCTCTTCAGATGAAATTTCAAAAACAACTCTACCATACAAATCGTCTCGAATATAAATGTCATATCACCTCACGTAATCACGTTATGTTTTCTGTAATTATATTAAGAATTCTGAATTCAGTCAATAATTAAACAGTAAAAACAATTTACGTAACAAATAGGCGGAGAATGATATTAACTACACTTCCGCCTGTTCCTTTCCATTAATCAAACGTTTGATTAATTCAATTCCTAGATAAATTTGGAAGGTATAGATAATCATTTTTTTCTTACTCTAATAAGGCAGTTACAAACTAGGGAGGTTCATACATGACAGTAATAAACGATGTTAAAACAACTATAGCAGGGCTAAAAAGCGCTCAAGCGAGCTTCGAAACTTTCGCCCTTTCCACAGATAATGAGCAAGCCAAACAACTATACCAACAAGCTGCCCAACAAACACAAACGATTGTGGACAGCATCACGCCTCGGATTGAAGAGATTCAAAACGAGGAACCTCAATATAAACAATAATCATTCATATAAAAAAGGTTGGTTAAAGCAACCAGCCTTTTTTATATCTTTATTCCATAAGGAGAATGAAACTTTCATTCTTTTTTCTATAAGACAGATTTTTTAATAAAAGGACGGGGCTTGAATATATACCATAGGGTTACATACAAGCAATTTAATAACTGCAGGAAAATCAAGCCCAAAGCTAATGAAACAGGACGAAGTCGCTGAAGCTATTAATTCATACGCTTAAAAATTTTCGTAAACCGGTCGTTTAGAATTTGATTGGCATGAATAAAAGGATTTTAAAAGGAATTGGCTGAAGGATCTATGTTATTCCAAGGTTTTATCTTAACACTGACAATACTCTACAATGAGGTGGTTTATAATGCTTACGGGGCATCGCACATGGGTGTTTGATCAAAAGCCTGTCATCGTCTCCACAGGAACCGTTGGCGGTCCATTTGAAGCAGAAGGCTTGCTTGCGGATGATTTCGATCTTCTCCATTCCGATTTATGGATAAATCAAGATACCTATGAAAAGGCACATAAAGTCTTATTGGAAGAAGCGAGTACAAAAGCAATCGAAAAGGCGGGTCTTCAAAAGGAACAGATTCAATTTTTCCTTGGAGGCGACCTTATCAATCAAATAACCCCTACGAGTTTTGCCTGTCGTACACTGGGAACACCTTATCTCGGCTTATTTGGTGCTTGCTCCACCTCCATGGAGGGACTGGCTCTCGGTGCATACCTTGTCAATACCAAAGGGGCAGAGTACTTATTGACAGGAGCATCAAGTCATAACGCCGCAGTAGAAAAGCAATTTCGCTACCCAACTGAATACGGAGGGCAAAAACCCCCAACAGCCCAATGGACCGTTACGGGGGCAGGAGTGGCTTTATTAAGCAGTGCCGGGGAAGGCCCAAGGGTCACTTCAGCTACGATAGGCCGGGTCATCGACATGGGATTGACTGATCCTTTCAATATGGGCGGTGCCATGGCCCCAGCTGCTGTAGATACGATTGAAGCCCATTTAAGAGAACGGAACCTCGACCCATCCTATTATGATTTAATAGTGACCGGGGATTTAGGAAAGATTGGACATGAAATTTCTCTGGCATTATTTGAAAAACATGGTACGCCGATTAAAGAAGAGCAATATAAAGATTGCGGTTTAATGATATACAGGGATGGTCAACCAGTCTTGTCCGGGGCAAGCGGCCCAGGATGTTCCGCAACCGTTGTTTATGGTCATTTATTAAATCGCATGAAAAAGGGAGAAATAAAACGATTGCTCGTCGTGGCTACCGGTGCCTTATTATCTCCCCTATCCTTTCAACAAAGTGAGACGATCCCATGCATTGCCCATGCCGTTTCGATTGAATATGAATGAATGACAACCATGATTCACTTGTGTAATCGGTGCATATAAGGGTTGAAGTGCCTGCTCATTCGGATGAACATTCGCATGCTGCGGACATTGTTTTCGGGAGCGTTAGCGGATGCGAAAAAGCATGGATCGATCGGTTGTTGTCACTGGCACGATTGAAGTAACCAGTGCCGGGAAAAACAGCTTCGGAGTGTTACAAGCCATTATATTTAGATCCAAAGGATAAGGAGGATGCTGTATGACGATAGCTTCTAATGTAAAACAATGTGTCTCTAGCCTCAAAGGAGTTGAAGCAGGTTTATCCAGCTTAGCACTCCGGACTCAAGATGATGAATCTAAACGCATCTTGCATGAAACGATGCTGGTGGTGAATGAAGTTATGAAGGATGTACAGAAGCGCGTGGGAGAGTTAGAACGGGAAGAACCACAATATAAAGGTTTTTAATTACACTGATCAAGCAGGAGGTGTTTGGCATGACGGGTTCGATAGAAATTATTTTGCGTTCATTTTTCTTTTTAATTGTTCTTTTTTTGATCACAAAAGTGTTAGGAAAAAAACAATTATCCCAGCTCTCCTTTTTTGAATATGTAACGGGCATAACCATCGGTAATGTTGGGGCAGAATTAGCTACGAAAGTGGAGGGCAGTATAATACATGGTGTACTGTCCATTCTTGTTTTTGCCATAGCACCCTTCATTGCAGGATTAATATCCCTAAAAAGTAAAACTTTCCGTGATCTTGTGGAAGGAAAAGCATCGGTTTTCATCAAAGATGGGAAAGTCATGGAAGATAATTTAAAAAAAGAGAAATATACCATCGATGAATTGTTAGGATTGCTCCGAAAAAAGGATGTCTTCGATATTTCTGAAGTTGAGTTTGCCTTATTGGAAGCCGACGGGGATTTTTCCGTAATGTTAAAGAAGCAAAATCAACCTATAACACCTAAGGACCTTAATCTTGCAGTGGCTGCAGTAAAGGAGCCACAAACTATCATTATGGACGGCAGCATACTTGATGAACCGCTTTCCACGATTGGACTGAACCGAAATTGGCTTCTTACTGAACTGGATAAGTTGGGTGTAATCCTTGATAATGTGTTTCTTGCTCAAGCTAATTCCAACGGGGAATTAACTGTGGACCTTTTTGATGATAAACTTAAAGTTCCTTCTCCTCAAGAAAAACCTCTTATGCTCGCGACCTTGAAAAAATGCCAAGCGGACTTAGAGTTGTTTGCACTAGGAACTGAATCAAAGGAAGCTAAAGAGATGTTTAGCAAAAATAGCGAAAAGCTGCAAAGGGCAATAGATGAAGTGGCCCATATCTTAAGGAACTGATTAGATATTCAATTCCTCACTTTCATAAGCGAAGTGATCAGTCCAATGATGATGATCGTCACACATGAAAAAAGAAAAATTTCGATACCTAAGGTGAATGCTGCAGCTGAAATGATCAGTGTATCTATGACGATAATCGCCAATGCAATATCCATGGAAGTAGACTTCGAGATAATTTTGGCTAACATATCCGTCCCCCCGCTGCTTGTCTCATATCGAAGCATGAGACCTATGCCCATCCCTATGATGGCACCGCCAATCAAAGAGCTTGTTAGTATCGACAAGGAAAAGACCTTTTTCAATGGATTAAGCCAATCCATAAAAAGGGATGTCAGAAGCAATCCGTGAACACTGCTATAGAAAAAAGGCCGTTCATAGTACCAGGCATATAAAAATATAGGAATACTGAGGATCAACATGGATAGCCCTGTTTGAAAACCAAAGAAATAATGAAGGATGAGTGCAATCCCAATAACGCCGCCATCTATTAAATGGTGCGGAACTAAAAAGCCATTGATTCCAATACCCACCAAAAAGCTACCAACAATTACAGCAACCGCTTTTTGAAAATTAATAAAATCACCTGCCTCACATTTCATATATTCCTTACTATATGTCCAAGTCAGAGCGTCAAGAATATCCATTCAAAAAAAAATCCCCATCCTTTCACTTCAATTTAATCACGTGAAAAAGGTCCCGGTCATTGACCGGGACCCACAGTTTGTAGGGGGTTCGGAACACATATCTTTCATCACATGATGTTCCCGGACCACCTGACCAACTCCTCAGGTACGATTTCTATCTCTAAACGTTATAACAAAGTTGATCGGAGTGGGTGTGCGAAACTCCTGCTTAGAAAAGCGCGTCTGGGGGAGCCCCCTCGGAAAGCGAGTGCCTGGAGCGGAAATCAACGTCCGAATTGTACAAGCCATAAAAAACTGTAGGGCCCGGTCATTTAGACCGGGCCCCATTCCATCATTGCAACTCTAATAACACTACATTTTCAACATGTGTCGTCATTGGGAACATATCGACAGGCTGGATATCAACTGCTTTATATCCGCCTTCTTCCAAGATATGAAGATCACGCGCCAAAGTGCCTGGGTTGCATGATACGTATACGACTTTGTTTGGCTTCATCTCGATGATCGTATTCAGAAGGGACTCTTCACAACCTTTGCGAGGAGGATCCACAACGATGACATCCGCAGTGTTGCCCTTTTGATACCATTCAGCAATAACGTTACCTGCATCGCCAACCATGAATTCTGCATTTGAGATATCATTCAATTCAGCGTTGCGGCGTGCGTCTTCTATCGCTTCTTCGACCACTTCGACACCGATTACTTTTTTCGCTTTTTTAGCTAAAAATAAAGAGATGGTTCCAATGCCGCAATAGGCATCAATCACCGTTTCTTCACCAGTCAGCCCTGCATAGTCAAGAGCTTTATCATAAAGGACTTTCGTTTGGTCCGGATTGATTTGGTAGAAGGACTTTGCTGAAATCGCAAATTTCACATCACCGATCATATCATGGATCACTTCGTCGCCCCATAGTACAGTCATTTTATCGCCTAAGATAACATTCGTTTTCTTGGAATTAACGTTTTGAACGATGGATTTCACTTGCGGAAGACGTTCAACGATTTCCTTCACGATTGTTTCGATGAAAGGGATACTTTTCGTTCTTGTAACGAGAACAATCATTAATTCGCCTGTTTGCTTGCCATAACGGGCCATGATGTGCCGCAATACACCTTTATGTGCCTCTTCATTGTAAGCAGGGATACCAAGTTTACTGAAAATCTCTTTAACAACTTGAACGGCTTCATTGATCACTTCATTTTGGATAATGCTTTCTTTCGTTTCAACAATTTCATGTGTCCGCGGTTTGAAGAACCCTGCTATTAGCTTGCCAGCCTTTTCACCAACAGGCACTTGCGCTTTATTACGATAATGGGTCGGATTCTCCATCCCGATGATCGGGTGAACCTTCACATCCTCAAGTTTCCCAATGCGTGTCATCACTTCACGCACTTGCCTTTCCTTGAATTTCAACTGTCCTTCATAGCTCATATGCTGCAGCTGACAACCACCGTATTTATGGTAATCTTCAGTCGTGACCTCAACCCGGTATGGACTGTTTTCGATAATCTCCATCAAGCGTCCGAAGCCATAACCTTTATTAGCCTTCATCACTTTAATTTTTGCTTTTTCACCTGGAAGGGCGCTCTGAACAAAGATCGGGTAGCCATCGACTTTAGCGACGCCAGCTCCTTCATGTGTTAAATCTTCAAATAAAACCTCTATAATATCATTTTTAGCAACTGGTGCTGTTTTTTTCATATCATCTTCTCTTTTCTTTTTTATGCTAGCCTGTATTTTACCACAATAGAGGCTTCGCCACAAAACCACTCACCAAATTACCCGGGTTTTCATAAAAATATAGTGGAAGGAATTTACGGATTTTTCAAGTTCCATGAATAAAAGTTCAATAAAAAATGAAAAATAAGGAAAAACAGATGAGGTGAGGAAATGGGTTTATTTAACTCTATATCGGCCTGGAATACTACAAGGTTAGAAAAACACCGAGCAAGTATGGAAGAAAAAGGCCTCTGTCCGGATTGTTACGGACGTGGATACAGCTCCTTCGTACCTACGGAATATCATTTTTCCGATATACACGACTGTCCCGGCTGTAATGGCACCGGAGCTTACTCTGATTGGGCAGACATGAACGGGCAGCAAATGTAATCGCATACAATGCCAAATTTCAAGTGACTAAAAAGGACCCCCTGTTAAACAGGAGGTTCTTCTATTTCCTTCACCATATAGCGAAATTCATGGCCACTAATCGAAATGGTTTTCATTTCCATATATCCTAATCTGCTATAGAGACGATTCGCAGCTTCATTTTCATTTTCAACGACTAAAGAAATTCTTGGATATCCTTTATGTTTAGCGTATCCCTCTACATATTGAATCAGTGCACTACCAATTCCTTTTCCTTGAAAATTCGGGTCAACGGACACAGTATCCAAATAAAAGTCTCTCATTTCCGCTTCCTTATCGAGCGTAACGCTTGGGTCTTTCATTTTCATCCTTAATTGTTTCACTATCGGTTCATCCAAGCTTTCGGCATCCTTGCCATGGTAAGCAATGATCAATCCAGATACTTGTCCATCATGTTCACTGACAAGCGTATTTTCATAGCTGATCCGATTCCCACTTTTCCTGAACAAATCAGCAAGAACGGAAAGTATTCTTTCTTCTTCCGTTTCACCTGTCAAAACCTCTGCAATTTCCTTAATCGCTAACCGGGTCAATACGGCTGCCTTGTCCGCATCTTCCGGTGTCGCTTTCCTGATATACATGTTTGCAATTCTCCTTGCTTCATTAAACTGAAAAGGCCACCAGATTCAGTGGCCTTTTCACCCTATTTATTTGCCGGATCGTCCGGCAGTATTCCTTGCGGGATGAATACATCAAAATGGCGGTACTGATTTACGAATTCAGCTGGGGCCATCCCGCCAAATTCCCCATCCAAATTAAGCATCATGTCCTTTTTGGCATGTACTTTAATTCGATTGGCCTTTTCATAAATGACATTTTTATCATGGATATGCTCACCGCGCATTGCCAATGTCGCGACACGGACAATATCAGCGAGGTTTGCCTTTTTCAAAATAAGCAACGTGAACATACCATCATTCAAAGAGGCGTCAGGAGCCAGTTTCTCGAAGCCGCCGACTGAATTCGTGTTAGCCACCAAGAAAAGCATGATCTCTCCTTCAAAAAGCTTTCCATCATATTCAATAGATACTTCCGTCGGCTTAATTGAAGGAAGCATTTCAATTCCTTTAATATAGTACGCTAGCTGACCAAGCATGGTTTTCAGCTTGATCGGCACGTCGTAGGTCAATTCGGTCAATCTGCCTCCGCCAGCAATATTGATGAAATACTTATCATTCATTTTCCCAATATCGACTGGCATCGTATGCCCACCGGCAATAATTTCGGCTGCCCCTTCGATCGTCTTCGGTAAATGCAGCGCCCGCGCGAAATCATTAGTCGTTCCCGTCGGAATGATTCCTAGTTTCGGACGTTTCTCTGCAGTGGCCAGTCCATTAACAACCTCATAAATCGTACCGTCGCCCCCTGCTGCAATTACTATATCATAGCCGCGTTCAATCGCTATCTTAGCCGCTTTCGTCGCATCCCCAGCACCGGTCGTTGCATGTGCAGAAGCTTCATAACCAGCTTCTTCAAGTTTTGCTAGCACACCTGGCAGGCTCTTCTTAATGGCTTCCCGGCCCGAAGTCGGGTTGTAAATCAACCTTGCTCTTTTCATTTCCCATCATCCTTATACATATTGATTCCATAATTTACATCTTAATCCTTCGTTACATGAAAAGCAATATTCGAAAAAAAGAGGACCTTATTTCGGCCCATATCTTTTGCATTTTACTAGAAATCGTATCAGGGAAATTATAATGCTTTTTACAATTTTATTCTAGTAAATGATTTCAATCATGGATATTGAACATTCACGTTAAATGTATCAGTAACCGTTAAAGTATGTTTCCCTTTACCAATATTGAATATCCCATTCCTTTTTACAATGCCTTCTTCACTTGTTTCTTCATTCACTTCAGTCATCTTCCAACTATTCTGAGGTCCTTCAAGTTCCTCGACCCCTCTAGCATCTATCTTGATATCACTATTATCCTGAAGGAATACACTTAGATTACCGCTATCCTTCACACTCCAGTCATTCAACAGTTTTCTAGGCTTCAAGACAAGATCGGTACTTTGTCCGTCTATCTCCACTGCCAACTCAGCAGGGATTATAAGAGTTGCCTTAAGATTCTTTGTACCACTGTCCAAAAGTCCATTTTGAATCGGCAAATCCTTGAAGCTAATATAAAGCGTATCACCATTTCTCTCAACGAGTAAATAATCTTCCGCCTTCTTCAACAACGAATCTTCATCTTTCATTACCCGCACACCATATGTTCCAAAAACGGAAACATCTCCGTCATGACCACTTTCAATAGTCAATGGGTATGTACCAGAGTCCAGGACAACTCTCTGTATGCCTTTCCCTGCCTTTTGATTGAAACCAGGTAAATTCACCGTTTTCTCTTCACTATTCACGGCAGCCCTCACTTGATCCATCAATCCGCTTGATGTTAGCAGAATTAAAACTATTCCCGTCGTTCCAAGCAATCCCACGAAAAGAATGCTAAGAATATCATACTTTACAAAAGAACTTTCTTTTCTGGAAAAATAAGTATATAAGAGAATCTCTGCACCCAAGATAATGAACAGTAACGGCCACCATGATAGCAGAATCGTCGTCAAATTCATATCCGCAATTTGAGAAACCAGTAAAACCAAACCCAAACCAACCAGGGAGATCCCCATTGAAATCGTTCCGACTCTCCATGTTCTCATTTTGTCTCCTCCTTGGCTCTCCCTTTTTTACTTTCCGACAGCAATTTGATTCCCCCGCCTATAAGAAGGATGCATACAAGACCTTTTTGAAAGTAATCTCTAAACCAGTATTCCAAGTTGCTTCCAATCCATTCATCTAAATGAGGAGCAATGGCCGGGACGATTATATTACTAGCCAAGAAATAGATTCCAAGTCCCACCAATCCCAATCCTACCCATTTTTGATGATTGACCATTCCCGAAATGATGGGCGTATCTTCTACTGGACCCTCTTCCATTTTCGAGGCTTTTTGCAATCCATCAAAAAAACTATAAAACCAGATAATCGGAATAAGGAAAAAGAAGAAACCTAACCGGAGTAAATCAAGTATATAAATGGCGAATAAAAAGCCGGCCATCAATTGTATCCCACGTTTTTGCAGCCCCAAATATAAGTGACCTGCACCAGGGAAAATAGCGAGTAAAGTCGCGACCGATTTACTCTTCTTCCCAGATTCCCGTCTCTCCTCGAAATCTTCCAAAACGGTCCGATCGATAAGCTCCTCACCTCTTTGCTTTTTATTTAGCTGTTGAACAGAATCAAAAAAGCTGTAAATCCAGATAACAGGCAATAGTGCCATGAATATTAACAGACCTTCCATTTGTGTCATCACACTGATGAATATCACCATGATGCCAAGGCCTAAAAAGCCGATGAGAAAAATAAGCCCACGGTTCATGAGGCCCAGCTGAAAATGCCCTAATCCAGGAACGAATGAAAGGATGATTACATAAAATCTTTCCGCTTCCGGCTGATCTGCCATTCCCCCTACATCCTCTTCACTTTTAGGATTCCTCAGTGAGGTGACCACCAAATCAAATATACTGATGAAATAAAACACCATTCCAATAATGGAAAAAGCCAGAAACGCATCCGATTGACTGATCAACGAAAGAAAAAGACCACCAAGTCCCAATCCAGCCGTGGCAAGAAAATAAAATAACCCTTTATATTTCCTTCCTAGGTAAAAATGTCCGAAACCTGGCAAAAAAGATAATAAAAAAGCTAATACCGGACTTTTATTCATTTCTAAACCCCTCCTTATTTTTCTTTTCGATAGTTTCCATCCAATTAAATGTTTTATCAATAAGTCCATCGGTTAAGGACTGCATTTCCCTTTCACTGCTTGATTCCACAGAATCCACGTATTCTGTCAATGATTGAAATACTCCGCCTGCCATTAATAAGATCGTAAACCCGGCCGCAATCAGGTAATGTCTTGTTATCGTCCGAAGTGATTTCTCTTTTCGGTGTTGCTTTTCCTCTTCAACAGAGCCGCCTTTCATTCGGCTAATCGAGTCCATGACAGGACCTGCAATATCAAATCCTTCGATGTCCTGACTGATTTCTTCTTTTTCCATCGCTTCCATATAGGCGGACAAACACTTGTCACAGGAGTATAGATGATTTTCATATTCAATTTTTAGAGCCTCTGGTATTTTATCTGCCAAATATGCAACCCATTCTGCTTCAGGAACATGATTCATGAAAAATCCTCCTCTTTCCAGTGTTTTCTCATCCAATTTCTTGCCCGATATAGCTTTACCTCCACAGATTTCACTTGAATCTGCTGTTCCTCTGCAATTTGCTTGAATGTCTTTTCCTTTATGTAATAGCCATATACAACATCCCGATACCCCTCTGGAAGGTCATTCAGCTTCCGTAATACTTGCTTTCGCCTTTCATTCCGAAAAAATACTGCCTCGACATCATCAGTTAAGCCCAAATTAGCTTCCGATGAATGTTCGTCCTGCAATTCTTCCTTTTGGCGTTCCCTCTTTCTCTTTAAATCGATTGCATGATTGACCGCAATTCGGGTAATCCAAGTTTTGAAACCTTGGTTTTTATATTGAGGAAGAGAAGTGTAGATTTTGATAAAGACTTCCTGGGTAACATCTTCTGCATCCTTTTGATTCCGCAAGACGGAAAAGACGGTTCTATAAACCGTCTGTTTATAAGTTTCAATCAACATTCGGAATGCATGATCATTCCCAGCCCTAACCTTCTCAACTAACTCATCCGTCACTTCTCTTCCTCCTTTCCTGTTAAAACATTCATGTAATAGACGACACAAAAAGGAGTTACCCCTACAGATAACCCCCAAAAAATCAAAAATTATTTTCAAACTTTTCACAGTAAATCCTTTTCTTAATCAAGAGAAAACCGTACCACTTTAAAAGTGATACGGTCAAACTTAACGTTTATTCATTTCTTCCACCAAAATTTTATTAACAAGCTGTGGATTGGCTTGTCCTTTTGTCGCTTTCATGATCTGCCCGACAAGGAAGCCGATTGCTTTTTGTTTACCGGCCTTAAAATCTTCAATTGATTGCGGGTTATTATTCAATGCTTCTTCAACGGCTGTACGCAATGCGCCTTCATCGGAAATTTGGACTAGTCCCTTCTCCTTGACGATCGTTTCAGCATCTCCGCCGTTTTCAATCAATTCTTTGAAAACCTTTTTAGCGATTTTAGAAGAAATCGTGCCATCTTCAATCAGCTTGATCATTCCAGCCAACGATTCAGCAGTCAATTTGACATCATGCAGCTCTTTACCTTCTGCATTCAAGAAAGCGGAAACCTCACCCATGATCCAGTTAGATGCTAGTTTCGCATCCGCGCCTGAAGCGACTGTCGCTTCAAAGAAATCAGCACTTTCTTTCGTTACCGTTAAAACGGCTGCATCATATCCAGGTAAGCCGAATTCTTCGACATAACGTTTTTTCCGGGCATCCGGAAGTTCCGGAATCTCGGCAGCGATACGCGCTTTCCACTCTTCATCGATATGGATTGTCAATAAGTCCGGTTCCGGGAAGTAACGGTAATCATCGGAGCCTTCCTTAATTCGCATTAGTACCGTTCTGCCTGTAGCTTCGTCGAACCGGCGAGTTTCCTGTTCGATTATGCCGCCTTCATTCAAGATTTCCGCTTGCCGGATTTCTTCATGCTCCAATCCTTTGCGAACGAAGTTGAATGAGTTCAAGTTTTTCAATTCGGTTTTCGTACCGAATTCCTTTTGCCCGACAGGTTTCAAGGAAATGTTAGCATCACAGCGAAGTGAGCCTTCTTCCATTTTACAATCCGAAACGCCTGTGTATTGAATGATTGATTTCAACTTTTCCAGATAAGCATAAGCTTCTTCCGGGGAAGTGATATCCGGTTCAGATACGATTTCAACAAGTGGCGTACCTTGGCGGTTATAATCACAAAGTGAATAGTTCCCTTTGTGTGTCAGCTTTCCAGCATCCTCTTCCATATGAATGCGGGTAATGCCAATTTTCTTTTTCTTGCCGCCCACTTCGATCTCAATCCAACCATGCTCACCGATCGGCTGATCGAACTGTGAAATTTGGTATGCTTTAGGATTGTCCGGGTAAAAATAGTTTTTCCGGTCGAATTTCGTAATTTCCGCCACTTCGCAATTCAGGGCAATTGCAGCCTTCATTGCAAAATCAACAGCCTTTTTATTGACGACAGGCAATACTCCTGGGTAGCCTAGGTCGATTACAGTCGTGTTACTATTTGGAGCGGCACCAAAATGGTTTGGGCTCGCCGAGAAAATTTTAGAATCCGTTTTTAATTCTACGTGTACTTCTAGACCAATCACCGTTTCAAAGTCCATTTTTTTCACCCCTTACAGCTTAGGAAATTGTTTATGAAAATCTGTTGCTTGCTCAAATGCGTGAGCCGCGCGGTAAATCGTGCTTTCATCAAAATGCTTTCCAATCATTTGCAGTCCAAGCGGAAGCCCATTCGCTGCGAATCCACATGGCACGGATATACCCGGTACACCAGCAAGATTGACCGGAATCGTCAAGATATCATTTGCATACATCGTTAATGGATCGTCGACTTTCTCACCAATTTTAAATGCAGGCGTAGGTGTAGTCGGCCCAACGATGACATCGTATTTTTCAAAGACATCTTCAAAGTCTTTTTTGATTAACGTACGTACTTTTTGAGCCTTTTTATAATAAGCATCATAATAACCGGAACTTAAGGAGAACGTTCCAAGCATGATGCGGCGCTTCACTTCGTCACCGAATCCTTCTGCACGGGTTTGCTTATACATTTCTATAAGAGTTTCTGCATTATCTGTACGATGCCCGTAACGCACTCCGTCAAAACGTGAAAGGTTAGCCGAAGCTTCAGATGAAGAAAGCAGATAATAGGCAGCTAAGGCATATTTGGAATGCGGCAAGGATACCTCTTCCCACTCAGCTCCAAGCCCCTCAAGTACTTTTAACGCTTCCAGTACGGAATTACGTGCTTCTTCGCCAACGCCTTCACCAAGATATTCTTTAGGCACGGCTATTTTCAATCCTCTAACATCGCCTGTTAATGAATTCACAAAACTCGGCACGTCAACATTAGCAGAGGTCGAATCCATTGGATCTACACCTGAAATCGCTTCAAGCAAATAAGCGTTATCTTCAACCGTTCTTGTGACTGGCCCAATTTGGTCCAATGAAGACGCAAAAGCTACAAGTCCGAACCGGGAAACCCGTCCATATGTAGGTTTTAAGCCGACAACTCCACAATATGCCGCTGGTTGGCGGATCGAACCACCCGTATCGGAACCTAAAGAGAATAGGACTTCACCGGAAGCGACAGATGCAGCTGAACCACCCGAGGAACCGCCTGGCACATATTCCGTGTTCCATGGGTTGCGTGTTGCTTGAAATGCGGAGTTCTCATTAGAGGAACCCATCGCAAACTCATCCATATTCAATTTTCCGATCGTAACCGTTTCTGCTTTTTGTAGTTTTTGAACAACGGTTGCATCATAGATTGGATCAAAGTTCTCCAAAATTTTGCTCGCACAAGTCGTACGCAAATTTTTAGTGACAATATTATCCTTCACTCCGATTGGCATACCAAATAAAGCGCCTTCGTTCTCGCCTTTTACCAATTGATCATCCAATCGTTTTGCTTGACTGCGGGCGTTTTCTTCATCAAGTGTCAAAAATGCCTTCACCTTGTCCTCTACCTGTCCGATTCGCTTATACGATTCGTTAACAAGATCAGTGACACTTATCTCTTTCTTATGTAAGCGTTCATGAAGCTCAGAAACCTTTTGTTCGAACAACGACATCATTGTCCCTCCTTATTCAATTATAGATGGTACACGGATATATCCTTCTTTGCTATCCGGTGCATTTTTAACTACCTCTTCTACTGGCAATCCCGGTTTTGCGACATCTTCGCGCATAACATTCTTCATATCCAAAACGTGAGAAGTCGGGTTTACTTGATCCGTATCAAGCTCATTCAACTGCTCCGCGAATGAAATCATTTGGTCAAGCTGATGCTGAAACTGTTGTGCTTCTTCTTCCGTAATGGCCAAACGAGCCAAATGAGCAACGTGTTTAACTTGTTCCATAGAAATACGTGACATTCTCTTCACCTCCGAAAAAATATCCAAATCGACTGAATTTCGTCGCTTTTCTCCATATAATCATCGTTTAAATCATATCAAACTATTGCACAGTAAAGCAACAAGAGATACAATGTCGAAAATCAATTATTTCATAAAGAAAAAGAGATATTTTCCGGGAAATATGGGAAAGTTGCCGGAATTTCCGGGGAAATGACAATTAGGCCTGTAAAATTCGACAAATGTTCCCTCTATAATGCATTTGCTCCCTAAGATGGAAGGGTTTACTTCCTATTATATATTTTTGTTCCAGGTTAAAGGTTATTTTGAAAATTCACAAAAATAGATCCGGATTTTAAATTGGGTCGCAAAAAAAGATGAAGCCGTTAAGCTTCATCTTTTTATCATTCGTATATATGCACGGTTGGTTCGTCTTGATTTGCTTCTCGGACTATGAGCGCTTCAGGTCCATTTACAGAGGTAATGGATACCTGTACGGCAATGTAGTTAGGGAAACGTTCCATTACAAGCCCGGCAACATATTGGGTAAAGCCGATCGCTTCCGAGTTCCCATAAAATTGAATCGGGATATCGATGTTCAGACTTTGCAATTGATCATCCATATAAAACGCCCTGCCGATGACTCCGTTAAAGTTAGGGAAGTATTCTTCGACATCTTCTTTAAAGTTCGTGAAAGTATTGACGTCATCACGGTATTTTTTTTCAGCACCAGCAGAAGGAAATAGGAAATACTCTTCATTCAAGTTCGTCCATTTTCCAATATTGTCAGAGTTTTTATCGATATTTGTATAGGAAATGAAATTCCCAGGGACTACTGAGGATTTTTCATTTTGCTCGAATAAGGCAATCGTAATCGGAACATTTTTCAGCTTGTCCATTTTTCGCAGCCTCTTTAAGACTTCTGCAGCAATTTTCTCCCCTTCTTGCTTTAGCTTTTTACTATCGATTTTATTTTCATAGGTGGCACCGAATGCCTCTTTTTGATAGTAATGCACTGAATTCAAAGCAAGACCTATAACAACCCCGCCAAGGCTCACCGAATTATCCTTTGTTTTGACCAAGTAATTATGTTCTAAAATATGAGCAAGATAAATTGGATTTTCTTCATTCCGCTTATCAATGTCCCCTTTACCTGGGTCAACCGGATTCAAGCCAAGGTTCTCTGAGGCCTTCATCTTCTTTTCTTTCAACTGACTATCGGTATATTTTCTGTTCAGCCAGGAAGATATCGTGGAACTATTCAGCATTTGCCCCTCTTGAAACAGGTAATCTTCCGGGTCGAATTGGGTTTGGGCCAACCGCATCAATCCATTTTCGAATTCTTCAATGTCATATCGGGTATTTAGATTGGATACGACCAAACCGCGTGCTTTTGATGGTTCAAACGGTAGGATTGTTTGATAGTATTCTTCCGAAATTTTATACTTCGGAATAATTGCCGTTTCTTTTTTGTCTTTGGAGTCTTGAACTACCTCTTGCTTATCCTCAAAACTAGGCGCACATCCAGCAAGAAGCAGTATAAGAACCATCCCCAAAATAGAGTGTTTCCTCATAGCTACACCTCTTATTTATTTAGTTCCTCAATCAGTCTCTCTTCATCCCATACCATGACGCCTAGGCTTTCCGCTTTTTCCAGTTTGGAACCGGCATCTTCGCCAGCTATGACCAAATCGGTTTTCTTGCTGACACTTCCAGCAACGTTAGCTCCTAGCGCCTCTAATTTCTCTTTTGCATCGTTACGTGTTAACTGATGCAATTTACCCGTTAAAACGACTGTTTTACCGGCAAAAGCGGAATCGATTTCTTCAATAGCAACAGCTCTTGGGCCTTTAAAAGTAAGGTTCACACCGGCTGCTTCCAATTCATTCAGTAACGCATGGACTTCTTCCAATTCAAAATAGGCTACGATGGAATCGGCCATCTTATCACCTATTTCATTAATGGCCGTTAGGTCTTCACGGCTCGCCTTGCTTAAGGCTTCCATTGTCCCGAACTCCCGTGCCAGTGTCTTGGCCGCTTTTGAACCAACATGGCGAATGCCCAGCCCGAATAGTAATTTTTCCAACGAATTGGTTTTCGAAGCTTCGATTGCTTGAAGAAGTTTATTGACGGATTTATCCCCCATCCTTTCCAAAGCAATCAGTTGATCGTATGTAAGCTTATAAATATCAGCCACATCTTGTATGAGTTGTTCTTTAAACAACAAGCTAATCACTTTTTCACCAAGACTGTCTATATTCATTGCTGTACGGGAAACAAAGTGAATCAAGCCTTCCCTTATTTGTGCAGGACACTTCGGGTTGATGCAGCGTAAAGCAACCTCCCCCTCCAGCCGGACAAGTTCACTGTTGCATTCCGGGCACTCAGTCGGCATCTTAAACTCGACTTCTTCCCCTGTACGGCGCTCTGCCAGTACATTGACCACCTCTGGAATGATATCACCCGCTTTTTTCACGACCACTTGATCTCCGATTCTGATGTCCTTTTCACGGATTAAGTCTTCGTTATGAAGTGAAGCTCGCTGCACAGTCGTACCTGCTACCCGAACGGGATCCAAAACGGCGGTCGGAGTCAATACACCTGTACGGCCAACATTCAGCTCGATATCCCTTAGGGTTGTAATGACTTCTTCAGCTGGGAATTTATAAGCAATGGCCCATCGCGGACTTTTTGCAGTAAAACCTAATTCATCCTGCTGTTCAAGGGAATCCACCTTAACGACAAGTCCATCAATATCATAGGCTAAGTTTGGACGTTGTTCCGTCCATTCTACTATATAAGCTATTACTTCCTCTATATTGGAGCATGTTTTTCTTTCCCGATTCGTCTTAAACCCGAGGCGATCCAATAAATCCAGACCCTCACTGTGGGAACGGACCCCTGTTTCCCCAAAATTGGCAATCGCATAAAGGAAAATATCCAAGTTCCGTTTTGCAGCAAGTTTTGGGTCAAGCTGCCTTAACGAACCGGCAGCTGCATTTCGTGGGTTTGCAAATGGTTCCTCACCGCGTTCTTCTTTAGCCTTGTTCAATGATTCGAATGATTTTTTTGGCATGAAGGCCTCACCGCGCACTTCTATGGAAACCGGCTCCCGCAACTTCAATGGAATCGACTTGATCGTTTTCAAATTAGCGGTAATATCTTCACCGATCGTTCCATCTCCACGAGTAGCCCCTCTTACGAAATAACCATTCTCATATTGAAGAGTGACGGCAAGTCCATCAATTTTCAATTCACATACATAGGAAAAATCGTCACCTACAGATTGTCTGACCTTTCTGTCAAAATCCCGTAAGTCACTTTCATTGAAGGCATTGCCTAAACTAAGCATCGGTGTGGTATGCTCCACTTTTTCAAACATATCCAAAATGGCGCCACCGACCCGTTGTGTCGGTGAGTCCGCCGTTTGCAGTTCTGGAAATTTCTCCTCATACTCAATAAGTTCACGGAGTAGCCGATCATATTCAGCATCAGGTACTGATGGCTGGTCCATTACATAATATTCATAGCTGTATTGGTTCAATAACGTTTGCAGTTCTAAAACTTTCTTCTCTGCAGCTTGTAAGTCCATACGTTCAATCCTTTCTAAAGAAGACTCCACCGCACTTCTTTTAGAAGAGCGGTGTCTAAAGTCAGATATCCCTATTCTTTACCAGTAGAAGCATATTAATAGCTTATGCTTTTTCAACCGGTGCAAATTTCGCCAATAGGCGTTTGATGCCAATTGGACTTGGGAAAGCAATATCCAGTTCTTTCCCTTCGCCTTCCCCTTTTACGCTCACCACGGTTCCTATACCCCATTTTTTATGGGATGCACGGTCGCCGACAGCCCAGCCGATTTCTTCACCGCCCGTTGCGGATGGTGCAGAAACAGCTCTTCCAAAGGCAGGCACTTTTCTTGTTGAGGCTGTTGAAGGAGATCCGGTTCTTGAAGAACTGAAAGGTGTTTGCCTTGCTCTAGGAGCCGGTTTCGGTTTTAAATCTTCAAGTAGTTCCTCTGGTATTTCATTAATGAAACGTGAAACAGGATTCATGCTCGTCCGTCCATACAATGTCCGCATTTGGGCATTGCTTATGAATAGCTCATTTTCAGCCCTTGTAATTCCCACATAAGCCAGACGGCGTTCTTCTTCCATCTCCTCTTCATCCATAAGCGAGCGGCTGTGAGGGAAAACCCCTTCTTCAAGGCCCAATAGAAAGACCACCGGATATTCAAGTCCCTTCGCTGAATGCAGTGTCATCAACGTTACCGTATTTGTAGCTTCTTCGGAATTCTCATCAAGTTGGTCTATATCGGCAACCAACGCCAGGTCAGTCAAAAAGCCCACCAATGATTTGTCCTCGCTGTTATCTTCGAATGCTTTCGTAACAGATAAAAACTCATCTATATTTTCAAGCCGGCTTTGAGATTCAATCGTTTTTTCCGCCTGCAGCATCTCACGGTAACCGGTTTTCTTAATGACTTCCTCCACTAGTTCCGTCACGGATAAGTATTCCTGCTGATTTGTATAATTAGTGATCAGCATATGGAATTCCCTTGCCGCTTTGGTAGCCTTCCCGCTTATCCCTACCATTTCAACGGATTCGAGTGCTTTATAGATGGAAACATCATATTGATCTGCATAATCTGCCACTTTGTCCATTGAAGTTGCACCAATTCCGCGTTTTGGTACATTGATTACACGGCGAAGACTGATGTCATCATCAGGATTCGCAATAAGGCGAAGATAGGCAAGTAAATCCTTAATCTCTTTACGGTCATAGAACTTGGTGCCCCCGACTATTGCATAATTTATATTGGATTTAAGCAGAACTTCCTCCATGACACGTGATTGTGCATTTGTCCTGTAAAGTATTGCTATATCTGAATATTTCCTGCTGCCGGCCTGAACTAACTCATTTATCTTACCGGCTACAAATTGCGCTTCCCCTTGTTCATTGTCCGCACGGTAATAGAATATCTTATTGCCATCTGCATTCTCGGTCCAAAGATTTTTCGGCTTCCGGTTTTGATTGTTATCAATGACCTTATTCGCCGCTTCAAGAATCTTTTTCGTCGAGCGGTAATTCTGTTCAAGGAAAATCATGTTGGCATTCGGGTAATCTTTTTCAAATGAAAGGATATTCGCAATATCCGCACCGCGCCAACGATAGATCGATTGATCGGAATCCCCGACAACACAGAGATTACGGAAGCGTGAAGCCAATAGTTTAACAAGCATGTATTGAGCCCTGTTCGTATCTTGGTACTCATCAACATGAATGTATTGAAATTTACGCTGATAATATTCAAGCACCTCAGGTACGAGCTGGAACAATTGAATCGTCATCATGATCAAATCATCGAAATCGAGCGCTGAATTTTTACGCAGCCGTTTTTGATATTCCGTATATACATCGGCAGTTACTTTAGTGAAGTAATCAGACGCCGTCTTCAGGTACTCCTCCGGCCCGACCAATTCATTTTTCGCTGAACTGATGCTACCCAAAATGGCACGGTAATCATATTTCTTTGTATCCATATTACGATCTTTCATGATTTGTTTTATGACCGATTGCTGATCCGTCGTATCCAATATCGAGAAGTTCCTATTAAATCCGATACGGTCGATATCTCTTCGTAAAATGCGGACACACATCGAGTGGAAAGTCGAAATCCAGATATCTTCGGACGCACCGCCTAGTATGGCACGGATCCTCTCCTTCATCTCACGTGCCGCCTTGTTGGTGAACGTGATTGCAAGGATGTTCCAAGGCGCTATTTCCTTCTCGACCATCAAGTAAGCTATTCGGTGAGTCAGCACACGCGTCTTTCCACTTCCTGCCCCTGCCATGATTAAAAGTGGGCCATCAGTTGATTTCACTGCTTTTTGTTGCTGTTCATTCAAACCTATTAGTAATTTTTCCGCTAAATATTGCATTATCACACCACCTATACGAACATTCGTTTCTGTTTTAGTATACTATATTTATTACATGTTTTCATTTAACTGCCGAAACTGTTGCAAGTGCCACTTTCAAATCTTCATAAATCACATTACCGACAACGATGACATCCGCAATCTTAGACATCTCTGTGGCTTGTTCAACCGATTTTATCCCACCGCCATAGAATAGTACGGTATCCTCCAAACTCTCTTTGGCCGCTTCCACCATCTGGACATCGCCGTAATCACCGCTGTATTCCAAATAAAAAATCGGCAGGTTGAACATTTTTTCCGCCATCATCGCGTATGCACCCACATCATCCATATCCAAATCGGTATTGGCTTTCGTCAATTGGGCCGCCTTGCACTCAGGATTCAGGATACAGTACCCTTCAACGAAAATTTCATCCCAATTCAAAAGGTATCCGTATTCCTTGACTGCTTGCTGATGCAGTTTCATCATCCAATCAGGGTTGGTGCTATTCAGGACACTCGGAATGAAATATAAATCAAAACCTGGCGTCACCGTTTCAACAGAAGAAATTTCCATCACACATGGGACGGTATATCGTCTGACACGTGCCATTAAATGAAGCACATTCTCAAGCGTGATTCCATCCGTTCCCCCGACCATTATTGCATCGGTACCGGATTCACAAACTTTTTCAAGGGCTTCATCACTTATTTCTTTATTTGGATCGAGTTTGAAAACATGTTTCCACTCGCGAAAATCGTACATTATAATCCTCCATTCACACTTCCCATTACACCATTATAGCATTAAGATTTTTCATTAAAAAAGAGAAGTATCGATAAAATGTTATTACCAAATGGAACCTCCGAATCTAAAATCCAATATAACATGGATACGGCTGAAAGACAGCCGGCAAAGAGAGTGCTGGACTCAAAGTAAAAAGCCGGGAAATGAATTCCCCGGCTTTTTATTATAATCGAAAGAAGAATTAAGATTCAGTTGTTTCCTCGACGTTATCCTTAATACGGTTAAGAGCCATGGAATAAGCGTCATTTCCGTAATTCAAGCAGCGTTTGACCCTGGAAATCGTAGCCGTGCTTGCGCCCGTTTCCGTTTCGATTTTATGATAGGTTTTCCCTTCTTCAAGCATGCGGGCTACTTCAAGGCGCTGTGCCAGTGATGAAATTTCATTAACTGTGCATAAATCATCAAAAAATCGATAGCATTCGTCCAAATCACGCAAGGAAAGGATCGACTTAAACAGCTGATCCGTTTCTTTTCCTCTCAACTTATCAATTTGCATGTTACTCCCCCTCAATTTCATGGGTATCAAAATGAGACGTCTCCTACTAAACCAGGTTCATCCGGAATAATATTGACCCAAGTTTTCCCTGGAATCAACCCTACTTCTTTATCGTTTTTCACTGGTATAATCCGACCATCCTTATTAACCCATTCTACTTCATTCGCTTTTCCTTTTTGAAGTAAATAACCTTTTCCGCCACTTTTCAAGTCGATTTTACGACGCCCTTTATCGTCGATCACTTGATGAGCAGCCTCAATGATCAATATATTATCCAGTAAAATAGGTTTATTCGATTTATGTTCGACTGTTTGCTCTCCATTCGAATAACGTTTATATTTCTCTTCCGTGGCTTCGTATTCATACTGAACATCATACTCGTCTGATCCGTAGGAAACCTCGGTTTTCAATGCCGGTTCCCCTTGAAGACCAGCCGCCTCTTCCTTTGTAAGGAAGGCATATGGCTCCGGTGCACCATTCAACTCATATCCCTTTTCCTTCGCACCTTTTTGGATATCCTCAAAGGAGGTGTAGGAATTATGCGGTGCTTTTCGATCTGCCGAACGTTGAAACAAAGTACCATCATAATATAATCCGTTCAAGTTATCAATATACCCTTTGTCCAGCATGGTTTTTGCCTCGGGGCTATTCCCATGACAGACATAGATGCAATCAAGGCCTTTAGCCAATTCGATATAATAGTCCCTTGCACTCCGAATCGGACCGATTTGGCTTGGCATTTCACTTTGGAAGATAGCTAAAAATCTGGTTATGTCACCTTCTGCAAGCATTTCGTAGACCATATCGGCTTCTGAGAGGCCCGATTGTGGGCGTGCTTCTGGATGATTATTAATCATCACTGCTACAGTCCTTCGCTCACTGCCTGCATCGGTGGCTATACCTGTAAGTGGAAACTCATTGGAAGGTTCATTTTTCACATCTGTATTTTTGATGACAGCTTGGTCTTTCGGCTTACTGTCATCCGATGCAGGATCTTCTTTCGTAGAACAGCCTGCCAGCAGTAAAATAGCAATAACCATGAAAAGAACTCTCTTAAAATTCATCTTTCCACTCCTCTGATTTATTAGCCATTTCTTCTCTTATATTTTAACGCATTATAGTGGGAAAGAGTATAGTTTTATTCATTACATCATATACTCCTCGCTGGGTTAGCCTTATATATGGCAGATGGGTTGTCGAAAAGAATGAAAGGGTGTATACAGGATCGGCGAAGCGATAACCTCTCTCTCAGCAAATGTTTCAATTCATTTTCTTCTTCAATCAGCTCAGGAACCTCCTTGGTGGACATGACTCCCTTTAATTTCAGAGGAAGTTCATGGATCACCTTGCCTTGTTCCGTTAAAATGATTCCACCGCCGATTTCCTTCAGCCGGTTAAATGCCAAATGCATATCCTTTTTCCTTTTACCGATTAGTATGATATCACCTGTATTTGTATAAGAGCCAGCAAAGCCACACAATTTGTCCGCAAACCCTTTTAATATCGTATTGATGCGCCATTTCCCTTCCCGATCGATAAGCATGAAAAAGCATTCATCATCCTCAAAGTTCAGTTCTTCATACCCAACATCATTGGAAAGAGAGTACGGTTTCGTAATTACATTATTGACCAATTCAATCCCAAACGGCATGGAAAATTCAAAATCTTCCTTTAAACTAAGATCCCAATCAAGATCAAGTGGTTTAAAATCGAAATCACTCCATTCGATTTGCTGTTTATCCGGAATGATTTCACCATCCCTTTTAACCCATTTCCCTTTTGCCATTACCGAAACCGGTGCTGGTTCCTTTACATCGGTCAGGAAGTTGATGTTAGCTACCCTTCCAGTGGCAATATTGCCATGAAGGTATTCAATGTTATAATATCGTGCAATGTTGATAGTTGCCATATTGTATGCATCGATGACCGGAACGCCATGCTCTATCGCTATTTTGATGAGGCAGTCTATGAAACCACCTTCATAAAAGGATGGCGGCGATCCATCTGTCGTATAAAAGAATTTGTCATAATGATCGATGCCCAGTTCATGGATTTCCTGTATCATCTTTGGTAAATCCGGCCGGATCGAAGAATGTCTTAACGATACATAATAGCCCTGCAGCAAGCGCGACATGACTTCATCACCTGTCATTGCCTCATGATCACAATCGGCGCCGAACAGGGTCATTTTTGCTAAAGTCTTCTCTGAAGCACCTGGAAAGTGCCCTTCCATTTTCTTCCTCATCCGCTTGGCTTCCTGAATCCAGTGCAACATCATGTCATCCCCATCGAGAAGCTTCGGCCATCCAGTTAGTTCCCCGCCCTGTAATACGGCATCATGCTCCAGCCATGATTTAACGGCCCCGTGGGAAAAGACCATATCTTCATCAATCAATTCCGTTTGTCCGTCAAAACGGCTCCACCAATACATTGTTACAGGAATGTTACGTAATTCTTTCAAAAGAGAAAACGCTTTCTTTTTATCTAATTGCAATAGAAACGGCAAGTTATCATTGATCAATGTCGTTGTGCCAAAATGAGATGCATAACGTGAAAAAGAAAGGGGATTATATAATTGAGAAGGGTGTGAATGCGGCTCAATATAACCCGGGACTAAGTACTGGTTTGTACAGTCTACCATTTCACAGCGGTCTATATTATCAGGAAGCTTATCGCCGACATATACGATGCGATCATCATATATCCATATATTCGCTTTTACCCATTTTCGTAATGCCTGATTTAAATAAGTCGTATTTTTAAGCAGAATGTGTGGTGCCCTATTGCCATCCAGCACATCTATATGTTCTCTTAGATGTTTATTTTTCCATCTATAGCGCTGTTCAAGCATAAACATTCCCCCATAATTTTATAGAAACAGATGTATGAAAAAAACCATTTTCAATCCAATTTTATTTCATAGTAACATACTTGCCTCATTAGAACAGTATTGTTAACCAGAATATTGTTAAATTTTTGTGAAGGGATGGACTTTAAGTGAAGTTTAAACAAAATATCAGTATAATAAATGCATTAATGCGAATTACCTGTGGTTTTACATTGCTAACATGGGCTATGGCTAAAATGGTTAAAAAACCATGGAAAAACCAATCTTATATATTTGTGGTCATGCTTTCTGCCATGAAAATAGGCGAAGGCATCCTCCGCTATTGTCCTGTTGTCGATGCAATGGAAAACGGACAAAACTTAATGAAAAATGAACCAAAACAGGAGAATCACACTAATCAATCTGATTCATATTAAGTTTTTTCTAAAGAAGAAGCTGACTCCGCTTAGAGTCAGCTTCTTTATATTATGATGAAAAATTGTATTTTATTGCACGGTAGCCAATATCCGTTCGCCAGAATAAGCCGTCTTTCTCAATATGGGCTAACTCTTTATATACTTCAGCTTGGGCAGAGGACAAATCTTTCCCTTTTGCAGCAACCAGAAGTACACGTCCGCCATTCGAGATGAAATTCCCCTCACTATCGAGAGCCGTTCCAGCATGGTAAACATGGGCATTTGGATCAATCTTTTCCAAGCCTTTAATGATAGAACCCTTTTTATATTCGCCTGGATATCCATCAGCTGCTACGACCACTCCAAGAACGGCCTCTTCATGCCATTCAAGTTGTAAATCCTCTCCAGAAAGAACCGCTTCAAGCGTATCTACGAAATCTGTTTTTAGGCGCGGTAAAACAACTTGCGTTTCCGGATCGCCAAAACGGGCATTGAACTCAATGACTTTTGTGCCTTTTTCAGTAGCGATCAACCCGGCATATAATATTCCTGTAAAACTCCGATTCTCCGAAATCATCGCATTTACTGTGGGCCTAAGAATTGTTTCGACTGCAGTCTGAATCATTTCATCGGAAATTTGCGGCACCGGTGAGTATGCACCCATTCCACCTGTGTTCGGACCCTGATCTCCATCAAAAACCCGCTTATGATCTTGAGCAATGACCATCGGATACACTTTTTCCCCATTTACGAATGCCATCAATGAAAATTCCTCGCCATCAAGGAATTCCTCTATAACGACTTTGGCAGATGCTTCCCCGAACTTTGCCCCGACTAGCATATCATGGATGGCGTCTAACGCCTCTTCCATCGTCATGGCAACTACGACACCTTTTCCTGCAGCCAAACCATCCGCTTTAATGACGATGGGTGCACCCATTTTTTCGATATATGCCTTTGCTGAATCATAATCAGAAAATGTTTCATATTCTGCTGTCGGAATGCTGTAGTTCTTCATTAAATCTTTAGCAAAGGATTTACTCCCCTCGATGACTGCAGCACGGCCATTTGGGCCAAATACCTGTAATCCTGCCTCCGTAAAATCATCGGCAAGTCCATTCAACAATGGGGTTTCGGGCCCGATCACCGTTAATGAAACTGCATTCTTCTTGGCAAAGGCAACCAAATCCCCGTGATTGTTTTCATCAATTGGAACAAGAGTCGCTACATCGGCCATCCCTGGATTTCCCGGTGCTGCAAAAACAGTCCCCACCCGTTTACTTTCAAATAGTTTGCGGGCTATGGCATGCTCCCTGCCGCCCCGGCCAATTACTAATACATTCATTATCGCACCTCATTTTTGATTAATGTTTAAAGTGACGAATTCCTGTAAACACCATCGTAATCCCATATTCATCAGCTTTCTTGATTGAATCCTCATCTTTAACAGATCCACCAGGCTGAATGATTGCCGTGACGCCCGCTTTCGCTGCAGCTTCTACAGTATCATCCATCGGGAAGAAAGCATCTGATGCCAATGCACTTCCTGTCGCTCTTTCCCCAGCTTGTTCCAGAGCAATTTTTGCAGCTCCCACACGGTTCATTTGACCTGCGCCAACACCTAATGTCATTTGATCGTTACTAACCACTATTGCATTCGACTTGACATGTTTCACGATTTTCCAGCCAAGCTCCATGGCTTTCCACTCTTCAGGGGTAGGCTCACGTTTCGTTGCCACTTTTATCTCAGCATCCTTTAAGCTATGTGCATCCCGATCTTGAATAAGTAATCCGCCTTCAATGGATGTCAATTTGCGTTCAGGCTTTTTAACCGCGTCGAAATCGATTGTTAATAAACGAAGGTTTTTCTTGCTTGTCAATACTTCCACTGCCTCTTGTGTAAATCCAGGAGCAATGATGATTTCAAGGAAAATTTCATGAAGCTTCTCCGCAGTCGCCTTATCAACTTCACGGTTCAAAGCGATGATCCCGCCGAAAATGGAAGTGGCATCTGCCTCATAAGCTTTTTCATATGCTTCCAAAATGGTCGCACCGACACCGACGCCGCAAGGATTCATATGTTTGACTGCAACGGCAGCCGGCTCATTGAATTCCTTAACGATTTGAAGTGCTGCATCAGCATCATTAATGTTGTTGTATGAAAGTTCTTTTCCATGTAATTGATTCGCTTCTGCAATTGAGAAAACGGAACCAAGCGGTTTTTTATAGAATGCGGCTTTTTGATGTGGATTTTCCCCATAACGAAGCGACTGTTTCAATTCATAGGTAACAGTCAATGATTCAGGATTTTCTTCATCGGCAAGCTCTGTCATATACTCTGAAATAACGGCATCATATGCTGCTGTATGGCGGAAAACTTTTGCAGCCAGGCGGCGATTCGTGGTTTTTGATACCCCGCCGTTTTGTTTCAGCTCAGCCAATACGGTAGGATAATCATTGGAATCAACGATAACAGTCACATATTCGTGGTTTTTAGCAGAAGAACGAAGCATTGTCGGTCCACCGATATCGATGTTTTCAATAGCATCTTCCACAGTTACTTCCGGTTTGGAAATAGTCGCTTGGAATGGATATAGGTTCACACAGACAAGTTGAATGGGTTCAATATTATGTTCTGCAAGCTGTGCTGCGTGACTTTTGTCATCATGTTTTGCCAACACTGCTCCATGGACATTCGGGTGAAGTGTTTTAACACGTCCATCCAATATTTCCGGGAAACCGGTGACATCACTGATTCCAATTACCTCAATACCATTATCCTGCAGCGTTTTTTTGGTACCGCCTGTAGAAATGATTTCAAAACCTGCTTCAATTAAACCTTGAGCAAATTCTACGATACCTGTTTTATCCGATACACTAATTAATGCACGTTTCTTCATGTTATGTTGGTCCCTCCATTAAGTAAGTTTCTTGTGGCATAGCTCCTGCAAAACTGACGGATACAAGTCATGCTCCATTTCCTGAATCCTTTTTTGAAGGATGTCTTTCGTATCCCCCTCAAGAATTGGCACTGCCTTTTGGGCAATGACCGGTCCTGTGTCCATTCCATCATCGACATAATGAACCGTTACCCCCGTTTCCTTCACTCCGGCGTCAAAAGCCTGGCCAATTGCATCCTTGCCTGGAAAACTAGGCAGAAGTGAAGGGTGGATGTTCACAATCCTCTGTGAATACTTTTGTAATAATGTCGGACCGATCAAACGCATATAACCAGCCAGAATGATAAATTCTATCTCATACTGGCGAAGTTTTTCGAGG
Organism: Peribacillus sp. YIM B13472; assembly: GCF_042788005.1. NCBI lineage: Bacteria > Bacillati > Bacillota > Bacilli > Caryophanales > Bacillaceae > Peribacillus > Peribacillus sp. YIM B13472. The sequence continues at coordinate 96,709 of NZ_JBHZPG010000016.1, forward strand.
ATTTCCGATTCGTACACAGTCTTGTTCGAGTAATTCTTCGCTGAAAAGGAGAAAGAATCAATATTCTCAAGCTTAGCTCTCTCAAGCACATATGCGTCTTCACGATCGCAAACGACAAGACAGATTTCCGCCTCTAACTTTCCAATTTTTATTGCTTCAGCAATTGATTGAAAATTACTACCGTTACCTGATGCAAAGACAGCAAGGCGTTTCATTATTTGAACGACACTCCATTTCCATCCACAACCGTTCCAATAACTGAGGCTTCTTCACCGCAAGAACGTAGGTGGGCTAGCACATCGGATGCCACTTCTTTTTTCACGACGGCCGTCATTCCGATTCCCATATTGAAGATATTGAACATTTCCTCTTTTACAAGATTCCCTTTTTCTTCAAGGAATGAGAATATAGTTGGAATTTCCCAGCTTCCGTGCTCGATTTCAACACCGCATCCTTCAGGAAGAATACGAGGAATATTCTCGATGAATCCTCCACCAGTGATATGGGCAAGACCATTAACTTCAAATTTTTCCAACGTCGATAAAACGGACTTCACATAGATTTTTGTCGGTTTTAATAATTCTTCTCCCAACTTGCAATCCAGTTCCGGAACGAAGTCATGAAGCCCCATACCTGAGTCTTCAAGAAGTATTTTACGAACAAGGGAATACCCATTACTGTGGATTCCGCTTGAAGCGAGCCCAATAACGACGTCACCCGCTGAAATTGCTTCACCAGTAATTAGACGTGATTTTTCAACGGCACCTACAGTAAAACCTGCAACATCGTATTCTTCCGTCTCGTACATGCCAGGCATTTCAGCCGTTTCTCCGCCGATTAAAGCACAGCCTGCCTGCTCACAGCCATCTGCAATTCCTTTGACGATCATTTCAATTCGTTCAGGATCTGCTTTACCGCAGGCAATATAATCTAAAAAGTATAAAGGTGCAGCACCTTGAACGACAACATCATTGACGCACATAGCTACACAATCCACTCCAATTGTATCGTGTTTATCCATCATGAACGCCAACAAAAGTTTTGTACCCACTCCATCCGTACCTGAAATGAGCACAGGTTCTTTAAGGTTCAAGGAAGATAAATCAAACATGCCTCCGAAACCGCCAAGACCATTCATTACTTCTGGACGAAATGTGCGCTTTACATGTTTTTTCATTCGATTTACCGCTTCATAACCAGCCTCAATATCCACACCAGCCTGTTTATATGCATTAGCCATTTGAAATCCTCCTCCGAAAATCAATCATCATTGCCGACTTGATTAACATTTTGTTTTTTCTCGTTCGTATTCAAAAATTTCAGTCGGATAATTTCCGGTGAAACAAGCTAGGCATGAACCGCGCGTTTCTCCAGGAAACGGTCGTCCAATTGCTTCGACCATACCTTCTACACTTAAAAAAGTTAATGAATCAGCACCGATGATTTCCCTTATTTCCTCCACCGATTTAGAGCTCGCAATCAGTTCTTCCTTTTTAGACGTGTCTATGCCATAAAAACATGGATTCTTGATCGGTGGTGAGCTGATTACTACATGCACTTCTTTCGCTCCAGCATCTTTTAACATGCGGACAATCCTTCTGCTCGTTGTCCCACGGACGATTGAATCATCAACCATTATGACCCGCTTACCTTCCACTACCCCTCTTACAGGTGATAGTTTCATCTTCACGCCTTGTTCACGCAGACTTTGTGATGGCTGAATGAACGTCCGTCCAACATACCGATTTTTTATTAAACCCATTTCATAGGGAATGCCTGCAGCTTCAGCATAGCCAATCGCTGCCGAAATGCTGGAATCAGGTACACCTGTAACTACATCGGCTTCAATTTTGGTTTCCAGTGCCATTTGCTTGCCAAGGTTTTTTCGTGCCGTATGGACATTGATACCATCAATGTTGCTATCCGGACGGGAGAAATACACGTACTCCATCGTGCACATTGCCTGCTGGCTGGAAAGTGAAAAGTACTCGGATGTGATTCCCTCATCATTAATGACAACGAGTTCACCCGGCTCAATATCGCGGATGAATTCTGCACCTACAATATCAAGTGCACATGTTTCTGATGCAGCGAAATAAGCATCGCCTATTTTCCCCAAGGAAAGTGGACGGAAGCCATGCGGATCTCTTGCCATGATCATTTGGTTTTCGGTCATGATGACAAAGGCATAGGCTCCCTTCAGCATGCTTAAACTGTTCTTCACGGAATCTCTTACATCAGAGTAGCCGGAGCGTTTAATCAGATGTGCCAGAACTTCCGTATCAGAAGTCGTTTGAAAAATGCTTCCCTGTCCTTCAAGCTGTGCTTTTAACTGATGGGCATTGACGATATTCCCATTATGGGCAAGTGCCAGCCCTCCTGTATGCGAATTGAACAAGAAAGGCTGAACATTTTGGTACCCGCCGCCGCCTGCCGTTGTATAACGGACATGGCCGATTGCCGCTTTTCCGGTACCGGAAAGTGCCTGCATTTTTTCGGCAGTGAATATCTCTGTGACAAGTCCTTCGCCCTTAGAGATGGACATCTGCTCACCATCCGTCACGACGATGCCTGCTCCCTCTTGACCACGATGTTGCAAGCTATGCAAACCGTAGTAAGCAAGCTGTGCAGCATCGGGATGTCCCCAGACTCCAACAACACCACACTCTTCGTTTAGGCTTCTTATTTCAGCAAGCATGGTATGGCTCCCTTCCAAGCTGTTTGTAAATCTTCAACGTCCGCTTTCAATACTTTGCTATCACCGCTTGTCTCCACGACTAATTTATTATCAGCCGTTACTGAACCTATGCATATTGCATCTTCAACAAGTGCTTCAAATGCCGCTTGGTTTTCAGGATTGATGGACAGTAAGAATCGCGATTGCGTTTCACTGAATAATTCGGATACTGGTTCGCCGGTTATATTCACTTTTGCCCCAAGTTTGCTAGCCCCGAATAAAGATTCAGCTAAAGCCACTGCCAAACCGCCTTCCGAAAGGTCATGGGCTGATGCAACAAGTCCTTTTTGGATTGCAGTTAGAATTTGCTGCTGACGTTTTTGTTCAATGGCCAAATCAAGTTCTGGAGCGCGTCCAAAGATTTTACCCTCGAGCATCTTCTGTAATTCACTGCCTCCAAATTCAACTTTCGCTTCGCCTACCACATAAATCAAATCGGATTCATTTTTAAATGTTTGTGTAGTGATGTGCTGAAGGTCACTGACTAGACCAACCATCCCAACTACAGGTGTCGGATAAATCGCTTCACCATTCGTTTCATTGTAAAGGGAAACGTTTCCGCCTATTACAGGAGTACTTAAGCTTCTGCAAGCTTCACTCATACCGTCTGCCGCTTTTTCCAGTTGCCAAAATATTTCAGGTTTTTCTGGATTCCCAAAATTCAAGCAATCCGTAATCGCCAAAGGCTCTGCACCCGAGCAAATGATGTTACGGGCTGCTTCAGCCACTGCGATTTTGCCACCTGTTTCAGGATCTAGATAAATAAAGCGGGAGTTGCAATCCGTCGTCATGGCAAGGGCCTTATTCGTACCACGTACACGCACTACCGCCGCATCCGATCCAGGTGAGACGACTGTATTCGTGCGGACCATGTAATCATATTGGTCGTAAACCCATTCCTTACTCGAAATTGTCGGTTGCTTCAATAGTGATACCAATGTTTCTTTATAATCTTCAATGACTGGCACTTCTGCCGTCATGCTTTGGAAATCACGGAAATATTGCGGTTCTGCAGATGGCTTATGATAAATCGGAGCTTCTTCAGCCAATGCATCAACCGGAACCTCAGCAACGATTTCACCTTGATGGGAAAGTGTTAGATTTTTATCATCCGTTACTTCACCAACAGCAACCGCTTCTAGGTCATATTTCGTAAACAAGTCGACGATTTCCTGTTCGCGTCCTTTTGTGACAACGATCAGCATCCGTTCTTGTGATTCAGAAAGCATCATTTCATATGCTGTCATTCCCGTTTCACGCTGCGGTATCAAATCAAGATTCATTTTTATTCCGGATCCAGCTTTACTCGCCATCTCGGCAGATGAGCTTGTAAGACCCGCTGCTCCCATATCCTGAATACCAACAAGCGCATCATTTTGAATCAATTCAAGGCATGCTTCCAAAAGCAGTTTCTCCATGAATGGATCGCCTACTTGTACGGCAGGCCGTTTTTCTTCTGAAGACTCTGATAGCTCTTCAGATGCAAATGTTGCTCCATGGATTCCATCACGTCCAGTTTTGGCACCCACATACATCACTGTGTTGCCCACTCCATGCGCTTGGCCTTTTTTAATGTCCTTATGATCAATCAAACCTACACACATGGCATTGACTAGAGGATTCCCTTCATACGATGGATCAAATTGAATTTCTCCGCCGACAGTTGGAATTCCGATACAATTCCCGTATCCTGCAATCCCGGCAACCACTTCTTTAAATAAATATTTCACGCGATCATTGTCTAACTCACCAAAACGAAGCGAGTTCAACATCGCAATCGGACGGGCACCCATGGAGAAGACATCACGGATAATACCGCCGACACCAGTAGCAGCACCTTGATAAGGTTCTATTGCCGAAGGGTGGTTATGACTTTCAATTTTAAAAACGACTGCCTGATCGTCACCGATATCAACGATACCTGCTCCTTCACCAGGACCTTGTAGCACTTTCTCCCCTGTAATCGGGAACTTCCTTAAGATGGGTTTCGAATTTTTGTAGGAACAATGCTCTGACCACATAACCGAAAACAATCCAGTTTCCGTATAATTCGGCAGTCTGCCTAAGATTTTCTCCACCATTGCAAATTCATCATCGGATAGTCCCATAGTTGCGTACAAACGATCCGATTTAATTTTTTCCGGACTTGGTTCAAGCTGTAATAACATGTGATTCCCTCCAGTTTTTTACGATGGATTGAAAAATCTTTAAGCCGTCTTTACTGCCAAGCAGCGAATCAACAGCACGTTCGGGATGAGGCATCATACCGAGGACATTTCCTTGTTCATTTGTAATTCCCGCTATCTGTTCCAAGCTTCCGTTTGGATTTTCACCATCATACGTGAACAAGATGCGGTTATTTTGTTTTAATTCAGCCAATGTCTCATTATCGCAGTAGTAATTCCCTTCACCATGGGCAACCGGGATCGTAATCGTTTCATTTAATTCATATCCTGTCGTGAACATCGATTGATTATTTTCAACCCTCAATCCTACATTGCGGCAAATGAATTTCAAGCCTTCATTACGGCGCATCGCTCCAGGTAAAAGTCCTGCTTCAAGTAAAATCTGAAAACCATTGCAGACACCCAAGACAGGTTTTCCTGCTTGTGCCGCTTTTACGACTTCGGCCATTACATTCGAAAATCGTGCAATTGCTCCAGAGCGTAAATAGTCTCCATAAGAGAAACCTCCTGGAAGGAGAATCCCGTCATACTGATCTAGATTGTCTGTAGAGTGCCAAACATACTCCACTTCTTCCCCAAGTGCATCCTTTATCGCATGGTACATATCGACATCACAATTGGAACCAGGGAAAACTATGACAGCAAATTTCATTGGGTGATAACCTCCTCAACATCATAACGGTAAGCTTCAATTACCGTATTGGCCAATAGTTTTTCACACATTTCCTTCACAAGTTGATCTAAATCACGATCCGTATCTTTAATTGTAAGTTCAATGTATTTCCCCACTCGAACATCACTAACTTCGTTATATGTCAAGCTATGAAGTGATTGTTGCACTGCTGCTCCCTGTGGATCTAGTACACTTTCGCGTAGTGTGATATATACCTTAACCTTATACATGTTGAGTGCCCTCCAACTTTGCTAGTATTTTTTCGTAAGCATCTGTTAAACTGCCTAAATTACGGCGGAATACATCCTTGTCTAACTTTTCGTTCGTGTTTATATCCCATAATCGGCAAGTATCAGGTGAAATTTCATCTGCCAGCAGAATGTCTCCATTCGGGGTTTTGCCGAACTCTAATTTAAAATCAATCAATTTAATGTCCAATTCTTTAAAGAAGGAAGTTAAGACGATACTGATTTCTTGTGCCTTTTCTTTTAAAATGGCTACATCTTCCTTGCTTGCAAGTTCCAATTCTTCAATATGGTCTTCCGTTAACAGAGGATCTCCGAGCTCGTCATCTTTATAGTAAAACTCTATCAGCGTTTTCTTGAGCGGCTGGCCTTCTTCAATGCCAGTCCTTTTAGAAAAACTGCCGGCAGCCGTATTTCTGACAACTACTTCAAGCGGAATGATGGATACCCTCTTGACTAGCTGCTCCCGTTCGGAAAGCTTTTCAATAAAATGGGACGGGATATTTTCTTGGGCAAGCTTTGAAAAGAGTAAGCTAGTAATTTGATTATTCAACTTACCTTTTCCGGCAATCTCTGACTTCTTCTCGCCATTGAACGCTGTTGCCGAATCCTTGTATTCCACCCATACTATTTCACTGTTGTCCGTTGCAAAAATCTGTTTCGCTTTTCCTTCATACAACAATTCTCGTTTTTCCATCTGTCCAGACCCCCACATTGTGAATATTATGAATCTTCCTACCATTGATCAGGCTTGGCAAACATATCACCGTTTAGAGGTGCCATGTTTGCCGCCTTCACTTTTATAAACCTAAACGATCAAAGATTACATCAACATTTTTCAGGTGATGTGTAGGATCGAAACAATCATCAAGTTCTTCTTTCGTAAGCAAGCTTGTGATTTTATCATCCTTTTCGATCAGGCTTCGGAATGGAACCTGAAGCTCCCATGCTTCCATCGCTTTCGGCTGAACCGTATCATAAGCTTCTTCACGGACAAGTCCTTTATCGATAAGGGAAAGCAGCACACGTTGTGAGAAAATCAATCCCAGCGTACGGTCCATATTGCGTTTCATATTTTCTGGATAAACGGTCAAGTTCTTCACTATGTTGCTGAAACGGTTCAGCATGTAGTTTAAGGCGATCGTTGCATCCGGCAAGATGATGCGCTCAGCAGAAGAATGTGAAATGTCACGTTCATGCCATAATGGCACATTCTCATATGCTGTCATCATGTAACCGCGGATTACACGAGCCATACCCGTCATATTTTCAGAACCGATTGGATTCCGTTTATGAGGCATTGCCGAAGATCCTTTTTGTCCTTTTGCAAAGAATTCTTCCACTTCGCGTGTTTCACTTTTTTGCAAGCCGCGAATTTCCACTGCGAACTTTTCAATTGATGTCGCTATTAAAGCCAATGTGCTCATATAATGTGCGTGGCGATCGCGCTGCAATGTTTGTGTTGAAATTGGCGCTGCTTCAAGGCCAAGCTTTTCACAAACGAATTTTTCAACGAACGGGTCGATGTTTGCGTAAGTTCCGACAGCTCCAGAGATTTTCCCAACCTCTATGTTCTTTCTTGCTTCTTCAAAACGTTCGACATTGCGTTTCATTTCTTGATACCAAAGAGCCAGTTTCAACCCAAAAGTGGTCGGCTCAGCATGAACTCCATGTGTACGCCCCATTTGAACCGTGTATTTATGTTCTCTCGCTTTATTTTTCAGAATCTCAACGAAGTTATTTAAATCCTTGGCAAGGATCTCATTCGCTTGCTTTATCACATATGAAAGAGCTGTATCCACCACATCAGTGGAAGTCAGTCCGTAATGGACCCATTTCCGTTCTTCACCCAACGTTTCAGAAACCGCACGTGTAAAAGCAACAACATCGTGGCGTGTATCTTTTTCGATTTCATTGATACGGTCCACATCGAATGTGGCATTTTCACGAAGAAGCTTCACATCTTCTTTTGGAATGACACCTAATTCAGACCATGCTTCACAAGCTAAGATTTCAACTTCCAACCACGCATTAAAGCGGTTCTTTTCTGTCCAAATGTTTCCCATCTCTGGGCGGGTATAACGTTCAATCATTTTACTTCCTCCGTTTCAACCTGTTGATTCCATATTTTGCTTCGATCACTTTCCAAAAGAGCTTCCTCAATAGTTGGACGTAAAATATTCACATGACCCATTTTCCGCTTAAGCTTGGCTTCTTTCTTACCGTAAAGGTGAACCTTCCAATCTGAAAGCGTCGGAATTTCATCCATTAGGGGCTCGATATGCTCACCAAGGATGTTTATCATTACCACAGGCTTCAATAACTCCGTATTTCCGAGCGGCCAATTGCAGACAGCCCTTATATGCTGTTCGAACTGTGAAGTCTCACATGCTTCCATTGTATAATGGCCTGAGTTATGAGGTCTTGGCGCTAATTCATTAATAATGATCTCATCCTTAGCGGTTAAAAACATCTCGACTGCCAATGTCCCCACCAAATCAAGTTTCTCTGCAAGCTGCAAAGCTTCATTAATAGCTTTCCGTTCAGCTTGTTGACTAATACGGGCGGGAACAATACTTTTATGAAGAATGTTTTCAATATGAATGTTTTCCGCAATCGGAAAATGACTTGCCTCGCCATTTGCCTTGCGCGTCACGATAATGGAGATTTCTTTTACGAAAGGAATCCAGGCTTCCAGCACACATTTACCTGTTTTGAGCAGGGATTCAGCCTTTTTGATATCGGCTTTTTCCTTAATGACCAACTGCCCTTTTCCATCATAACCGCCCCGGGTCGTTTTTAACACACTAGGGTACCCTAATTTCTCTATATGAAGGTAAATTTCTGAAATATCCTGTATTTCCTGATATGGAGCAACAGAAGCTCCTGCATCAGAAATGGCTTTTTTTTCCGTCAATCTATCCTGTGTCAGCTTTAATAATTCTGAGCCCTGTGGAAGAAATGCATGTTGCTTTAACCAATCCAGGGCTGCTGAACTGATATTTTCAAACTCGTATGTTATGACGTCACTGACCTCAGCTAATCTTTTCAATGCTTCGATATCATCATAAGCACCAGTGATTTCAATATCCGCCACTTGAGCACATGGACCTTCTGCAGTCGGCTCAAGGACCGCTATCTTAAAGCCCGATGCCTTAGCCGATAAGGCCATCATCCTGCCCAATTGCCCACCGCCGATTATTCCAATGGTCTGTCCCGGTAAAATGACTGTATTATTTAAGTTGTTCACTGCTCTGTAACACCTTTTCTCTGGTTTCGTTTCGTAAAGCCTCTAACCTATCAGCAATGTCAGAATCAAAAGCTGCTAATATTTGAGCCGCAAACAAACCGGCATTGACTGCGCCCGCTTTCCCGATCGCAACCGTTGCAACCGGTACGCCACCAGGCATTTGAACAATCGATAATAACGAATCCATCCCATTTAATGCCTTCGACTGTATTGGCACGCCAATCACAGGGACAATCGTTTTAGCGGCGGTCATACCTGGAAGATGTGCAGCCCCGCCTGCACCGGCAATAATCACTTTAATATCTCTCTCTTTTGCACTCTCTGCATATTCAAATAGTAAATCCGGCGTCCGGTGGGCGGAAACGACTCTTTTTTCATAGGGAATCTCAAGCTGTTCCAATGATTCACAAGCGTATTTCATCGTTTCCCAATCCGAGACACTTCCCATAATAACCCCAACTTGCGGTTTCATATCATCTTTCCCTCCAACACTCATATTATGGCGTCCCGAGTACGCAGACGGACGCTTATCATTATCTATAACATGTAATAAAAAAACCGGACAGGTTGCTTCCTCATCGAGAAAGCAACCTGTCCGGAAAAGAAAGCCTTTTTGAAAAAGTACAAAAAGACTTGGCTAGTTTCCGAAATAGTCAGATGCTTTTCTCATAGTCCGATGATTTACGGTCATCAGGTAGAAACTTTTGGGCCATATCCCCATGATTATATGAGATGTATTAATGTAACTTCATCTTACCTTCCGGCCATTTTAATGTCAAGTTAAAATCGAATATTTTTACATGATATTAATTAATCGTTCGTGTTTTACTCAATTAATTTTGCTTCGAATACAATTTTTCGATCAACTGGCACATATTGGACTTTGCCATTCTCGATTCTCTCGGCAAAGATAGGCTCCTCCATCCGCCTTACAGGAAAGTATCCTGCCGCTTTAATTCGATCTAAACACTCACCGATCGTCTCGCCCTCGATGACTTCAAACTTTTCCTTACTCTTTTTACTCACAATACCGATCCCTTCCATAATTCTATTTTGTCTGTCTTCTTCCTTAGCATCCAACTTGCATTATGATCAATAATAAGTTCTTCATCAACAATAAATTCTTCCTAGTATAATGAAAAGAACAAGTAAAGACAAGAATACCTTTCAATAAAACCGTTTTCATCATTGAAAATTCCATAATGCCTCAAATTATGATATCCCTGTCTTCAGTTAAAGCCCTACGCTCATAAATTATGCATTCCCTTCATTATCCTGCCCTTCTCCCCCTTTGATTTACTATAGCCTGATTCATGAAATTAACCATTGCTCCATGATCGGTACATATTCGTATCTTGCTCTCATGAATTTTTTCAATTCAAATGTTAACGATAGGTTGAATTAAATAAGCTGCAGGTCGATTCATTTCATTTCAGGTCGAAAAAATTAATCTACAGGTCGACTTTTCCAATTTTGGTCGGAATTAATAGTCTGCGGGTTTAACTATTTCGTTTCAGGTCGACTAGATTAGTCCACAGGCCGAACTAGTCGACCTGAAAGCTGAAAATATATCAATACAAAAAAAGACCAGCCGGATGGCTGATCTTTTTAAATGGCTTGGCGGCGTCCTACTCTCACAGGGGGAAACCCCCAAC